>CAMBZX010000051.1 GCA_945872185.1 Synechococcus sp. UW140 | reverse complement strand
AGGCGCAGGAATGAGGTCTTGCCACAGCCGGAGGGGCCCACCACCAGCAGGCGCTGGCTGGGGGCCACCTGAAGGCTGAGATCATGAATCAAACGCCGGCTGCTGCGCGGCGGCACCAGATCCACATGGCTCACCAGAATCGAATCCGGCGATTCGACACCGGAGTCACCCCCCAGAGCCGAACGATCGAGATCCACCGCCGACTGGGCCGCCACTTCACCACTGATCGCCTCCACCTTGCCCTGGAAGCCCTCCAGACGGCTGATCGAAGCAGAGAAGGCGGCGAGGCGATCGATGTTGTTGACGATATAACTCACCGAGAACAGCACCTGGGAGAAGGCGATGCTGGCCTGGCCGAACACGCCGAAATCCACCTGCTTGGCGAAGTAGATCGGTGCGATCACCAGCCAAGGCAGGAAGCGGGAGAAGTAGTCGTAGGAGCGCTGGATCACACTGATCAAGGCTTCCCAGATGATCAATTTATTGTAGTTTTGAATGACGCCACCCAGCCGCCGCGATCCTTCTTTCTGTTCCTGCTGCTCACCACGGTAAAACGCAATCGACTCAGCATTATCACGAATATGCACAAGACCATAACGGAAGTCGGCCTCCAACTTCAACTGCTGGTAGTTAAGATTCACCAGCTTGCGACTGGCAAACACAATCAAAGCGGTGCCACCAACCGAATAGCCCAACAGCCACAGGGCCAGGGTGACATTAATGCTCCAGAGGACGATAATGAAACTGAAGAAAGTCAGCAAGGCCGAGATGACCTCCACCGTCACACTCAGGCTCGTCGCCGTAAAGCTGGCGGCATCCTGGGAGATTCGCTGATCTGGGTTGTCAATCTCTTCGACGCTTTCATCGTTTGGATTAAGAACGTAATAGGCCCGATTCGTCAGATAACGTCCCAGCATTCTCTCGCTCAACCACTCGCGCCACATCAGCCCCAGCTTGGGGATCAGGTAGCTCTGCAGGGCCCGGATCGGCAAAGCCAGGACCAGACAGAAGGCATAGATCGCGACGATCTTCCAAAACTCCTCGGCCTTGTAGGCCACAAGGGCGTTCTCGATGTTGCGGGCGACAAAACTAATGCCCACATTGATGCCGTTGATCACCAGGATCAGCAGCGTGATCACCCCCAGCAGCAACCAGGGCAGCCAGCGGCCCTGGCGCAACTTGGCGCGCGCGGCCCCAAAGCAGAGCAGACCGGCGCCGAACAGCACCATCACCACCTTGCCGTAGGGGCCCGCCCAGATCGCCGCCACCTGCTGGGGCACGCCCGGCAGGAAGCGGGCCTGCAATTCCGGAATCCAGGCGCCGCTGGCCGCCATCACCGCCGTCAACAGCAGCAGGGTGAAGCCCACCACCACCGCGATCAGCGCCACCACCAGCACCAGGAACTGGCCCGAGCTGGCGCCGTTGTCCAGCGGCAGGAAATAAGGCTGGGCCAGCCGCTGCAGCTTGCCCAGCTGATCGCGGAACGCCTTGAAGGGGGTCATGAAACCTGGCAGATCAAGGCATTGTCGCCGCTCGCCCCGCCCAGCTGCGGTAGCGAGGGTCAGGGAGACCCAGCCGTGCCCTGGCGGCTCAGCCCGGCGGCCAGGCCAGGGGGCGGCCGCCGATCACGTGCACATGCAGATGGAACACGGTCTGCCCCGCCTCGGCGCCGCTGTTGATCACGGTGCGCCAGCTGCTGAGCCCCTCCTGCTGGGCCACCTTGGCGGCCACCAACAGCAGATGGCCCAGCAGGGCCTGGTGCTCGGGGGTGGCCTCAGCCAGCTGGGAAATCGGTTCGCGCGGAATCACCAGCACATGCACCGGCGCCTGGGGGGTCACATCGCGGAAGGCCAGGCAAAGGTCGTCGCTGTAGACCGCGTCACAGGGAATCTCGCCCCGCAGGATGCGGCCGAAGATCGTGTCGCTGGACATGGCCTGATTGACGCCCTTGGAGCGGCTGATGGGACAGGGGGTGGCACTGGTGGGCAGTGATCCCTTGAACTGATGTTGGCACGCTGCAGCGGTGCGGCCCTGCGGGGACTGGAGGCCGTGGAAGTGTCGGTGGAGGTGGACATCGCCCCGGGACTGCCGGGCCTGCAACTGGTGGGCCTGCCGGATGCGGCGGTGCAGGAGGCGCGTGAACGGGTGCGTGCCGCGATCCGCAACAGTGGCCTCAAGGTGCCGCTCACCCGGGTGGTGGTGAGCCTGGCCCCGGCCGATCTGCGCAAGGCCGGTCCAGGCTTCGATCTGCCGATTGCCCTGGGGCTGCTGCTGGCCAGCGGCCAGCTGGCGCCAGAGCAGCTCCAGGGCATCTGGAGTGCGGCGGAACTGGGCCTCGATGGCCGTCTGCGGCCGATCCGCGGCGTGCTGGCCCTGGCGATGGCGGCTCGCGCCGCCTCAGCGCGAGGACTGCTGGTGCCGGCGGCCAATGCCGCCGAAGCGGCCCTGGTGGAGGGGCTACCGGTGTGGGGCGCCCAGGATCTGCGCGAGGTGATCGCCGTGCTCCGCGATCCGGCCCAGATCCCTCCAGCCCGCGCCGCGATCGCCCAGCCTGCCGCCAGCGGCGGCCCGGACCTGGTGGATGTGCGCGGCCAGCCCCACGGCCGTCGGGCCCTGGAGATCGCCGCGGCCGGGGGCCATCATCTGCTGCTTGTGGGGGCGGCGGGCAGCGGCAAGACCATGCTGGCGCGGCGACTGCCGGGGTTGCTGCCACCGCTGGAGGCGGCTGAGGCGCTGGAGCTCACCCGGCTGCACTCGGTGGCAGGTCTGCTGCTGGAGGGGGGCGACCTGATCAGCCAGCGCCCTTTTCGCAGCCCGCACCACAGCTGCTCGGGCGCCGCCCTGATCGGCGGCGGCACGATTCCGATGCCGGGTGAAGTCAGCCTGGCCCACCATGGGGTGCTGTTTCTCGATGAACTGGCGGAATTCCGCCGCGACGTGCTCGATCAGCTGCGCCAACCCCTGGAGGAGGGCGACGTGCTGATCAGTCGCACCCGCCAACGCTGCCGCTTCCCCTGCCGCATCACCTTGGTAGCCGCCACCAATCCCTGCCCCTGTGGCCGCTACGGCGAAGCCGACGGCAGCTGCCAATGCGGTGAAAGTCTGCGCCGCCGCTACTGGAGTCGGCTGTCAGGGCCCCTGCTGGATCGCCTCGATCTCCAGGTGGTGATGCGGCGGCCAGCGGCCCGGGAGTTGGCCAATGGCCTTGTTGACAGCCGTGAGCGGGCCAGTGCCGATGCCGCCTTCAGGCAGCAACCTGAAACCAGCGCGGTGGTGGCGCTGCGGGTACGCCAGGCCAGATCCCGCATGGCGGCGCGCAATCCCGATGGCGGCTGCAACGCCCAGGTGGCCGCGGAGGCCCTGCCCCAGGTGCTGGCCCTGGAAGCGCCGGGCCGCCAGCTCTGGGAGCGGGCCATGGAGCAGCGGCGCCTTTCAGCCCGTGGCGGCATGCGGCTGCTGCGGGTGGCCCGCACCATCGCCGACCTGGCCGGCCAGCCAACGGTGGGAACGGCAGCCATCGCCGAAGCGCTCACCTTTCGCAGCTTCGACTTGGTGTCCAGCGAGTCCGCTAGTCCCCTTCGATTGGGCTGAATCGGTCCCACAAGACATATCGCCAAGCCAAAAAATCTGCTGCGGGCCAAACAGCATCTGGGTTCGCCTTCCTTCAGATCACGGCACCAGCCGAGCATGATGGCTTCAGCAATAGCGGCTGGGGCCTGAAGGCAACCGGCAGCTGATCAGCGGCGGCGGCGGCGCTGCTGGGCCTTGCGCTTGTACTTCTCGGTGGGGGTTTCGTGGTGGCGCAGCCGCTTCAGATCAGCGAAAATGCCGGCCTTGGACACCTGGCGCTTGAAGCGACGCAGAGCGGATTCGATCCCTTCGTTTTCGCCGACAGTGACCTGGGTCATGAAATGCTGCTGGAGCGTTGCAAGCACGACAATCTAGCAAGTCCCCCGACAGGCCTCCGTCAGAGGTTGGGAGGGGGCGCTGGCAGGGGGGTGACCGGAGCCGGGGACGCCTGCAGGGGGATCGGAGCCGAAGAACCGGGGGCGTTCAAGGACTCGGAAGCCGCGACGGGGGCCAGGGGCGCGGTGGCGGCGGCAGGCCCAGAAGCCGCAGGGGCTGGGGAGGGGCTCAGGCCTGGGACGGAGGCGGCAGGGGCTGGGCCGGGTGGAGGGCCTGAGGTGACCGCTGGGCTGGTCTCCCCAGGCCAAACCTCGTTGAAAAGATAGACATGGCCGAGGTTGCGACCGCGGAACTGGCGTCGCATCAGCCGCCAGCCAGGCTCGAGATCGAGTTTATGAAAACCACTGGCCGCGCCCCCGGCCTTGGCCACCACCATCTCGGGGCCGGCCCCAGGCTTGGTCGGCAGGGCGATCAGCAGCGTGTCGCTGGCCTCGCTGCGCACCAGCACGCGGTAGGAGCCGGCCAGGTCGCTGGGTCCGACCCGCACGGAATAGCCGTTGGCATCGATGTAGCGACTGCAGATGCCGGTGAAATCAAAGGTGGCCAGAAGCGGATTCACGGCTGCCGGCTTGCTCTCGCCGATGGCGAAACAGGGCTTGCGATCGTTGACCTGTTCGTAGATGTTCAACTGATAGCGGCCGCTGCTACCGACTGGTGAGGCCACCAGCACAAACTTCTGGGGCTCCAGTTCAGCGGCCCCGAACATGGACTGGGCCGTGGCTCCGCCCGGCCAGAGGGCGGCACCGAGAGCCAACGTGGCGGACACCGCAACCGTGCCAGCAACAGCCCGAGAACGGGGAGCCGACCCACGGCAAGGAACAACTCCAAGGCGGGCAACAGCTCCAAGGCGGGCAACAGCCATGGGGGCCTGGGCCAGGGGGCCCCTGCGGCGAAGCAGTGCGGGGATCAGGGAAGAAAACACGTCGCTCTGGTGGGTCAGGGGGCTGGTCGGCCTACCGAATCGTATGCAGGCCAGCGGCTTCTCACCAGCCGGTCGAGCCCGATCTCAGACCGGTCTGCGACCCGGCCCCGGCAGTGGGGCGGCCGATTCAGGACGGGGATGGGCTGTTGATGCGGATCGCCACCAGCAAGGTGAGCAGGGTTCCGGGCAGGCTGGCGGCCAGGATCCAGCGCGTGGCCTGCACCCCCAGATCGGGTTCGCCGTAGGCCAGCTCAAAGATCGAACCGGTGGCGGCGATGCCCAGCACACAGGCCAGAGCCAGGAACAGTCCGGCCAGAGGTTTCATCGGCATCGGAACTTCAGCGGAGGGACTGGACGTGCTGGCGCTCAAAGCCCTGCTGCTTCAACCCCTCGTTGAGACTGAGCTCATCGGTGACGCGATCGACGAACAGCACCCCCTGGAGGTGATCCATCTCATGCTGGATGCAACGGGCGAGCAGGCCATCGGCCTTGATCCGCCGGGGCCGGCCGTACTCATCGCGGAAGCTCACCTCCACGGTGGAAGGCCTCACCACATCGAGATACACCCCCGGAATACTGAGGCAACCCTCTTCGTAGGTGTTGAGGGAGGCGCCTGCGGCGGCAATCTCCGGGTTGATCAACACGATGGGTGGATTGGCGGCCTCCTCGAAATCGAGATCAATGACTAACAGTTGCTTCTGCACCCCCACCTGGGGCGCGGCCAGGCCGATGCCGCGGGCGGTGTACATGCAACGCAGCATGTCGCGGGCCAGATCTCGGATGGATTCATCCACCTTGCTGATCCGGCGGGCCGCATGGCGCAGTTCCTGATCACCGAGCTGATGGATGGCCAGGGGGGGCGTCTCCAGCGGTTGCTTCGGCACCATGAGGCTACGGAAGCTCTGATCGGCCTTTCGCGCCAATTGGGCGAAGCTACGCGCCAAGGGGTCACCTGAATCGTTGGGGACCATTGTAGGAGTTACCGCCGGGAGACAGGGTTGGGGGGACCAGGGGATCGGACGAAAGACCAGAGCGACGAGCTGAGCACCAACCAGCCCAAGGCCCAGCGCGCCAGCCAGCCCGCAAACCCGAGCCAGCCCCAGCCCGAAGAGCGGAGCCCAGACAGGCCCGCGGACAGGCGTGCAAGCCAGACCCAGCGGCAAAGGCCTGACTCGCCCGCAGATCGAGCTGCGGACCCGTCCCCAGGGCTGGGCCCCGACTGGCCCCAAACGCGGCAAGCCAACCAGATCGACGCTCGCAACCAGGCCCAGCCCCAACAGCGGCATGCCGAGCCCACCCAAGCGCCTGGCCAGCACCTCGCCGCGGCCCTGGCGGTGGCAGCCAGCCCGGCGCTCCGGGAACCGTGTCTCGCAGACGGCCGCCTGTTCTGGCTGGAACAACGCCCAGCGGACCAGGGCCGCACCACCCTGCTGCTGCAGTCCGGCGAAGATCCGCCCCAGGAGCTCACGCCTGGCCGCAACCTGCGCAGCCGGGTGCATGACTACGGCGGCGGTTGCTACACGGTGGCCGGATCCACCGTGGTGTTCAGCGACGACGGCGATCGCGGCCTCTGGCGCCTGGATCTGAGCGCCTCCGGCCCAGACGCGCCCCTGGCGGCACCGCAGCGACTCACGCCCCCGACCGATCCACCGCACTCCAGGGCCTTCGCCGATGGCCTCATCGACCAGCAGCGCCAGCGCTGGATCGGCGTGATGGAAGCGGGCGGCCGCGACCAGCTGGTCAGCGTGCCCCTGAAGGGCGGCGAGCCGCAACCGCTCCACCTTCCCGCCGACTTCATCGGCTACGCGGTGCTCAGCCCCGCCGGCAGCCACCTGGCCTGGGTGGAGTGGCAGCAACCCTGCATGCCCTGGGAACGCAGCCAGCTGTGGCTGGGACGCTTCGATCCCGCCGGCCAGCTGGTGGAGGTGCGTCGCCTGGCGGGCTCAGACGCCAGCGACGCCAGCGCGATCTCGATCTTTCAGCCCCTCTGGGCGGGCCCCGATCTGGTGGTGGCCAATGACCGCAGCGGCTGGTGGAACCTGGAGCGGCTCGACCGGGCCGAAAGCCTGGCCATCGATGCCGAACCCCACTGGCAGCCGCTGCTGCCGATGGCGGCGGAGTTCGCCATGCCCCAGTGGGTGTACGGCATGCGCACCACCGCCTGGGATGGCCAGCAACTGCTGGCGGCAGCCTGCCGCAACGGCTGCTGGGACCTGGGGCGGCTGACGCCAGCCGCAACGGGTGAACGGCCGCTGCTCTGGCAGTCCTTGAACCTGCCCTTCAACGATCTGGCAGCCCTCGACGCCGAGAACGGCCGCCTGGTGGCCCTGGCCGCCGCCCCCGACTGCGGCTCGGGCCTGCTGGATCTCGACACCAGCAGCGGCCGCTGGCACCACCAGCCAGCCGCCGCCGATCCCCTGGAAGCGGCCACCATCAGCCAGCCCCAGGAACTCTGGTTTGAAGGCCACGGCGGCCTGGCCACCCAGGCCTGGTACTACCCGCCGGCAGGGGGGGGCCACGCCGAAGCGCCCCTGCTGGTGAAGGGTCACAGCGGCCCCACCGCCATGGCCCGCACCGGATTGAACCTGGCGATGCAGTTCTGGACCAGCCGGGGCTGGGGGGTGGTGGATGTGAACTACGGCGGCTCCACCGGTTTCGGCCGGGCCTACCGCGAGCGGCTCAACGGCCAGTGGGGCGTGGTCGATGTGGCCGACTGCATCGCCGCCGCCCGGGCCCTGGTGGCCGCCGGCCAGGCCAGCGCCGAGCGGATCGCCATGGAGGGCGGCAGTGCTGCTGGCTTCACGGTGCTGGCGGCGCTCTGCCACGACGACACGATCCGGGCCGGGGCCTGCCGCTATCCCGTCACCGACCTGGCAGCCCTGGCCGGCGGCGACCATCGCTTCGAGGCGCGCTACTTCGATGGCCTGATCGGTCCCTGGCCGGCCGCCAAGGCGATCTACGAGGCCCGCTCGCCGCTGCATCAGGCCGAGCGCATCCGCTGCCCAGTGATCCTGTTCCATGGCCTCGAGGACCGGGTGGTGCCACCGGAGCAGAGCGAACGGCTCGCCCTGGCCCTGAGCGAGCAAGGCGTACCCGTGCAGATGCACCTGTTTCCCGGCGAAGGCCATGGCTTCCGCAGCGGCGCCGTGCAGCAGCAGGTGCTCGAGGCCAGCGAAGCCTTCTTCCGCCATCACTTCCAGCTTGACCAGGACCCGCCGGACCCCGTCCCAGGGAACCAAACCGAGCGCGACGACTTGCCACCGGATGACTTGTCGCGCGGGCGCTTGCGGCCTGAGGCCTCCAGGCCTGACCAATCCCCGCGGCAGGAACCCCCAGAATGATGGCCACGATCACAACAGCCCTGCCGCTCTTCGGCCTGGCCCTGGGACTGCTGCTGGCCCTGCTGGCCGTGGGCAGCCTGCTGGGCAAGCTGCTGGGCATGCACCGCTGGGGGATTCCGGAAGCGCTGCTGGCCGGATCCCTGGGGCTGCTGCTCGCCCCCACCGGCGCCCTGCCCCTGATCCCCCCCGCGGTGATCAGCCTCTGGGACCAGCTGCCCCTGATCCTGCTCACCCTGGTGTTCGCCAGTCTGTTGCTGGGCAAACCGCTGCCAGCGCTGGGGGGATTGTGGCGTCCGCTCTCAGCCCAGGTGCTGATGGCGCTCACCCTGGCCTTCGGCCAGTACGTGGTGGCCGGCCTGGCGGTGTTGCTGGTGCTGAAACCGCTGCTGGGGGCCCCCGATGTGATGGCCTGTCTGATCGAAGTGGCCTTTGAAGGGGGCCATGGTTCAGCTGCCGCCATGGGACCGACCTATGCGCGGCTGGGCCTGCAGAGCGGCGAGGCGCTCGGGCTGGCGATGGCCACGGTGGGCCTGCTGGCCTCCACCTTGGTGGGGGGACTGGTGGTGGTGCTGGGCCGGCGGCGGCGCTGGTTGCTGAGTGATGGCCTGGGCGGGGCAGAACAGGGCGCCACGGCGGCGGCAGCCTGGCTGGCCGCGTCGCTGGATCCTGATTCCGGAGTTGGTCCGGCGCTGGTGCCGAACCCAGGGGCGTCCTGGACCAACCCTGAGCCGGCGATCGGGTCTACATCGGGACGCTCCCAAGCTCTGGGGCCCCAGTTTCAGGACTCGCCACCCAGGCCGGGCCAGACTGCGACCCTTGGACAGCGGCCATCGCAGAACGGGCCCGCCGAACTGCAGACATCGCCAGGCGTTCTGAGCCAGCCTCAGCCGTCGGGGTCCCCGACCTTGCCAACACAGCTTTCAGAGTCCGGGCCTTCAGAGCCATTCCCTTCAGAGGCACTGCCTGCCGAGCCATTGCTTGCCGAGCCACTGCTTGCCGAGCCACTGCCTGCCGAGCCATTGCCTGCCGAGTCATTGCCTGCCGAGTCATTCCCTGCCGAGTCCCGGGCCTCCCTGTCCGCCGCGCCGGCACCGCTCGCCCTGGGGGCGGTGAACCTGGCCCTCAACGGCGTAGCCGTGGCGATCGGCTGGGGGCTGCTCGAGGGATTGCGCCATCTGGCCACAAGCCTGGGGGGAGGCTTTGCGATGGTGATCGAAGCGCTGCCGGTCTTCCCCCTGGCCCTGGTGGGCTCGCTGCTGGTGCGGCTGGTGCTGGAACGCAGCGGCCAGGCCCACTGGGCTTCTGCTCCGGTTCAGAATCGAATCGGCACCATCTCAGCCGATCTGCTGATCACGGCCGCCACCGCCTGCCTTGATCTGTCGCTGTTGGCCAAGGACTGGTTGCCGTTGACGGTGCTGGCCGTGGTGGGGCTGCTCTGGAACCTGGCGGTGTTTCTGCTGCTGGCGCCGCGGATCCTGCCGGCCAGCTGGTTTGAACGGGGCCTGATCGAGTTCGGCCAGGCCACCGGGGTGGCCGCTAGCGGTCTGCTGCTGCTGAACATGGTGGATCCCGAAGACCGCAACGGCACCCTGACGCCGTTCTCGATCAAGCAACTGATCCTCCAGCCCCTGCTGGCCGGTGGCGTGATCACGGTGGTGGCTCCGCTGGCGGTGGACAGCTGGGGCCTGCCGACCTGGACCGCCTTCTGCTCGGTCCTGGTGGTGCTCTGGATCAGCCTCGCCCTGTGGTTGGCCGGGCGCCGGGCCGTCGCCTGAAGGCGCTGGAGGCAGACCACCCGGCAGGGATGGCCGAAAAGGGGATTGGCGCGGAAGAGAACGCGCGGCTGGATGGGGACCGGGCAGGCTGGCCGTCAGGAGCATGTTGCACGTAGCGATGGGCTGGATTCCAGGGCGATCCGCTCCTGGCTGAGGAGAGCTCTGAGCCCCGTCTCCTTCACGATCAGGGGCCCGTGGCCATCAGCGCCTCGGCAGCAAACTGCCCCTTGGGTGAGCTTGATGACCCAGAGACCTGCGTGGCGTGCCAATCCCATGCAGGGAGTGCCCGGCCCCCTCGGAGTGCAACCAGCTTGTTCACGGGCGTCTCTGGTTTCACGGAGCTTTCTGGGTCATCAAACAGAAGATTGCTGAACACCTGTCTCGGCCATGGCTGATCGCCGCTTCGGCGCCCGGCGACCCAATGGCCCGGCGACCCAGTGGCCTGGCGCCAGGCAGCGATGGGCGCCGGAGCCAGGAGCCAGCCGTTGCTGGAGTCCAACCGCTTGCCTCAATCTCTGTTCTCAATCTCTGTTCTCAATCTCTGTTCTCAATCTCTGGGCTCAAGCTCTGGGCTCAAGCTCTGGGCTCAATCTCAAGCCATCGATCAGGCTCTCAGCGCACCATCGCCGCCACATTGCCCCCATCCACGGTGAGCAAGGCGCCGGTGGTGCGCTGCATCTGGGCCAGGGCGACGAAGGCCGCGGCCACATCGGTGGCGAGCACTTCCTGGCCCAGCAGATTGCCGGCCATGTAGACCTCCTCGCTGACGCCGCGGGCGGCGGCGCGCTGCCGGATCATCGTGGTGTCCAGCAGGCCGGAGCGGATGCGATCGGCATTGATCGCGTTGACGCGCACGCCGTTTTCACCTTCCTCCAGCGCGTACTGGCGCATCAGCGCCAGTAGGGCCGCCTTGCTGACGCCGTAGGCCCCGAAGTTGGGGCCGGGATTGAGCGCCTGCTTGCTGACGTTGAACAGCAGCTGGCCCCCCAGAGGCGCAGCCTGTTCAGCGCCATGGGCCATGCCGACGCCATCCTGCAGGCGCCAGACCGCCACCGCCGCCTGGGCCACGCTCTGGTGGGCAAAGACGTTGAGCTCAAAGGCCGCCCGCAACTCGGCATCGGCCAGGCTGGCGATGGCGCCAGTCCAGGCGGCGCCAGCATTGCTCACCACCACATCGAGGCCGCCGAAGTGCTCGCACACCCGCGCGATCGCGGCGCGCACCTGCTGGCCATCGGTGACATCGCAGGCCAGACCGAGGGCCCGCGGACCGCAGGCGGCCGCCGCGGCCTGGGCCGCCTCGCCATCAAGGTCCAGCAGCGCCAGTTCGGCCCCCTGGGCGGCGAAGGCCCGGGCCGTGGCCGCGCCGATGGCGCCAGCCCCGCCGGTGACCAGCACCACCTGGCGGGCCAGGGGCTTCTCGGCCACCTTGCCGAGCTTGGCCTGCTCCAGGCTCCAGTACTCCATGTCAAAGGTGTCGTCCTCGCCCACCGGCTCGAAGCGGCCGATGCTCTCGGCCGCCAGCAGGGTGCTGGCCCAGGCCTCACCGATGTCGGCGGTGACGGCCGCCTCGACGGCGCTCTTGCCGACGCCGATCAGGCCCAGCCCTGGCACAGCGATCAACCGGGGCAAGGGATCCAGCATCGTTTTGTGGCCACCGACGCGGGCGTTCTGACGCTGGAAGTAGCTCTGGTACTGCACCGTGTAGGCCTCCAGCGCCGCCTCGATCGCCGCCAGCGAGGCATCGGCCGCCAACACCATGGGGCGGGCCTTGGTGCGGATCACGTGGTCCGGGGTGGCCACGCCGCGCGTCACCCAGTCCGCCAGGCGCTGATCGTCGACCACGGCGCGGCTCAGGGGGGTGTCGCGCAGCGTCAGGATCCAGCGGCGGGGAGCACCTGCGGCCTCGGCGGCCCGGCTCAGGGCACCGCGCAGCTGCGGTAGCAACGCCGCCGCCGGGGTGGGGCGCTCCGGCATAGCGATGGTGTGGAGCGAGCGCTGTCCCTGGCTCAGGCGCCCTTCGGCCTGCCCCACCAGCGCGATCATCCGCCCGTAGCTCTCCTCGGCCGTGGCGCCGAAGGAAAACAGACCGTGCTGCAGCAGCACCATGCCCTCGGGCTCCTGTCCCCGGGCCACCGCCGCCTCATAGGCGTCGGCGCAGGCCTTGGCCAGGGCGAAACCGGGCATCACATAGGGCACCAGCACCACCCGCTCGCCATACACCTCGCGGCACACCGCTTCGGCCTCAGCCTGATCGGCCAGGGCCAGCAGGGCCGTGGAGTGGGTGTGATCGACGAACGTGTGCGGCAGGAAGGCATGCAGCAGCGCCTCCACCGAGGGATTGGGCGCCACCGGATCGATCAGGTTCTGGCGCTGGGCTGCCACCATCTGTTCATCGCTGAGGCACTCCAGGGCCCGCAGCCCCTGCAGGGGCTGCAGCCGTACCGCCGGGTGTCCCGGTGGCTCGATCGTGGCCAGATCCCAGCCCGAACCCTTGACGCACAGCACCGGGATCGTTTCGCCCAGCAGGCCGGTGACGCTGGTTTTGACCGAGGTGTTGCCGCCGCCGTGCAGCACCAGATCGGCATCGGCCCCCAGAAGCCGGGCCGAGTAGGTGCGCAACGCCAGGGCCTCGTCCACCCCCTGGGCGCCGTAGCGCTCGATCGCCTCGCGGGCGCCTGACTCCGACCAGCGGTTTTGGACGGGCATGGGCGGTGGCGGAAGCTGCTGGCGAGATTACGGGCCTGGATTCCCCGCGGCAGACCCTGGCTAACTTGCGGGGGAAGCGTGCAAAGCCGTCCCCTGCAGGCGGTGAGGGCGATGCGAATCCTGCTGTACCTGCTCACCAACCTGCTGGTGGTGCTCACCATCTCGCTGCTGTTGAGCCTGCTCACCGCCGCCGGCCTGTTGCCGCCGGCGTTGCCCTTGCTGCAGCTGCTGGGGCCGGGGGGCGGCGCCAGCGAACGCTGGCTGCTTGGCACCGTCGCCGAGCCGATGCAGGCAGCGTTGATGCGCCTCGGCCAGGCCAGTGGCGTGATCGATCGCCGCGATGGCGGCGCGCTCAACACCCTGAAAATCGCCTCTCCCCGCAGCTGGTTCGCCCTGTTCGCCAGCCATCCGCCCCTGGAGGCCCGCATCGAGGCCCTGCAGGTGGCGCCCCGGCTGACTGCAGCGGTTGGCAGCGGTTGGCTGGGCGGCCGATGAAAGCGATCGTCGCCGAGAGCGCCGCGGCCAGCGGCCCAGACCGGGCCCCGCGCCCGCTGCCGCTGCGGGAGATCGAGCTGCCCCTACCGGAACTGCGGCCCCACGACCTGTTGGTGCGGGTGGAGGCGGTGGCCGTGAATCCGGTGGACACCAAGGTGCGCGCCGGCCTGGCCGCCGGGGTCCCGCCGCGGGTGCTGGGGTGGGATGCGGCCGGCTGCGTCGAAGCGGTGGGGGCGGCGGTGAGCCGCTTCAAGCCCGGCGATGCGGTGATGGCCGCCGGCGACATCACGCGCCCCGGCTGCCATGCCCAGTGGCTGGCGGTGGATGAACGCATCACGGGCCGCCGGCCCAAGGGCGCCTCCTGGGCCGAAGCCGCGGCCCTGCCCCTCACCGGCCTCACCGCCTGGGAGGCCCTGTTCGAGCGACTGGGGCTGGATGCCGACGGCGGCGACGCCGGCCGCTCACTGCTGATCCTCGGCGGCGCTGGCGGCGTGGGCTCGCTGGCGATCCAGCTGGCCCGCCACGCCGGCCTGCTGGTGCTCGCCACCGCCTCCCGACCGGAGAGCGCCGCCTGGGTGCGGGAGCTGGGCGCCGACCACGTGCTCGACCACAGCCGAGATCTAGCCCCCCAGCTGGCGGAGCTGGGCCTGGACACGGTGGATCGGATCGCCAACTTCGCCGACACCGACGCCTACTGGGACGTGATGGCGGAGCTGATCCGGCCCCAGGGGGCGATCGTCGCCATCGTCGGCAACCGCGAGCCCCTGGACCTGGACCGGCTCAAGAGCAAGAGCGCCAGCTTCCACTGGGAGTTCATGTTCACCCGCTCCCGCTACGGCACCCCGGACCTGGCCCGCCAAGGGGAGATCCTGGAGCGGCTGGCCGATCGGATCGAGGCGGGCGAGCTGCGCTCCACCCTGCACACCCAGCTCGGCGCGATCACAGCCACAAATCTGGAGCGGGCCCATGCGCTGGTGGCCAGCGGCCGCAGCATCGGCAAGATCGTGCTGCAGGGCTGGGGCGAGCCTGTGGGAGCCGACGGCGGCTGACGGTTGACGGGTCACAACAGCCTGCAGGCTGGAAAGCAACGCCGCCAGCCGATCCAACCGCTTCCATGCACCAGGCACCCAGAGCGTCAAGGGCCAACGCAACCGGGACACGCCCCAAAAGCAGGCAAGCCCGAAGAACGGCGTGATCAGCCGGGCGGGATCTAGGCCAGACAGGTGCTGACCCAGGGCAACATCCTGCTCACGACCAGGACCAACGGTGCCAGAAGCTTCGTGCCGCTCCAGCTCCCCTGCCCACCACCTCTCAAGAGGGAAGTGGACTCCTGCCACCACTGAGAATGCCGGCAATCCCAGGAAACAGCTACCCTGACAACAAGCTAAGGAATGGCGCCCACACAGCGCTGGTAATACATCTCCCGATCGGCCAAGCCATTGGTGCCACCATTCACTCGCAAGGTGACATCCTTGACGCTGGGACTGGAATCACAAAGCTGATTCATCTTGTTGCTCTGCCACCAGAAGCCTGCCGAACTGAACGGATAGTGCTCAGCCACATAGTCAACACCCTGCATCACGGCGGGATCCTTGATGAAGTCTGCAAAATCCTGATAATTGGCCCGGCCGGTCAGCTGGATGTAGCCGGCCCCCTTGAAACGAGGACCATCGCCTGACTTCGTGTTGCCGAGATCAGCCCTGCCCTCATAAGCCCAACCCGAGGCGAGCTCCTTTTTGTAACGTCCCCCGCCCGATTCATGGGCAGTCTGGCTGAGGAAATGACGGAGCCTGGGCTTTGTGGTGATGCCAAACTGATGCAGGCAGGCATTCAGCTCCGTCACCTCGTCATCGCGAATCATCGCCGGACTGCAGATCCAGATCTCCGCCAATTGCTGCTTACTGATCAGGGCAGCGGCAGCGCCTGACTGACTGAAAGCAAGCACTGTAGGTGGGGTACGGAATTGGACAACCCAGGCCGCCGTGTCATCCATGAGGGCTGGATCAACCTTGGCGGCAAAGGCCTTCATTGCCTCCACATGGTTGGGATTCTCCTTGCGGAAAAACGTAATGAAATCAAGAAATTTCTCAGGCGCTATTCTGGTCATGGTAAAAATGGCGACAGGGAAAGGAAGAAGGAGCCTGAAACACAATGAAAGCCCATACTCCTTGTGCTATTCAGCCATTCAAAAAATTTCGCTATCAACTGGGGAGCTGGGCTCAGAGGCCGGCCTTGAGACCGGTGGGCTTGCCCTTGACACTGGTGACAATCCGGCCATCACCACTACCCGCTCCCCGATCCCAGAAGATGCGATCAAAGGTGTCGTAGCTGTATTCGTCGAAGGCGCCACCGATGCCAATGTCATAGCTGTCGGAGGCACCATGCCGGGTACCAAAGGGGTCGTGGACCAGCCAGATCTGACGATTGGGATCAAAACCCACCAGCAGCACAATATGACCGTCGCCCTTGTACTTCACTCCGATCACCATGGGAATTCCTTGACGCAGAGAGCGCAATAGATCATCAGCAGAAAGCGTCTGCTGCGTATAACAAGACTCGACACCAAGATCCTTGAGTGCTTTGGTCTGGCAGTTGTGATCAGTGGTATCGCCATAGTTGGCGAGCAGCTTCTGGTACAGCGATTCCGGTTCCTTCAGGCCCTGGGCCTTCGCCTTGCTGCTGAGCTCCCCACCCAGCAGAAAATCGGCCAACATGGCGCAGGAGGTGAGGTTGCACTGGCGGTAGCCATGGCCGAAGGTCGGATGCCAGTCGTTATTGGTCTGACCGCGGTAATGGACGGCTAGTTTGATCGCCTGGGGCAGCCCCTCAATCTGCACATGGGGCTGGTAGGCATAGACCGTGCTGAGGCCGGTACATCCATCACCGGCCAGCAGGGGTGTGACCAGCTGAAACTTGACGTGTTGATACCGATCGGGCGTGACGGCGCTGATCGGTATCCGGGTGCCCGCCTTGACCAGAACCTTTTCAGACACCTCAAGATCCTGAGATCCGACTGGATTCTTTTTGAAGATGGTATCGATGCGTGCGGTGACGCACTTCTCGGGTGACGTGCTCATCGCTCCATACACTCCTTTATGTTGAACTTCGAAGAACTCGACAACCATAGGATTACTCAACCGCCGACCCATCGCGCACATGCAGCACATTCGCGCTTGTCAGGTACACACCACGCAGCTGTCAGAAGCAAGACGCTCCGGCGGCGGCGGATCGGGATGGAGAGGAGCCACGAAAGCCGCAGGGGGCCTGACCCGACAGGCAACGGGGTGATGACGCCGCGCCTGGGGCCGAACCATCAAGCCTGTGCCAGACACCAGCTCACTCTGGTCAAGCTGGCGCAGCCATTCCGCGGCAGATCCCGATTCCGAACGATCAGGCCCACGGGAGGGGGGCCAGCACGCCGCCGGCACCGCGGTCATCGCGACTGTCCGCCGCTGGCCCGATCTCAGCGGCCGGGATAGAGCCCCCGCAGGCCGTCCTCCGTCGCCGCCGCCACGCCCCGCTCGGTGATCAGGGCCGTCACCAGCCGCGCCGGGGTGACGTCGAAGGCGGGATTGAAGCCGACGCTGCCATCGGGGGTGAGCTGCACACTGGCGATTTCGCCCACGGCCGGGCCGGCGCTGATGCGGCCCTGGAGGTGAGTCACCTCCAGCTCTGAGCGAGCCTCGATCGGGATCTCCGCCACGCCGTCGTCGAGGCTCCAATCGATCGTGGAGGAGGGCAGGGCCACGTAGAAGGGCACGCCGTTATCGAAGGCGGCGAGCGCCTTGAGATAGGTGCCGATCTTGTTGCAAACATCACCGCGGCGGGTGGTGCGATCGGTGCCGACGATCACCGCATCCACCAACCCATGCTGCATCATGTGGCCGCCGGCGTTATCGACGATCACGGTGTGGGGCACGCCCTCCTTGCCCAGTTCAAAAGCGGTGAGGCTGGCGCCCTGGTTGCGGGGGCGCGTTTCATCCACCCACACATGAATGGCCAGGCCGACGCGGTGGGCCTTGTAGATCGGCGCCAGGGCCGTGCCCCAGTCCACCGTGGCCAACCAACCGGCATTGCAATGGGTGAGCACGTTCA
>CAMBZX010000050.1 GCA_945872185.1 Synechococcus sp. UW140 | reverse complement strand
CCAGGCGCTACCTGGGCGGCTACTGCTTCCGCTTCAACCGTCGCTTCTCGATGGCTGGGATGACCGAACGGATCGCCAATGCAGTCTGCTGCTGTATGCCGGTCACAGAACGGGATCTCAGGGTCGCGGAGGTTTGTGGGTAATCAAGTCGGGGCAAGAGGACACAAACAGGATTCGGCGACGGTGGTTCATGAATTCGTGCCGCGCAGGCCCCGGAGCGGAAACTGACGACAGGCCCATTTCGCCCGCAGGATCGCCAGGCTCACCTTCAGCCGCTTGAACATCGGCCAGGGCATTACGAGCGCCCACTCCGGGCTGAAGTCGGCCGCGGTGTAGGGGAGCCAGTCGCGGGCGAGCGATAGCTCGGTCAACACCAGTTGAAAGGAAGGGACGCGGTCGAGACTTTCCCGATCAGCTAGCCAGTTGATGAATCGTTCCTTGGCGACGCGGTAAGCCGGTGATTCGGTGCGGCCGCTGGTGTCGCTGCCATGCAGATTGTTGGCGCCATGCACCCGGTAGAGGACAGTCACGGCATCGATGTGGCCCTTGACGGCATTGGTGATCGACGCTCCCAACACCAGGCAGTCGTCGGCGCGGATCTTCCACTCGACCGCGTAGGGGTAGGGCAGGATCCGGCGGAGCAAGCTTCCTCGCAGGCAGAGCGTGCTGGTCACGTTGCCGATCCAGGCGAAGAAACCGCGGGTGACCCCGGACGTCGTGCCGAGCACGTGGCATGCGTTGGCAGGGTCGACGT
Organism: Synechococcus sp. UW140; assembly: GCA_945872185.1. GTDB lineage: Bacteria > Cyanobacteriota > Cyanobacteriia > PCC-6307 > Cyanobiaceae > Cyanobium. Next base: position 16,858 of record CAMBZX010000050.1, on the reverse strand, counting down.
CGCATCGAAAAGGCTCAACGTGGCTCGCATCCCGCTTCTCCGTGAACACGCAGTCACAGATCGCCAACGAGCCCCGCAGCGCGCTGTCGACAATTGCCAGGTGGTCATCGGCCCAGACATCGTCGGCGTCGAGGAAGAAGACGAGATCATCCGGATCAGCTTCCACCGCCGCCCGATTGAAGATGCTTAGCTGACCGGCGTTATTCTGCTGCACAACCTGAAAACGCTGATCACCGTCGACCACAGCCACGACACGCTCATACGAGCCGTCGGTTGACCCATCGTCTACTACTGTGCAAAAAAAAATTGCCCTCAGTCTGCCGGACCACGCTTGCCAGGCAGTCCGCGATAAAATCTTCGTAATTGTGGCACGAGATGTAGACTTTTAGCATAAATTTACACTAACGGATTCTGTCCCCGCCCAATCCATGACCTGCACGGAAACTGCTCTGGCGCAACTACGCTGGCAGCACCCATGGCCTGCTCAGCGACCTGGCGTGCCATCCGTGCCCTGGGTCATGGATTACGGAGGCCGGGAATTGATCACGAACCTGATCAAGACCAGGGGAGTGAGGCTCATCGTCGAAATCGGTGCATTCGTCGGTGGTTCTGTGCGCCAATGGCTCGCGACTTCGCCCGATGTGATCGTACTGGCCATCGACCCGTGGCCACAAATCGAAGGATCCAATGCATTTTATGACACCCATCCCGTTGGCCGATTGCATGCTGCTCAGCTTCGGGAACCCGATGGCTTGTATCTCGCCTTCCTGGCCACGCTCTGGCAGGATCGAAAGCGCGTCATTCCGGTTCGCGGCACGGGTGAGCACATGCTGCCAGTCCTTCATGCAATCGGTCTGCAGCCCGACCTGATATTCATCGATGCCGACAAAACGGCCAGTGAACTCAGCATCTGCGACGACCTGTTCCCTGAGGCGATCGTCTGCGGAGACGATTGGTTGTGGTGCGACGGCAAACGGTTCCCTTCGCAGCGTCCCGTTTGGGAGTCAGCCCGCAGACGCAAGCGGATTCTTAAGTGCGTCAGCAACACATGGCTGATCGATGACCAGCCATGGACGCTCACGGAACGCCGGCTGTGGCTCAGCGGGCTGCCGACCGCCATGCGACGACGCTTCACGGCGTGGCAGCGAGGTCGCCGGGGGCTCGACAGTGCCGGCACTCCGAGCCGTTCATGAGCAACCCCGTCATCACCGTCGTGATTCCGACGTTCGGTCGCCCGCGACACCTGCAGGCCTGCCTCACCGCGCTCGCCGCCCAGTCCTTGCCCGAGCCGTGGGAGGTGGTGGTGGTGGATGACGGCAGTCCGCAGCCGCTGGCAGGGTTGATCACGAGATGGAGCGGGCGGCTCGATCTGCGCGTGATCCGCCAGGACAACGCCGGGCCTGCCGCGGCCCGTAATCGCGGTGTTCAGGAGGCGCGGGGCACTTTCATCGCCTTCACCGACGACGACTGCCTGCCGGAACCGCGATGGCTTGAAACGCTGTTGCGGGCGGCCCGTGAGCGGCCCGGCGCACTGGTGGGTGGCACCACGATGAATGGCTTGACCTCTGAGCTCTTTGCCTCCACCAGTCAGCTGATTGTGGACCTTGTTTACGCCCATTTCAATGCCGATCCGGATAACGCCTACTTTTTGACCAGCAACAACATGCTCTGTGCGCGGGAGGGTTTTCTTGCCATCGGCGGCTTTGATCCCAGCTTTCCCCGCGCCGGCGCCGAGGACCGCGATTTCTGCGACCGCTGGCGCAGCGCCGGTTGGCCGTTCATTTGGCGGCCAGACGCCCGCGTGGAACACCGCCACTCCCAGACCCTGTGGAGATTCATCGATCTCCATATTCGCTACGGACGTGGTGCTTATATCTATCAGCTGAGAAGGAAGCAGCGCCGCTCAGGAACGATGCAGGATGATCTTGGCTTCCACACCACCTTGCCCTTTCGTGTTCGTCGCCATCTGGCGGAATGGAAAGACCCCACCCCCTCGAAACTGGGCCTTGTTGCGGCTCTCGGCTTGTGGCAGGGTGCCAATACCGTGGGCTTCGCCATCGAGGTCTTCTCCGCTGCGGCGAAGCGGCTCTCGCTTTTTCCCGGATCAGGCAGGCGATAGACCATGTCCGCAGTGAAAACAGCCTTGATTGTCGGAATCACCGGCCAGGATGGTGCCTATCTGGCCCATCTGCTGTTGGGAATGGGCCATCGGGTTGTTGGTACAAGTCGGGATGCACAAATGGCGAACATCAGCCGGCTGCGGCGCCTTGGCATCGATGATGCCGTAGAACTTCTTTCTTTGGCGCCGAACGATTTTCGCAGCGTTCTCAGGGTCATCACCATGATTAATCCTGATGAGATTTATAATCTTGCTGGCCAGACGAGCGTTAGTCTGTCGTTCGAGCAGCCGGTGGAATGCATGGAGTCAATCGCTGGTGGCGCCCTTAATCTCTTGGAAGTGATTCGCTATCTTGATCGACCGATTCGACTCTTCAATGCCGGCAGTTCGGAGTGCTTTGGTGATACGGGTCAGACGCCCGCAGATGAACGCACTCCCTTCCGACCTTGCAGCCCTTATGGAGTGGCCAAAGCCGCGGCATTTTGGCAGGTTGCCAATTATCGGCAAGCCTACGGCTTGTTTGCCTGTACCGGGGTCATGGCAAATCACGAATCACCACTAAGGCCACGAAGATTCGTGACCCAGAAGATCATTCAGTCCGTCAAGGCGATCGCGGCTGGGGGCCGGGAGAAGTTGTTTCTCGGCAATCTGGACATCTGGCGAGACTGGGGATGGGCGCCGGATTATGTGAGAGCGATGCATACCATGCTGTCTCTGGAGGAGCCCAGCGACTATCTGATTGCCTCAGGCCAGACCCACTCGTTGAGAGAATTTGTGGACGCTGCCTTCAGGATGGCCGACTTGGTCGCTGACGATTGGATTGAGGTGTCTGGGGAGCTGCTGCGACCAACGGATCTCCGCTTTTCTTCCATCAATCCCTCTAAATTCATGGCCGATGCTGGCTGGAAAGCTTCCCGTGGACTTTATGAAATCGTGGAGAGGATGTTCCAGGATGTTTTGTTTTGATGCTCCTTCGATTGCTCCCGCCTACACTATGATCATTTCCGGACTCCGACGGCGAAACGCAATTTAAAATAACCGTATATGGAGCATGCCATCAACGGGCGACCGATGCTGCTGCGGGTCGTCGACTACGTCGCCAATCCCGGGGGCGGCGTCCGCTTCATGGTGGAGCTTCTGGCGGCGCTGGCCAACCGCAGCGATGATTTACGGATCGAGCTGATCAGCCATGGGACAGGGCTGGCCCGTTACCGCCAACTGATTGAGCCCCGGCTGCCCGGCGTGCGGCTTGTGGAGACCAGCGCGCAGCGCCGGCCCTTTCTGCAGGGGCGCTGGCGGCACCGCCTGCCCGGTGCCACGGAGCTGCAGGCGCGGCTATTCGGCGCGGGCTCCCTGCTGCGCTGGCAGGTGTCGCCACAGGTCTTTGACGGCGCTGACCTGGTCTGGTTTCCGTGGGTGCACTGGCATGAGGCGCCGCCACCCGGCGCGACCCACGTCGTTGGCACTTACCACGACGCGATCATGCACCAATGCGAAAGTGTCCTGCCTGCAGCACTGCGCAACGCCGCCTGGCAGTTGGAGAAGGGCTGGTTCGACTCGCGGGCGCGGATCGTCGTGTCCTCCGAGGCGACGAGGTGCGCCACCGCCACGTTGTTCGGCCCCCGGGCACGTCCGGTCTCGATCGTCCGGTTGTCCGCAGACCATGCCAGCGGCCTTGAGACGGCGCCGCTTCCTGCCGCATGGGACTGGGTGGATCGCCCTTTCATCCTCTGCCCGGCCAACACCTCAGCCCACAAGAACCATGAGACCCTGCTCGCGGGAGTCGCTGCCTGGAACGCCGGGATACCGCTGGTGCTCTGCGGGGCGGGCACGGACTTCACGGTCGCGCCACAGGATCCACGCGGGGCGGCTCTGCATGCGCTCGCCGCCGAGTCCGGGCTGCTGACGAGCGGCCGGCTGATCACACTCGGCTATGTCAGCGATGCGCTCTATTACGCGCTGCTGCAACGGGCCTGGGCGGTCGTGATGCCCACCCTGGCGGAAGGGGGCGGCAGCTTCCCTGTTATGGAGGCACTGCAGCTGGGCATCCCCGTGATCAGCTCCGATATCCCGGTGCTGCGTGAACAGGTGGCCTACTACGGCGGCAGACCGTTGTGGTTCGAGCCGCTCGCGGCAGGGGATCTCGCCGACCGGCTGGTAGCGCTGCAGCTGGATTACGTTTGGGAACGCGAGGCCGCGCAGGCGGCCCGCTCCAGCCTGCTTCGCCGAGGCTGGGACGATGTAGCGACGGACTACATGAAGATCTTCACCGCTGCCGCCGGTGGCGGCACATGAGGCGAGACACCGTTGTGAATCGTTTGCTGATCATCGGCGCTGGGGGGCTAGGCCGCGAAGTGCTGTCGTGGGCAATGCAGGTGCCCTCGGATCAACGCGACTGGGAGATCGGTGGGGTGCTCGACTGGAACATTCACCCTTGGGCCGAGCACGGTTTCCCCTTCCCGATCCTCGGCTCGCCCGACGAGGTCGCGTTTCGCCCGGACGATCGGGTCGTCATCGCGCTCGGCGCGCCTCGAGCGCGGCTGGCAGTCGCCGACCAACTGGCGCGCCGCGGGGCGATCTTCACCAGCATCGTGCACCCGAGCGTGCTCCTCGGCGTGAACGTCCGCCTCGGCGCGGGGTGCATGGTTCTGCCGCACGCGGTACTGAGCACGAACGTCCGGATCGGGGACCACGTGCTCATCGATGTGCACGCCCGCATCGCCCACGACGTCTCCATCGCTGACGGGGCCTCGGTGCTCGGTCATGCCGACATCACCGGCCGCGTCGAGCTCGGCGAGGCCTGCGTCATCGGATCCCATGCGGTCGTCCTCCCCGGACTGACGATCGGTGAGGGCGCCGTCGTCGGGGCGGGTGCCGTCGTGACCCATCCGGTGCCCCCCGCCACCACGGTCGTGGGTGTGCCGGCCCGGCCCACCAAGCCGGCATGACCATGCCCCTCGATTTCAGGCAGAATTCATCGGAGGGTAGCGGAGTCTCCTCGCGATCCATCCCGGTCGCCCGTCCCGATCTCACGGGCAACGAGGAGCGCTACGTCGTCGATGCCATCCGCTCGTCCTGGATCTCCTCCACCGGCCCCTATCTGGACCGCTTCGAGGCGGAGTTCGCCGCCGCCTGCCATGCCGATGCCTGCCTTGGGGTGTCGAATGGCACCGTGGCACTGCATCTCGCCCTGCTTGCGCTCGACGTCCGTCCCGGCGATGAAGTGCTGGTACCGTCCCTCACCTACGTCGCCACGGCCAACGCCTGCCGCTACGTCGGCGCAGAGCCGGTCTTCATCGATAGCGATCCCGCCACCTGGTGCCTCGATCCAGGCAGGATCGAGGCAGCGATCACACGCCGCACGCGGGGCATCATCGCCGTTCACCTCTATGGCCATCCAGCCGACATGGATGCGATCAACCATCTCGCCGCCGTGCACGGTCTGTGGGTTGTGGAGGATGCCGCCGAAGCTCACTTCGCCACCTACAAGGGTCGGCCGGTGGGATCACTCGCCAGATGCGCCACCTTCTCGTTCTACGGCAACAAGATCATCACCAGCGGTGAAGGGGGCGCCCTGACGCTGAGTGATCCTCAGCTTGCGTTGCGGATGCGCACCTTGCGGGGACAGGGCGTCGATCCGGAACGGCGTTATTTCTTCCCCATCACCGGCCACAACTTCCGCATGACAAATGTGGCCGCCGCGCTGCTCTGCGCCCAGCTCGAGCGCCGTGATTCCATTGTGGCTCGTCGACGACGCATCCAGGCTCTTTATCACGAGCACCTGCAGCATTGCCCCGGACTCTCGTTTCAGCCCATCGCCCCCTGGGCGGAGGTGACGCCGTGGCTCATGTGTGTCGTGATCGAAGATGATTTCGGCTGCAGTCGCGATGCCGTCATGGCCCAACTTGGCGCCGCTGGCATCGACACGCGGCCGTTCTTCATTCCGCTGCACACGCTGCCACCCTTCCGTGAGGAGGCAGCCGCCCGCGGTGATCGGCTGCCCCACACTGAGCGTCTGGCGGCTCGCGGCATCAACCTGCCGACTTTTCCGGGATTGGGTGATGATGAGGTCGCTGCCATCTGTGATGTTCTGCTGTCGATCAGCCGGTAGCAGGCCGGAGACATTTCTTGTGCGGCTGGCTGCGCCAAAGACGACGTGCGCAGCCATGGTGATGGCTGCATGAAGTATGGGATTTACGCTTGGCTGGTGTTGGCATTGCATCTATAAGTGTTTTAATTGAAGTCTTCCGCTTCAACGTCATGGCCTCTCTGATGACCGCCCATGATGCCATTCTCTTGATGCGCGCTGACCCCCGATGGTACGCTCTCATTCGCGACTGCTATCTCGCCGCAGACTTATTCGAGAATGCAGCGCGATTCGAGGCTTCGCCGGAATGGCAAGCCACGCTTGGGCTCCTCGGGCCGGGGGTGCGCGGCGGCACCGTGCTTGACCTGGGCGCGGGCAATGGCATCGCCAGTTGGGCCCTTGTGCAGGCAGGTGCACGGCGTGTTCTGGCGCTTGAACCCGATCCGAGCAATGTAGTGGGCTGGAGAGCGATTAGGCAACTCTGCCGCGGTCTGCCGGTCGACGTTATCGATTCGCTTGCTGGGGCCATCCCCATTCCGGAGCAAACAGTGGATGCCGTACTTGCTCGACAGGTTTTGCATCATATTCATGACTTGCCTGACACGATGCGAGCAGTGGCCAGAGTGATGAAACCTGGCGCAGTTTTCGTCGCCACCCGCGAGCATGTGGTTGATGATGAGCGGCAGATGGCCGCATTTCTCGCCGCACACCCAGTGCATCAATTGACCGGTGGTGAGCATGCGCACAGCCTGAATGCCTATCTGGAAGCCCTGCGAGGTGCAGGACTGAGCGTGACACACGTACTCGGACCGCTCGAATCGATCGTCAATGCCTTTCCATTCATGCGAAGCACGGCCGAACTCTCCGCCTTCGTTAACGCTGAGGTGAATCGTGTGCTGCGGCGTCGATTTGGCTGCTTAGGCGGATGGTTGCGGCGCCGAACCATGCTCGCCAGCCAAATTGCCATCTCGCTTGGTAACGAGCAGCCAGGACGGATTTTCACATTCGTCGCCTCCAGGCCTCAGTTCTCGTCTTCCGTCTGAGATCGGCAAGACTGTGCATCCTGGCGCCATGGCCTGCGGGTCCTCCGGCAACCACCATCGCATCCGCTCCCGTTGCAGACGCTGCGCCTTCCCCCATGCCCTCCCCACCGCCCTCGCAGGGCTCTCCCGGCTCCCATCCACAAGGCGACGGTGTCGTGCCAGCCCGGCTTGCCCCGGGAAGCCCCGACGATGCTCAGGAACGCAAGCGGCTCCATGACGGCATCGAGCGGCTGATCCGGCTCTACGACGCGTTGCTCGACAGACACCCCAGCTCCACCGAGGTCTGGGCGAGCCGCTCGGCCCTGGAAAGCCGCCGCGGGATGCTCCTGAAAATGACCGTGCTCGGCCTGTCGCGCGAGGCACGCGGCCGTCGCGGCTGGCTGGGGCGACTGGTGCGTTGTGCCGATGCATCACCCTCGGCGCCCCCGATCGCGCGGCGCTGGTTCACCCAGCCGATGATCCGCATGCTGGAGCGACTAGAGCCCAGCTGGCCGCACGTGGTCACCCGCCCTGGGCCACCGGGCGAGAGCAACGTCACGACGACAACCTCCCCACGCACTGAACTGGCTCCCATCGGCCTCACCATCGTCGGGTATCTGAGTGCTGACCTCGGTCTCGGTGAAGCGGCCCGCAGCCTGGCTCGCTCATGCCTTGCCGCCGACATCCCCGTGGCCGGCATCGATGTCAGCTTCCAGACGCCGAGTCAGACGAGCGATGACACCGTGACCTGGCCCGCGGTGACGGGTCCGCTCCCCGTCGAGCTGCTTTACGTCAACGCTGACCAGACGTTATCGACCCGGGCCCAGCTCGGTGACGCTCGCCGCTCTGAGGGGCTGTACAGGATCGGTTTCTGGCACTGGGAGCAGCCCCAGATCCCCCGTCGTCACCACCCCGCCTTCGCCGAGCTCGACGAGGTTTGGGTGCCTTCCACCTTCGTGCAGGACGCCGTTGCTCCCGTCTCACCCGTTCCGGTGTTCAAGGTGCCCCATGCGGTGAAGTTCACCCCCAGTCCGCAGGCATCGCGGCAGACCTTCGGGCTGGAACCCGACCGGCAGCTCGTGCTGGTGATGTTCGACTTCCATTCCTTTCAGTACCGCAAGAATCCCCAGGCGGCGATCGCCGCCTTCCGCCTCGCCGCGAAGCAGGCTCCCTCCCTCGGGCTTGTGGTGAAGACGCAGAACGGCAAGGCCGTGCCCGAGGCTCTGGCTGAGCTCCACGCCTGCCTCAGCGACCTCCCGTAGGCGACGTTCATCGATGAAGCCCTGAGCCGTCAGCAGATGTGGGATCTGCAGAGCTGTTGCGACATCCTGCTCTCCTTGCACCGGGCCGAAGGCTTCGGGCTGGGACCCGCGGAGATGATGTTTCTGGGTAAGCCGGTCGTGGCCACCGGCTGGTCGGCGACCATGGACTTCATGGATGCCGACAACTCCATGCCGGTGCGCTACGAACTTGTGCCGCTCGCCGAGAGCGTCGGCCCCTACGACGCCGGGCCCCTCTGGGCCGAAGCCGACGTTGACCATGCAGCTTGGTGCCTAGGCCGGCTGGCTGAGGATCCGGCCCTTGCGACCCGCATCGGCGCGCGCGCGCGGGAATCGATCCGAAGCACGCTCGACCCGCTGGTGATCGGGCGGCAGGTCGCAGAGCGCCTTGAAGTGATCGCCCGCTGGCAGGCCCGCCGTGGCTGAACGAAACTTCACCGTTTTGCGGCAGATCCCTGCCCGGCCCCAGAGACCACCTGCCGCACCTCATGCCTGTGGGATCACTGGCCCCTGCCAGGCCAGCGGAACACCGTGAGGATTTTGCTCGTCAACGACTACGGCACCCTCGCCGGCGGTGCGGAGGTGATTCTCTTCAACCTCCGCGATGCGTTGCGGGCGCGGGGCCACGAGGTGCGGGTGTTCGCTTCCACCGCGTTAGCCGGCATCGATCTCAACCACGCTGATGATCTGGGCCATGGCACCGCGGGGCGATGGCGCACCGTGGTCCAATCCGCGAACCCCGCCGCAGCATGGGCGCTGCGCAAGGTGGTCGCGCGGTTCGCGCCCGATGTCGTCCATGTCAATCTCTACCTCACCCAGCTATCACCGCTGATCCTGCTGGCGCTCGGCGATGTGCCGACGATCTATTACGCCATGTGGAACCGGGCGATCTGCCCGGTGGGTAGCCGTCGGCTGCCGGATGGACGCATCTGCAGCGCTCAGCCCGGGATCGCGTGCCTGCGGACCGGCTGCCTGCCCATCCACGACTGGTTACCCATCAGGGCCCAACTGGCGGCTGATCGTGCCCTAGCCCCACGGTTCTTGCGCGTCGTGGCGATCAGCCATGCGGTGGCTTCACAGCTAGCGGCGTTCGGCCCCCCTCACCTGCGGGCGGCCACCGTCGTTCACCCCGGCACCGCCTTCGTGGAACCCCGCCTTGCTCTCCCGCCGTCGCCGAGGGCGGTGGTGGCGGGCCGCCTCGTGCCGGAGAAGGGCATCGACATCCTCGTGCGGGCATTCGCACGGCTGGCGCCGAGCCATGTCAGCAGCAGCCTCGTTGTGATCGGCGACGGCCCCGAGCGAGCCAACCTCACCCGCCTCGCCCATGATCTGGGCATCGGCGAGCGGGTGACCTTCACCGGCAAACTGGCCCCCGACGCCACGCTGGCTACGGTTCGCTCCGCGTGGGTTGTCTGCGTTCCCTCGCTGTGGGAGGAACCTTTCGGCATGATCGCCGCTGAAGCCCAAATGCATGCTGTGGCTGTTGTGGCCAGCCGCTGCGGCGGCTTGGCGGAGATCGTGGCGGATGGGGAGACGGGTTATCTGGTACCGCCCGGCGATGCCGACTCCCTCGCGAGCCGGCTGGCTCTGTTGTTTTCCGACCGCGGCCATGCCCACGCGCTTGGAATTCAGGGCCACTCCAGGGCGGCGGCTATGTTTGATCTCGACGGTTTTGCCAGCCGTATGGATGAGGTCTACGGCTCCGCGATAGCACGACGGGCTCAGGAGTTCGCTGAAAAACCGGCCCACGTGTCAGCTCTCCACAGGCATGAGCAACTATCCGGCTCAAAAAAATGAATCAGCGTCGATCAAGCCCGCCATTAGCCCGCTTTCGGCAGCGTTGTTGGCCTCTCTTCACAGCATTGGTTCTGCCCTTTACGGCACACCCTTGGGCATAAGCTGTTCACGGTGCCTCCATCGCAGGCTTGAGCAACTTGCCCAAGCGGATCAGGTTGTAGGCGATCACGTGCAGGACGACAGACCAGCGGAACAGCAGGTTGTAGTGGAGTTGCTCAAGCAGCAGCCTCTAAGAGCGGATTCCACAAAACGCCTGCTGCAGCGAGGCCAGCAGCAACTGCTCCGGAGGAACCGAGGGATGACCTCCAAGGCATACAGCCTGCAGAAGGTGGGATTGAGTCGATCAAGAGCCTAATCCGCCAACTTGCGAATCCACCTGAGCAGATTGGCTGGTCGGGATCCGCTCCTCGATCAAAACGTAGGAGAACAAGGAGGCGCTGCGCTACTGTTGGGCTCGCATTAACGGATGGGCAGGTGCTCAATTCTGGCAGAGGAGGCCAGGTTTTTCAGTAAACTCTTAGACAGCCCTGCCTCCGGGTCTGCGCCTTCAGCACCTAACTGGGCGCCCCCGGCCCCATGGACGACACGGTGATGATCCGCCTGCTTGTGGTGGCTGGCCCCGACTGCGGCACCACCTGGGACTGCGATCTCTCGAATCAGTTCGTGCGCATCAACGCCGATTACACTACCTAATTGAGATCCCTTGCGCTGCAATCGATCTCAGGCATCGATAACTCCTGTGTCACAGCTGTGTCACTGATTATGCCCATTTCTTGTGGTGCTCCCTAGCGGCCCAGGTGTCACGGGGCGTGGAGATTGGCTGTGCGGCCTTTGCGCTGTAGGGCTGCTGGGCCTCGGTGGTCCTTTGGCTGTACTGAGAGGACAAACCTTGTACGGAAACCCAAGAGTTGCCGATACAGCGATCAGGCGAGCTAGAAGGACATGCAAGCCGTACCAGAAACCATGTATGATTTCTTTGTTCGGTTACCCAGTGGGTTTTCACCGATGGGGCGGTCCATTGGCTACGCAAGGTGTTCAACCACCCATCAAGACACCGAGGCCCAGGTGGCTGAGTTGCGTGCTGCGGGATGCATCGAGGTGTTTGCCGAGAAGGTTTCTTCACGAGCACCACTTGAGAAGCGCAGGCAACTGCGAAAGTGTCTGGAGTGCCTTCAAGCAGAAGATGAGTTGGTTGTGTCGAAGCTGGATCGGCTTGGCCGATCACAGGTGGAGGTGATCAACCGACTCAACGAGCTGCAAATTCAAGGGATTTATGTCCGCACCCTGGATGGCTTGATCAACACACGGGGGCTTGGAAAACTCGCCCCGCTGGTCATTGGCCTGCTAACGGGCCTCGCAGAAGTAGAACGCTCTCTGATTCAGGAGCGGACCAGAGAATCTGTAGAGCACCGCAGACGCACTGGTGGAAACCTTGGTGGCAGACCTAAGACCTCAGACAAAAAGGAGCGCCTTGTGATCCGCCTGCGTGATGAGGGTGAATCCTATAGATCCATCCGTGATCAAACAGGGCTTTCTCTTGCTACCGTACAGAGAATTCTCAAAGATCATGTCAATGCTGTTTGCGATCAAGGTTCTTGATCGCAAACTCAACAACCTCATCATCATTTTTGAACGTCGGCTTCTTGGTCAAAGGGTCCTTGCAAGCATCCCGAATCTTCCTGATGATTCTTCTGGTTTCTGAACTGAGCATTACTACACTAGATTGAGTTGACGGCGGGCTACATAGTGCTCCTTGGCAATCAGATGCTTCATCAGGCCAGATGCATCCATTTTGTAGTAAGCCATCAACTCATTTCTCTGCTGTAGAACTCTCTCGGCTTCTCGGCTCTTCAAGCTCACCTGAAAAATGAGCCCTCTTCTGTAAGTAGATTGCATATTAGATTTCGATAGATAGAACTCTTGGATGACTGCAGAACCAAGCTCCAAGCACAAAAGCTCGGAATTCACTACTATTTATACAGGTTTCCGCCTCCCTAGATTTCCATGCGGAATATGAACTCCAGATCAATCATGAGGCCAAGAACCCCCGTAGAAATGCCCTAAAAACCACGAAATATTCAGTTAAACGCAGTCTCAGGTATCATTAGGCCAAAAGGCTTGATAAAGCGCAATAAACCAGCTTTTTCTGAATTGTTCTTGGTCAAGCATATTAGCCCAAGTCTGAATTCTGATAGTCAATCACCAAATCTCCATCCTGGCAATCTTGTCTTGAATAAAAGTCTTTTACATTGTACGAGGCATGATGCTCTCGATTCCAAGGCTTTATCACGATGGCTTTGTTCTCTTCAGTATCTTCTCTTTGTAGTCTATGGAAACGAGGCCTAACTTGCGTTTGGACTAATCTATTTAGATGATGAATATCGGATGCCGCATTCCAGTCTTCAAGATGAAAGTGAGTATGGAATGCCTGTTTCCATTTTGGATTTCTAGAGCGTGGATTGATAATGACAGATTTGACTTCTTGAAAGAATATAATTCTTGGCCTATGTGGCAATTGGGGTATTCGCCCAGCTCCACAACCAAGAATAGCTGCGATTAACTTGTTTCTAAAATGCCTTGATTCTTTCTCAGCGTCTTCAAACTGATAGACAAAAGGAAACCATGTTATTGTTCCAAAATAGGCGGGCTCAAATATGAAGTCGAATTGATAGCTAACGTAATCACTGAAGACTTGATTTCTATCTCCTTTTGAGTTGAGTACTTTAAGGTGGTAATCAAGTGGATGAGCACTAGCAAGGCCAGTACAGCTTCTATGTAGGTATTGGTTATTGTATTGATATGGATGATGTAACTTCATGAATGACTGGTGGAGTTGACTGAGGTTTCTGGTTGGGTATTTATCTTGAGTCTATCTACTGAGTATAGAACTGAGTGGAAACTAGGCAGCATGTATCGTTCAGGATTCAGGCATATCTGGGTATACTGAGTCCCTCTAGAGTAGAGATTTAGGCTTCTAATGATTCTGAGGTTGCATCTGCAAGCCAAGAAGAGCAAAAGAATATGTCCGCATCCATACTATTTATACAAACAGAAGTCTTATTGATTCCCCTAAAGAGCCTTTAAGACTCAAATATTATTTTCAACCCTAACAGAGTTATTATACAGATAAATGATGCACTTGTCAACCCCTCTTGATATCAAGAGAGAGTAGTGGTTGGCAGCCGTATTAGGCAGGTGGTCGTGGTACTTGTCCATGCTTGTAACTGACAGCCCTAGGCATAGGGCTAATTCAGGGGTATAATGATACAGTCAAGAGTGATAGCCTCGATGTTCAGATAAATAGGTAGTGTCTATGGGTTTTATTCTGTTATTTGGACTGCTGGTTGCAGGAGTGGTAGTAATAGGTGTAGAAAGAAGCTGTTTAAGGGCAGTTTTATTGGCGGTCTGGATGGCTGATTTGTGGGTCAGGTATGAGTTGTATCAGGCAATCACGGTGAAGTCTGCTGCAAGTAGGGTGGCTGGCACATTGCCAAGAGATGCGAACTCAAATACTTTGGTTGCATCACCTGTAGTGGCTCCATTCATGTTGTAGAACAAGCCACCAGAGCTAGAGCTGTAGACAATCACGCTTGCGCTGGAATCCACGAGGGAATCATCGTCAACAGTAGTAAAGCTTGCCAGAGGTGAACCTGCGGCTGTGGTGATGGCAGTAAAGGTCTTCTTGCTCAGTTCAATCTTGTCTTCTCCCGAGATGAATTCATAGATGGCATCGTTGCCAATGGTCGTGGCAAAAGCAGCTCCAGAAGCAAAGCGGAATCTATCTGCTCCAAGTCCACCAGTAAGAAGGTCGTTGCCGAGGCCACCGTCTAGAAGGTCATTACCAGCCAGGCCAGAAAGGCGATCTGCTCCTGTCCCACCTGTAAGGGCATTGGGAAGAGCATTGCCAGTTAGAACATCATCTGAGTTTCCACCAACCGCATTCTCGATGGTGTTTGTAGTGGTGATGGTCAGCTTCAGATTGGCATTGACTGTTTGAAGAGTTGTTATTCCTAGATTCAGGCGAACCGCTGTGGTGGTGCCGGCCAAGTTGATACTGTCTGTTCCAGCACTGGCAGCTTCGGTAACCGTGTCGGATCCCAGCTGAGTATTGGCAACAAAGCGGTAGGTATCGTTCCCAGCAAGCCCTGCGAGTGTATTAGCTGCTGAGTTTCCTGTCAGAACATTGGGGCCTGCATTGCCTGTCCCATTGGCTAGGGCTGAACCTGTAAGCGTAAGATTCTCAACTCCAGCAGGCAGTACTGCTGTTACTGCTGACGTCAGTGTGTCTGAAATGGTAACGGTGGCTGATGTGGTGCTTAGCGTGGCATTGACTGGATTTGAGAGTTGAACGGTAAATGATTCATTCGCCTCATTTACGTTGTCATTTAAAATCGGAATGCTGATAGTGCCAGAAGACTGACCAGCGGCAATGGTTAGTGTTCCTGATGTGGCTGTGTAATCAGATCCAGCTTTTGCGGTTCCATCAACTGTTGCATAGTTAACGGTTGCGGCCTGCGTCGAAGTCGAATTTAATGTGACCGTCAGCGTTGCCAAGGTGTTGGCAGTGATTCCTTCGATGATGCTGATATTGTTGACCCGAATAATGGGTGGCTTTGGAATCGCCAGCTTCATCAGAAATGCATCGCCATTGTATTGATTGAGCTGATCTCCAAGCGCACCACCTGAAAAGCCAGTCAAGTAAACCGAGTTATCAGGAAGAATTGTTATCCCACTCGCCCAGTCGCTCTCGGTAGTTCCAATAACCTTAGTCCACGATGTCTCGCCTTGAGGGGAAATATTCATAAGCACTATATCCCTTCCGCCAATAGTGCTTTGTTGATTAAGAGATCCTTCTACGTAGCCAGCAAGGAGAAGGGAGCCGTTGGCGTCAACTGCAAGGCTCTGTCCAGAATCGTTGCCGACTGATCCAAAAAGGCGAGACCACGCCAATTCTCCGCTTGCGCTAAACTTGTACAAGAAGATGTCAGTGCCCCCGCTATTTAATTGGCCATCAATGCTTCCACTTGTGTCTCCTGTTACATAAATGCTTCCGTCGGGCGATGAGACAACTGAAAAGGCGATATCATTTGCGCCAGGGCCAAATAACTGAGTCCAGCGCTTTGAGCCATCAGCATTAAAACTGCTTACAAAAGCATTTCTGGGGCCAGTCTTTGTAACCCCATCAATGTCTCCTTCGGTATAGCCTGCAATATAGATTGTATTATCGGTTCCGGTCGCTACCGAGAACCCTCCTACGTTTCCATTATTGCTTGCAATGAGACGGGTCCACGCCTTGGTATTGTCCGGGTTGTATTTGGTTAGAAATGCAGAGCCGTAATATCCAAATCCTGATTGCCCGTCAAGTCCGTAATAGCTGGCGAGGCCGGTGGAATAAACTGATCCATCCTTTGAGGTTGTAATGGATTTTCCTCGCTCAGGAATAGTCGTGCCCATGAGAGAGGTCCAGCTGTTGTTCCCGGCTTTATCAAGGCTGCCAACTGCAATGTCGCTCCTTCCGAGATAAGTATTTTGAGCGCCGTTTAAGTTTCCCCTTGTGGTTCCGGTGAAATAAATGGTTTCATCGGCTCTGCACGTCACGAATGTGTCAAAGTCAATATATTCTGTGCCAATTTGCTTGTTCCATATGCTCTCCCCGCCTGTGCTGTACTTGGAGATGAACATATCTTCTTGCCCGTATGCCTGCTGGCCGCCCATGGAAAGGTTAGTGACCCCTCCAATATAAATGGAGTCGTTTACCGCTGAAATGGAGTATCCTGACGCCAGGCTATTGCTGCCAGAGCCCAAAAGCCTTACCCACTGAATATCGGGGGGGCTCACGAATGAAGTGGATGAGGCGAGCTCGACGGCGAGTGATGTTCCGTTAGGGCTAATTATGGAACTATCTGACTGACTTGCAAGATATTGCCTTTCGGTGTATCCCATGGGATTGCCAGTGAGTATTCTTGCGAAGAATTCACCTTCATCTCCAGGAGTATCAACCGTGTTCAGCAGGCCATCCAGGTGATGTCCCAGTTCTTCGGTCAAAACACTCATCACTGAGTCTTTGCTGGCTGTTTGGAGCCAGTCCTGATTCAGGTAAATCGTTCCTTTGCTGATGGCATAGGCCCCAGCTGCTCCAGGCATCGAACTCGATGGGAGCAGGACTATCGGTGGTAGAGCCGAGAAGTTACCGCTGCTCCACTGCTTGACCAACTGCTTGAGGAGCTTTGGCTCGCCAGACAGCCGCAGGGCATCTTGTGCGGCGGCTGTCAGCTGACCAGAGGCTGCCCAATCAGTCAGGAGCTTTCTCCAATCACCGAGCAGGTTTTTCAGGCTGGGGGTTGAGGCGGCCACTGGTAAACCTATGACTAGACTTAAGAGTCTCTTCCACTATACCGTGCTCGGCCCCCCGGGTTCAGGAAAGATGTCACCCCTCTCATTCGTATACCCGGGGGCTTGAGGACATGACCAATGCGCGGATACAGCGAGTCCGTCAAGGCTGATGTGAAAAGGCGGATGAGCCCGCCGCACAGGCAGAGCGTGGCCCGGATTT
>CAMBZX010000049.1 GCA_945872185.1 Synechococcus sp. UW140 | reverse complement strand
GGCCAGCCGGATGACAGCCATGAACAACGCCAGCGACAATGCCAAGGCCCTGGCTAAGTCGTTGACACTGGATTACAACAAGGCGCGCCAGGCTGCCATCACCCAGGAAATCCTGGAAGTGGTGGGTGGTTCCTCGGCGATGTGATCGTTATCCCCGGCTCTTGTGCCGGGACAACGCCACCAAGGTCGGCGGCTCTTTTACAGCCTTCAAGTTGTCTGCGCCTTCCATGCTCCTGCAGGTTTGTTGTTGCGGTCCAGGCCGCAGCATCAAAGACTGCGGGGGCTTTTGTTTTGAGGCCACTCCGATTGCATCAGTGATTCATCGCGGCTGAGCAGATGCTGCACTTGCCGGCCAGCGCAGATTGGGGCTCAACTTGAGTGGCAAGTGGGCCGAGGTCATCTCGCTTTGGTCCTTGAGGCCCATAGGGAATCAGCCTGGAATCCCCGCCATCAAGCTGCCCATCTCCAGGGCCCGCGGGCGCTGGAGGTGGGGGTACCGCGTGTCCCCCTTGCTCTGGCCGCCGCCAACCGGAGCTGGTAGCCAGACGCCCGATCGCTCGGGATGATCAGGCACCTTCGCCGCGCCCGCCCGCTCGGGCGGCTCGTTCACCCAGTGCCCATGGCCCCTTCCCTTCCCCTTGCGCCCAACCTGACGCTGCAGCCGCTTTTCCCCCTTGCCCTGGGGATGGTGCAACTGGCGAGCGATCCCCTCGACACGGCCCTGCAGATGCAGGCGATCCGCCAGCTGCAGGGCGGGGAAGATTCCAATCCCGACCCCGGTTGCGCCTGGACCGGGGATCTCAATGGCGTCTGGCAGCTGCAGCTCCAGCCCCAGTTCGCGCCGCTGGTTGCGATTCTGGCCGGCCATGCCGCTGCCTACCTGGAGGGTCTGGGCTTTGCGCGCAAGCGGGTGGCCTTGCACATCCAGCGCTGCTGGCCGGTGGTGAGCGAAGTCGGCCAGGTGGTGGGGCGCCATCACCATCCCAACGCCCATCTCAGCGCTGTGTATTACCTCAATGGCGATGGCAGCGGCCGCAGCGGTTGCCTGCGCTTTTTCCCGCCCCGTCAGCCCAATGAACTGGTGCCTGGCCTGGCGGTGGGCCACGAGGGGCCGATCCGGCCTGGTACGGCGGCCGCAGCGCAGTGGAATGCACCCTGGTTTGATCTGGCGCCCCGTGCAGGCCTGCTGGTGCTGTTTCCGGCTGGCGTGGATCACGCGGTGCTGGAGAACGAAGACCCCGACGACAGCCGTTTTTCGATCAGCCTGGATCTGGTGCTCACGGCACCGCAAGCTGGCGACGGCGAGCCACCGGAATATCTGGCGCCCCATCCGGGGGATTGGCAGGAGCTTTGATGCGTGGCCTGCTTGAAGCAGGTGCGACAGCCCTGGCAAGCCAAGGAGACGGCTGAAAACCCCTCAGCAACGCTGATGCCGGGATGAGCCTTGGAGGCCAGCGCGAACGCTCACTTCAGCGGCCTCGCTGCAGGCGCTCAAGGCCGAAATGGATCAACTGGAGTACGAGCTGGCTGCGATTGGAAACGCCGAATTTCTGCCGCAGTGAGCGGCCGTGGGTACGGACGGTTGTGTAGGCCATGCCTAACCGATCGGCGACCTGCCGGTCGTTGCAACCTTCCATCAGCAGGGCGGCCACCGCATGTTCGCGCCCTGTCAAGGCAGGAGGGCAATCCCGACCGCCAACAGCTGCCATCGCCTGGTCGGCGATCAGTGCTTTGAGAGCCGGCGAACGATAGCGCTTGCCCTGGGCCAGCGAGATGATCAGCTGATCCTGGGGATCTCCTGGTGTGAAAATCTCTTCTTCACAGATCACCGCCTTGGCTTTTGATCCATAGGCGAGATGGGGATCGTGCCGGCTTGAATTCACAATCAAGATGCTGCACAAATTTCCTGCCAACTGATGAGCATGCTCTACTACTTCTATGCCTGAATCGGATTGGTCTAGGTCTGGAGTGATGATCAAGATGCCTGGCTGGTGTTGCTGTATCCCCTCCAACGCTGCAAGCTTGCTTGAGGCCATAAAGGCGAAACAGCGCTTTTGAGAAACAAGGTGATAAAGCCCAAACAGCATCAGGCGCTGACTGGACACAACGCCCACCTTGAGCCGAATCTCACTGGTCAGCAGCCAATTAATCGCAGCTGAGAAATTTGGCCTCGTTTGCCTCATGCGCGGTAAATGTTCCACCAACCAGCGGGCGTGATTTTGGTCCCGACATTAAGTGGACCACCGGAACTCAGCAGGCACCATTCAGACCTGACGGGGGAGTTCCCTGTGCCGACTTGAAAATTGACTTAAAGCTGGCCGAGGACCCCGGAGCTTACCTGAGTTCAGCTGTTGCAGTCGTTTTCAGCGCAGGAGAGCTGACTGGCGGCAGAGATGGCATCGCACTGGTGCATGAGCTGCCGTCCTCAGAGACCGTATTGGTCTAAGGATTGCATCGGATCCTATGCAACCCGCTCCTGGATCAGCAGCAGATCAAGATGGCACTAGGCCGAGGAATAGCTGAGGCAATGCGGCTGAATCGTTCATGCCCAACACTTCTTTCTTCATCCCTCGACCAGGCTCGGTCAAGAAACCAGTCAGGGGTGCGGCCTTGCTGGACTGATCGTGAACCAGAGGTCATAGGTCTAGGCCGTTGCGCCCTTCACCTGCCCCGACTGCGTTCTCTGGCCATCAACCGGCTCCGCCGCAATGGATGTCGATTGATCCTGCCTGGATTGCTGGCCGCTGCCCGCGGCATCACGAGGCCCGTCGGCTGGAACTGGATCCAGCTGGCGAGACAGGGGCTGGCCCTATTTTGTATCAACCACTACCAAAATTCCTGCTCGCCTCGTCCAACTGAGGGAGGCAGGGGGCACTGGACCCTTTACGTCTCCAGGAGAGTGAATGAAACTGAGTTGGTCCTCATCTTTTCTCGGGTCACCACTCATGAAACGCTTGCTACTTCTGTCGATTGGCTGCAGTGCTTGCTTGATCGCTGGGGCGACAACAGGTGCCAAGGCGGATGTTTCTGCGACTTCTGCGACTATTGAGGCAAACGGGGAAGTGCCCAGTGCTTGCTTTGTGACTGGCACCTCGCTGGGACTGGAGCTTTCAGACCGCAATAAATTGAGCGCTACCGGCGCAACGGAGATGCAATCCAGCGGACCAGCCACCTTTTCCTTGGACAAGGTTGCAATAACAGAAGCACCAGATTTTGCCAAGGGCAACTTATTAGCGGAAGTGCTGCTCTCATCCTCTAAAGGGAAGTTAATTGCAACCGCTTTTGACGATGGCAGCTTGAGCCTTAAGGAGCCCCTGGTCGACGAGAAAATCGAGACAAGTGTTAGCGTCTCATCCAGCAAGGGCGTCCTTCCGGCCGGCAAGTACGAATTAAGCACCACCCTTACTTGTGTCAGCGATTAATAGTCAAATCTGATCAGTTCTATCTCCAGCATGGGGCTCGACCTCTTTCTTGATGTTTGTCCTTCCCTCCCTGCTGGCGGTGGCGGTTTGGTTCGCCAAGCCGCCCCTGGGCTCCCAGGCTCGAATCACGGTAAACAACCCTGATGCCAATACCATCTTCCAGATCGTGGGCATCAACAAAGATGGGGTTGAACTCGGTCCAGGCAGTTTTAGCGCCAACCCCGAGCAGCTCACCGTGGGCCGCAACCGCCCCCGCCAGGCTTTTATCCGCTTCGACCCCGATTCCCTCTGGGCCGTCTGCGCCGTTTCGATCAGCAAAAGTGAGGCCAAAGCCTTGAATGCCACCGGCGCCATCGGCCAGCTTTCCATGCGCGTGCGGGCCTGTAAGCGCTATTTCCTCACTCCCTGATCGGCCATGGCCATCCGCTCGGGCCTGCGCCGGCGTTGCTGCGAAGGGCTGTTCGTGGCCTGCCTGGCTCCGGCCCTTGGTCTGACCCTGGCGGCCGATCCTGCCTCCGCTCAGCAGCTTCAGGTGTGGCCCGGCTTTCGGGATACCAACGGCCCCACCATTGAGATCGAAACGGAAGACAACGTGCGCTGTCGCTACAGCCAGGGGGCCCGGCCCAGCTTCAGCGTGTCGGGCCTCAGCGCCAATCCCAGCACCAGTGCACAGGCCAGCAGCGGCAATGCCAGCAGCAGTGCCATGGTCTCCCAGCTCGGCGGTGGCTTGATGCTCACGATTCCCTTCGGCGGCAGTTCCGTGAATGGCTGCGGCCGCCTTTCGGCCTTGCAGGAGCAACGCAGCAAACTTGCCCTCGGTGCCGCCCTGCTGGAACAGGGTCTGATCACCCAGGAACAGTTTCAGCAGCTGGGCGCCTCCATTGCCCGCGACCTGGGCATTCCAGGCGCCAATTCGGCCGCCAGCGCCTCGAACCAGGCGCCAAGGCCGGCCTACGAACCGCCGCCGCCGTTCAAGACCGGCGGCGCCACCAGCGCCACTCCCTTCAAGCCTCGATTTTCCCCCGTGAACACCGGCAGTGGAGCGGCCTCTCCTCCAGCGGCGCCTGGAGAACGGCCTGGGGCCGCTATGAAACGCGCACCGCACTGATTGCACGCGCTGGAGGAGAGTGGATCGCCTGCCCCGAATATCAGCTTTTCCCTGCCACCAACGCCCGCTGCTCGGTGATCAGCAGCCCTTTCCACCGTCAGGACAGTGCCCAGGAACGGAAGGGCTCGCCGCGTTCGGAGAGAATGGCCCCCAATCACGGCAAAGCGTTGAGCGAAACCCCCACTTTTTTGATCACGGCCAGCCTCAAGGGCACCAGCCACGCCTTCCCCTGCCGCCCAGACCAGACCGTGCTGGCGGCGGCGGAGGCGGCGGGGGTGCCGTTGCCCAGTTCCTGCTGCTCGGGGGTATGCACCACCTGCGCGGCGAAATTGGTGAGTGGCACGGTGCATCAGCCCGATGCCATGGGCGTCAGAGCGGAACTTCGGGAGCAGGGCTACGCGCTGCTGTGCGTGTCCTATCCCCGCAGCGATCTGGAGCTGCTGGCCGGCCAGGAAGATGCCCTCTACGAAGCCCAGTTCGGCCAATACCAGAAGTGAGGCTGGAGCCGCTGCTGGCCTGGTTCCAACCGCAGCCGGGGCCGCTGCTGCCCCAGCTGAAGCCCGCTCTGCTGGCCCGGGCCCAGGCGCAGGCCGGGCCCGGGGCGCAACTATTGCGCTGGGCGATCACCGCCGCTGAAGCGGAGCGGGGCCTGCGGATTGAAGCGGTGGTACTGGTGGGGGTGCTGGCGGAGCAGCCAGCCAGACAACAGCTGGAGCAACCGGCACTCGACACCCAGGCCACCGGCCTGCCCGAATGCAGTGCCGACAGCCTCCAGCCCGCTGGGGTGCCTGAACCAAGGAACAGAGCCAGCAGGCCTGCGGCACCAGCGCCCACTGCCGACCCGTCCGCCACTGCAGCCTCGGCACCGTGAGCGCAGGACCATGAGCCCTGACCCGCTCCCCCTGCCCACCCTGCTGGTGATCCCCACCGGTGTGGGCTGCGCCGTGGGCGGCTATGCGGGCGATGGCCTGCCGGCGGCCCGGTTGCTGGCGGCGGCCAGCGGCTGCCTGATCACCCATCCCAATGTGATGAATGGCGCCTCCCTTTACTGGAGCGATCGCCGTATCCACTACGTGGAGGGCTGGGCCCTCGATCGCTTTGCGGCCGGCGAGCTGGCCCTGGCGCCGGTGGCCGGCCGCAAGGTGGGGCTGCTGCTGGATGCGGGCATCGAGCCGGAGCTGCGCCAACGCCAGCTGCAGGCAGCTGCAGCTTGCCGGGCCACCCTGGGCCTGGCGATCGGCCCGGTGGTCACGACCGACGTGCCCCTGGGGGTGGGCCTGAGCCTGGGCCCCAGCGGGGCCAGCTGGGGCACCCTGGAGCGTCCTGATGCCTTGCTGCGCGCCGGCGAGCAGCTGGTGGCCGCAGGCGCCAACGCCATTGCCGCGGTGGCTCGCTTCCCCGAAGACCCTGGCAGCGAGGCCCTGGCCGCCTACCGCCATGGCGACGGCGTCGATGCCCTCGCGGGCGCCGAGGCGGTGATCAGCCATCTGCTGGTGCAGCACCTGGGCATCCCCTGCGCCCATGCACCGGCCCTGGCACCCTTGCCCCTGGATCCCGATCTCGATCCCAGGGCAGCGGCCGAAGAACTGGGCCATACCTTTTTGCCTTGCGTGCTGGTGGGATTGAGCCGGGCGCCGGATCTGGTATCGCTGGCTGGGGCCCCGTTGGCGGGTGCCGGCTGGTCATCGGCCCAGCGTTTCGCCGCAGCGACAGGGGCCCTGGGGAGCGGCCCCCTGCTGCTGGCCTCAGCCCTCGGCGCCGTGGTGGCTCCAGCCACTGCCCTCGGCGGCGAAGCCGTGCTGGCCTGCGCTGAGCGGGGGGTGCCCCTGATCGCGGTACAGAATTCCTGCCTGCTGCAGGTGTCGGCGGCAGCCCTGGGCCTGGAGGTGCTGGCAGCGGCCAGCTATGCCGAGGCCGCCGGGTTGGTGTTGGCCCTGCGGGAAGGCCTCGATCCGGCGGCGCTGCGGCGGCCGTTGCGGCCTTGGATCGAGCTCCCGCACCGCTCAGCTACCCCAGCAGGATCCGATGCATCAGCGGCAACGTGAGAAAGGAGGCCCCGGTGCTGATCAGGATCGCCAGGGCGAGTCGTTCGCCATTCAGGCCGAGGCGCTCGGCGATCACAACGGTGAGCAACTGGCTCGGCATCGCCCCCTCCATCACCACCGCCTCGAGATAAGGCGGTGCCAGCTGCACCAGCCTGGCGATCACCAGGATCAGCACCGGTGAGAGCACCAGCTTCACCGCCGCCGCCAGCAGCAGGGGGCCCGGGCGTGCCAGGGCCGTGAAGCGCAGCCCCAGCCCCAGGCTCAGCATCATCAAGCCGGAAACCGCCTGGCCCAGCAGGTTGGTGGCCTGCAGCAGCAAGGCCGGCACCGCCAGACCACTGCCACGCCAGATCAGGCCGATGAGCAGAGCCCACAGGGCCGGCATCTGTCCAATCTCGCGGGCCATCCGCCAGGCCGGCGCCAGCACCGCACGCAGGCCTGGGGGCGCTGGCGTTGACGCCCTCAGATAGCGGGCGCCCGTACTCAGGCCCACGCTCAGATTCAACGGCGTGGTGGTCACTTCACAGAGCACAGCCACCTTGGCGGCCTGGAGTCCCAGGGCCGGGAACAGCCCCTGCAGCACCGGCAGTCCCAGATAGGTGACATTGCCAAAACTGCTGGCCAGCACCAGGGCGCCCTTCTCAGCCGGCGCCAGGGGAATGCGGCTGAAGAGGGCGATGGCCAATCCCAGGGTGGCCAGAGTGCCGAGCAGCATGGTGAGCGGAATGCGCCACAGCTCTTCGCCCGATTGCACCTGCACCACCACGCGAAAGACCAGGGCGGGCAGCAGCACCTGCAGCACCAGCAGCCCGATGATCCGCCGGGCCGTGGCGCTGTCGGCCTCGCCGAGCGTGAGGCGCAGCAGGCTGCCGATCCCGATGATCAGGGCCAGGGAGAGAAAGACGGAGGTCAATGGCCCTCTGCCGGCAGCGGCGGCATTCGCAAGCCTGGTGCCGATAGCCAGGCCATCCGCTGGTTCTCCGGGTGGCTGGAGATGGTCAAGTGGGCCTCAGCGCAGGCAGGCCATCGGATGGCGCGGGGCCACCCCCAGCGCCTTGGCCACCCCCGGATGGCAGACGGAGCCGTCCACCGTGTTGAGCCCCGAGAGCAGCTCGGGCCGGTCGGTGACCGCTTCGATCAGGCCACGGCCGGCCATGCCGACGATGTAGGGCAGGGTGACGCTCACCAGCGCCTCGGTGGAGGTGAAGGGCACGGCGCCGGGCATGTTGCCGACGGCGTAGTGCTGAATGCCGTGGATGGTCACGACCGGATCGGTGTGGGTGGTTTCGCGACTGGTGGCGATGCAGCCGCCTTGGTCGATCGCCACATCGACAATCACCGAACCCGGCCGCATGCGCTGCACCAGCGCTTCGCTCACCAGGGTGGGAGCACGGCCGCCGGGCAGTAACACGGCCCCGATCAGCAGATCGGCTTCCGGCACCAACCGCTCGATCAGGCCGCTGCTGCTCACCAGGCTCACCATGCGGCCGCGGCGGTCGGATTCCAGGGCCCGCAGGCGCTGGGGCGAGCGATCCAGCAGGAACACCTCCGCATCCATGGCGGCAGCGATGCGGGCCGCATGCCAGCCGACGGTGCCGGCACCCAGTACCACCACCCGGGCGGGGCGCACGCCGGTGCAGCCACCCATCAGCACGCCGCGGCCGCCGTGGGGCTTCTCGAGCAGATGGGCTCCCACCTGGGCCGCGAGGCGGCCGGCCACCTCGCTCATCGGCGCCAGCAGCGGCAGGCTGCCGTCTTCAAGTTGCACTGTTTCGTAGGCCAACGCGGTGGTGCCGGCGTCCAGCAGCGCCCGTCCCACCTCGGGATAGGCGGCCAAGTGCAGGTAGGTGAACAGCACCAGATCGGGCCGCAGAAAGGCGAACTCCTCCGGCTGGGGCTCCTTCACCTTCACCACTAGATGGGCGGCCCAGGCCTGCTCGCGGTCCACGAGGCGGGCGCCGCTCTCGTCGTAGGCGGCGTCGCTGATGCCGGCACCGAGACCTGCCCCCGCCTGGATCCGCACCTCCATGCCCTGGGAGACGAGTTCACGCACCCCATCGGGGGTGAGCGCCACCCGCTGCTCATCGCGCTTGATCTCGGTGGGGACGCCGATGGTGGCCATCGGCGATGCCAGGGGTGTGCTCTGGCCCATAACTGCGATGACCGAAAGGAAGGGCTGAAGCGTCGGCGCCAACCCTAGGCGCTGCCAGCGATCAAGCCGCCGCAATCGGCATTCGCCAGCCAGCCCCGAAGGACCGGCCGCTCACCTTCAGCGCCGGTGCCGCCTGGCGTCGCTTGAATTCGGCGCGGCGCAGCAGCTGATGCACCCGCAGCGTCAGCTCCGGCTCGCTGCCCGCTGCGAGCAGCTGCTCCGGACTGGCCAGCCCCTCGATGTAGGCCTTCAGCAACGGATCGAGCACGGCGTAGTCGGGCAGGGAGTCGCTGTCGCGCTGATCGGGCCGCAGTTCGGCGCTGGGTGGTTTGTGGCGGATCGCCGCGCCGATCAGCTCGCCGCTGGCCGGTAAGCCAAGGGCGGCGCGGCAGGGGGCGGCTGCCGGGCTGTCGATCCAGTCGCAGAGACCGAACACGGTGGTTTTGTAGAGATCGCCGATCACGGCCAGGCCGCCGTTCATGTCGCCGTAGAGGGTGCAGTAACCCACGGCCAGCTCCGACTTGTTGCCGGTGGCCAGCAGCAGCTGGCCCTGCTGGTTGGCCACGGCCATCAGCAGGGTGCCGCGGATGCGCGATTGCAGGTTCTCCGCCGTCAGCCCCTGGGGGGGGCCAGCCAGGGGGCCGCTGAGGGCGTCGTCGAAGGCCGCCATCAGCTGGGCGATCGCCACGGTGTCGGTGGTCAGGCCGAGACGGCTGGCCAGGGCCTCGGCATCGCTGAGGGAGCCGGGCGAGCTCCAGGGAGAGGGCATCAGCAGGGCGCTGACCCGCTGGGCCCCAAGCGCGGCGCTGGCGATCAGGGCCACCAGGGCCGAATCGATGCCGCCACTGAGCCCCAGCAGGGCGCCGCGGAAGCCGCATTTGCGGGCGTAGTCGCGCACCCCCAACACCAGGGCCCGCAGCAGTTGTTCCTCAGCTGAGGGCGGCCTCTGGAGGGGCGGGTTCTGGAGGGGCGGCGGCTGGAGGAGCCCCTGCCCCCGCAGGGCTGACTGGTCCTCGGGGGAAGCCTGGTCCGCTGGGGAAGCCGCCGCCATGGCCGCTGACGGCATGGGCAGCGGCTCGGTGGTCAGCTCCTGCGTGGGGAGTGGCGGCTGGGGAAGCGGCTGTTGAGCTGAGGGCTGTTGCGTGAGCGAGGGCTGCTGCGTCAGCAGTGGCTGTTGCGTCAGCAGTGCTGCCGCCGCTGGCGGTTCGCTGCCGGCGCCGTTGGCCAGCCCGAACGGGCCCGGCGGCGTTGGCTGCGCATCCCACAGGCCCAGCTGCTCCTCGGAGCAGGCCAGCTGGCAGACGGCTCTGCCGGAGGCATCCACGACGAAACTGGCCCCGTCGAAGACCAGATCATCATTGCCGCCCACCTGGTTGACGTAGACGACCGGGCAGTCGAGCCGAACCGCGGCCCGCGCCGCCAGCTGCTGCCGCAGGGTGAGCTTCCCCTGGCCGAAGGGGGAAGCCGAGAGGTTCAGCAGCAGGTCGATGCGCTGCGATTCCAGCTCAGCGATCGGATCGGCCCCCGCCAGCCGCTGCGCCTGCAACGCCTCCTCCACCCAGAGGTCTTCGCAGATGCTCAGCCCCAATCGCCAGCGGCGGCCGCGGCGCTCCAGTTCGAGCACGGCCGCCTGATCCCCCGGCAGGAAGTAGCGGCGTTCATCGAAGACGTCGTAGCTGGGCAGCAGCTGCTTGCGCGCCACCACCCGCCAGCCGCCGCCTTCCACCAGGGCCAGGGCGTTGTAGAGGCTGGGACTGCCAGCGCCGATGGTCGGCTCCGCAATCCCCACCAGCACGGCCAGTTCGCTGGGCAGGCAGGCGGCCAGGCGCGTCAGTTCCAGCTGTTGCCGCTCCAGCAGCGCCGGCCGCAGCAGCAGGTCCCGGGGCGGATAACCCCAGAGCGAGAGCTCGGGGGTGAGCAGCAGATCAGCACCCCGAGCCATCGCCTCCAGGCCGGCCTGCTCGATCAGGCGGCCGTTGCCCTCCAGGTCTCCCACCAGGGGATTGAGCTGGGCCAGGGCAAGACGCATCAGGGCTGGGAGAGTCCGTAGGGATTGTGCTGCAGCAGCACCGGCCAGAGTTCCGCCGGCACTTCGCTGCGGTCGGGTCGCGCCCGGATGCTGGAGCTGGCACTGGCCGCAATCGTGAGCGGCAACAGCTCCACGACCGCGCCCAGCCCCCGCAGTGCCGCCAGGGTGGCTTCGCTCAAGGGCCAGCCCTGGCGGGGGGCAATCGCCAGCACGCAGCGGGTCAGCACCTGGTGGGCCTCCTTCCAGCGGGGGATCTGGGCCGCCAGATCACTGCCCACCACGAACACCAGGGGCTGCCCGGGCCAGCGCCGCTGGGCCCGCCCCAGGGTTTCGATCGTCCAGGGGCTGCTGAGCTCCTGCTCCAGGCTCAACCTGGGATCGCCAATGGCTGCCACCAGGGCCTGCAGCAGGGCGGTGCGCACGGCCAGGGGTGCCGTGTGCTGCTTGAGCGGGTTATCACTGGCCCAGGTGACCACCTGGGGATAGAGGCTCAGCAGCCCTTCCAGCAGGGCTCGATGGCCATGGGTGGGGGGATCGGCGCTGGTGCCGAACAGGGCGATGGCAGCGGGGTGAGGGCTCACGGGCGGCTCAGGGCAGCAGACCTGGGCCCATAGGGCCAAGGCCCAGGGGGCCGGAGCCCACGGAACCGGACCCCCCGGAACCGGAGGCGCCACCGGGCTGGACCAGTGGCCGCCACTCACCCAGCCAGCGCCGTGTTTCCGGATCCTGCGCCGCCAGGCGGCGCAGCAGCGCCCCCGGCTGACCGGCCGCCAGCGTGCTGCGCAGCAGCTCGGCCGCGGCCAGCCGGCCGGTGCGGCGGGTGGTGGCCACCGCCAGGGCCGCCTGGGCCAAGGCCACCGGCGCCGCCGGCGCCAGGCTGAGGCCAGCGCTGAAGGGGGCGGCCAGCAGCAGCACCTGGCGCAGGCCGCTCAGCAGCGCCTGCAACCCCAGCTGGGCACCGCCCAGCAGGGCGTTATGGCCGGAGAGTCGCCCCAGCAGCTGGCGGGCGCTGCTGCGGGTCATCGGCAGCCCATAGAGCTGGCAGAGCTGCAGCACCAGGGCGCTGTCGCAGGCGATGCCGCCGGCCAGATCCAGCAGCAGCAGAGGGTTGGCAGCCACCCCGGTGGCCTTGAGCGCCGCAAAGCGACCGATCAGGCCCTGGGCCTGGCGGCGACCCAGGCGCAGGCGCTGTTGATGCAGACCCTGGCTGAAGCGATCGGCGGCCCGCAGGGCATTGAGCGCCAGCAGGCGCTCGCCGTGCTGGTTCAACAGCGCCGTCAGTTGCTCGCCCAGGGGCTCAATCCGGGGGGCTTCGCGGCCGCTGCGCACCCGGCCGTCGGCCAGCAGTTGGGCCCGTCGTGGTGCCGCCGCCACGGCGATCGGCTCGAGATGGCGCGCTGCCGCCGGCAGACGCCTGCGGATGCTGGCCACCAGGGCTGGCAGCTCGGCAGCGGGCCAGCAGTCGCAGCGGTTGAGCACCAGCAGCAGCGGCTTGCCGCTGGCCAGCAGGATGTCCATCGCTTCCAGTTCGCCCTGGGTGAGATCGCTGTCAATCACCAGCAGCACCAGATCGGCGCCGAGGGCCACCCGATGGGCCAGGCGGGCGCGGGCCGCCGCAGCGATTTCATCGATGCCGGGGGTGTCGACCAGATCCACCGAGGCCAGGCCCCGGATCGGCTGCGACCAGGGATGCGCCTGCTGCCGCCGGGTGCAGCCGTGGGCCACATCGGTGGCAAAAAGCTCGGCGCCCAGCAGGGCATTGAGCAGGCTCGACTTGCCCACCCCCACCCGGCCGAAAACAGCCACCCGCAGCCGCCCTTGCTCCAGGCGCTGCAGCTGGCGATCCAGGCCCTGCAATTCGGGGCCCAGCAGGCTGCTTTCGCGGCGACTGAGCTGCAGCTCAAGCCGCCAGCGGTGCAACAGCAGCCGGCAGCGTTCGGGGATGGACGGGGCGATGGCGCTGCTCATGGCGCCGCGGCTTCTCCGACCCCAAGGGGTTTGCGCCACCAGCCCGCCAGCACCGCCAGCACCGCCTCCGGGCCAACCACCCCGACAAAACCGCCGAATTCATCCACCACCACCCGCACACCGGAGCCATGGCGGCGAAAGCTGGTGAGCAGACGGTCGGCGCGGATCATCTCCGGCACGAATTCCACCGGCTCGCACAGCCCCACCCCATCGGTATGGCCTTCGCCCTGCACCAGGGCCGTGAGCAGCCGCTCGCGGCTGGCGACGCCGAGCACCTCATCCACCTCTTCGCCCAGCACCACCCACCAGGGCGCGTGATTGCGCAGCAGGAGGGCCCGCTGACTCTCCAGGCTTTCGTTGCCATCGATCGTGGGCGCCGACACCCGCGGCACCATCAGATCCCGGGCGGTGAGATCGTTGAGCTGGAACACCTTGGCGATCATCGCCGCCTCATCGGCCTCGATCTGGCCCTTCTGGGACCCCAGCCGCGCCAGCAGGCGGATCTCCTCTTCGTCGGTGCTGATTTCATTTTCGGCCGTGATCGCCGGCATCAGCTGCTCCAGCAGCAGCACCAGAGGCAGCAGCAGCTTCTGAAACAGCCCCACCGCCGGTGCGGTGGCCAGCGACACCGGCAGGGCCAGCTTGCTGCCGATCGCCTTGGGCAGGATCTCGCCCAGCAGGATCACCAGCACCGTCAGACCGATGGAAAAGAGTGGCAGAGCCGGCCCTTCAATGCCGCGTTTGTTAAACACCTCAGCGGCGAAGCCGCCCACCATCAGGCTGCCGAAGATGTTGAAGATGTTGTTGGCAATCACCAGCACCGCCAGGGTGCGGCCCAATTTCTGGCGCAACTGTTCCAGTCGCCGGGCTCCCCGCACCGGCCGCTTCCGGTTGGCCAGTTCGTGGACCTTCACCGGGTTGACGGTGAGCAAGGCCGCCTCGATGCCAGAAGAGACAAAGGAGCCCGCCAGCATCAGGGCCATAATCACGGCCAGCAGCACGTAGTCGCTCATGGCTGCGGCCAGCGCTGCTGGCGGGTTGATTTCAGGGGTGGAGGACTGCCGATGGAGGTGATGGGGTGGAGGCTGATGCTGCCCATGATCCACCGCATTCAAGCGGCTGTGCCATCTTCGCGCAGTATTCCCCTGTCTCAGAGATGCCTGAGCCCCTGATCGATCCGCTGCTGCTGGCCGAACGGCGGGGGCGTTTCCTGCGCCAGCTCGGCGGGGCGGCGGCCGTGATCCCGGCGGCCCCGCTGGTGACCCATCACGCCGACGTGGAGCACGCCTTTCGCCAGAACAGCGACTTCTGGTACCTAACTGGCTTTGATGAGCCCGGGGCTGTGGCCCTGTTTCTGCCGCACCGCAGCGACAATCCCTTTGTGCTGTTCGTGGAGCCGAAAGATCCCGGCGCCGAAGTCTGGAATGGGTTCCGCTGGGGCTGTGAGGGGGCCGTCGCCGGCTTCGGTGCCGACCTGGCCCACCCCCGCAGTGAACTGGCCGAGCGGCTCGGTGGCTATCTGGAGGGGGCCGAAGGCATCGCCTTCCGGGTGGGCCGCCATCCGGAGGTGGAGCCCCTGGTGCTCAAGGCCTGGGCCCGCCAACTGGATCGGGCGCCCCGCAGTGGCCATGCCGCCCTGGGCCTGGTGGCCCCCTGCCCGTTGCTGCATGAGCTGCGGCTGCGCAAGAGCCCTGAGGAGCTGGCGCGGCTGCGGGAGGCGGCCCGCATTTCCAGCGAGGCCCACGAGCTGGCCCGGCAGGTGGTGCGCCCCGGTCTCAATGAACGCCAGATCCAGGCGGTGATCGAGCACCACTTCCTGGAGCAGGGGGCCCGCGGGCCGGCCTACGGCTCGATCGTGGCCGGCGGCGACAACGCCTGCGTGCTGCATTACACCGCCAACAACGCGGCCCTGCGCGCCGGCGATCTGGTGTTGATCGATGCCGGCTGTTCCCTGGGGGACTACTACAACGGCGATATCACCCGCACCTTCCCAATCAACGGTCGCTTCAGCGCTGAACAACGCGCCCTTTATGACCTGGTGCTGGCGGCCCAGGAGGCGGCCGTGGCCGCAGTGGCACCCGGGCAAACGGCCGAAGGCGTGCATGACACCGCCGTGCGGGTGCTGGTGGCAGGCCTGCTGGAACTGGGGCTGCTGGTGGGCTCGGTCGATGGCGTGATCGAACAGGGGGCCTACCGCCATCTGTACATGCACCGCACCGGCCACTGGCTGGGCCTCGATGTGCACGATGTGGGTGCTTACCGGCTGGGGGAACACCACGTGGAGCTGGAGCCGGGCATGGTGCTCACGGTGGAACCTGGCCTCTATGTGAGCGACCGACTGGCGGTGCCGGAGGGCCAGCCGGCGATCGACGATCGCTGGAAAGGCATCGGCATCCGCATCGAAGACGACGTGGCCGTCCGCGAGCACGGCCACGAGAACCTCACGGCCGCCGCGCTCAAGGCGCCGGTGGCGATGGAGCGCTGAACAGCTGGCCTGTCTGTGGATTGGTCCGCTGCCGGTGGGGGCTGGCTTCAGCCCAGCAGGGCGTCCAGGGCCGCGCCGGCCTGGTCGCTGCGCTCCAGGATGCGATCAGCACCGGCGGCCCGCAACTGCTGCTCATAGGCGCGGCGCGCCTGCTCCTGGCCAGGCCCGTGCAGGTGGGGCGGCGCAACCGCCAGGCTGAGGAAGCGCTGGTCCGGCATCCGTTCGCGGGCCCGCAGCACGGTCTGCACATCGGCGACGGTGTCGCCCAGGTAGGCCACCGGTGGGGCCTCTCGGCCCAGGTTGAAGCGGTCTGGGTCGGCGCCAGGATCTGGGTTAGCGCCAGCAACTGGATTACTTCCAGCAGCGCCGCTGCTGGCCAGCAGCATGGCTGCCAGCCGCAGCAGACCGGTGGGATCGGGTTTGTCGGGGGCCTCCCCCATGGCGATGACGGCGGGATCCCGCAGGCCGAGGCGCCGCTGCAGCACGTAGCGCACTGAAGGGGGCTCGGCACCGCTCACGAAGCCCCAGAGGAAGCCGGCCGCGCTCAGATCGGCAAAGAACTCCGGCCCCACCAACAGCGGCTCCTGGCCGATGAAGCCTTGCCACTGGGCTGGATCGCCTTCGGGATCACCGCCGAAATAGTGAGCGCCGAAGGCGGCCACCAGGGTGTCAAAGGCCGGCAGACCCGCCGGGGTGCTCGGGTCGGCGGCGGACTGGTGGCTGCGCGGGTCGCTGCTGGATTGACGGCCATGGGCTTGATCGCCGCTGGCGAGCTGATCACTCCACATCACACCGCCCGCCAGCCCGTGACGCCGCAGTAACTCCAAGGAGGCCTGCCAGTCGTTGTTCCAGCAGCCCTCGCTCTTGAGGGCGTCGATCTGGGCCGGTTCGGGCCGCCAGCCACTGAACTGATGCACGGTTTCGACGATCGCCCGTCGGTAGCTGGCCGCCACGTCGCGGATGACGCCATCGATGTCGAACAGCAGGATCGCGCGGGCGGGCAGGAGAGGAGCGGCAGCTTGGCTGGTAAGTTACTTGTTTGCTTCCATACCTTGGGCAACGAGACCATGACAGCACCCGAGGGCGCCGTGGACGCGACCAGCAGCCCCGCTGATGTGGTCGACGCTGCTGTGCCCGCCATTCCAGCGACCACGGAAGGGCGGCCGGTGATGCGCGGCGGCAGCGCTGCGCTCGCCACCGCCACCATCGATGAAGACGGCGTTCCCTCCGGCTACACCCCCAAAGCCGATGAGGGCCGCTTCCTGCTCAAGATCCTGTGGCTCCCTGACAACGTCGCCCTGGCGGTGGATCAGATCGTCGGTGGCGGCCCCAGCCCCCTCACCGCCTACTTCTTCTGGCCCCGGGAAGATGCCTGGGAAACCCTCAAGACTGAGCTCGAAGCCAAGAGCTGGATCACCGATAACGAACGCGTCGAGATTCTCAACAAGGCCACCGAAGTGATCAACTACTGGCAGGAGGAAGGCCGCGGCAAGGCCCTCGAAGAAGCCAAGTCCAAGTTCCCCGATGTCACCTTCTGCGGTACCGCCTGATTCAGCGGTCCCCCTGCGCCCCTGGCGGCCGCCTGCAGGATGCCACCAAGGGCGGCCTGGATTGGAAGCCGATGGGCTGCAAACCGATGAGCAGCCAACGATGGGCTCTAAGCCAATCAAATCAGGGTTGAACAGCCCTCAGGCGCCCGTTCCGGGCGCTTTTTTATTGGACTCCGGTGGTGCCTGGGCTGGTGCCTGGGCTGGTGCCTGGGCTGCCGGCAAGGCTTGGATCAGGGCGGGGCAGGCCCCCAGCAGCGACAGGAGCTGCTGGCGTCTGGCGGCACTCAGGGCCGGATCCAGGCCGATGGCAATCCAGGCCGCCAGGGCATCACGGCGGGCTTCCGCCTGAAGCCAGCCTGGCTTGGGCTGCTGTCGCTGCAACTGTTGGCGCAACTGCTCGATCAGGGTGCGGCGGCGCTTCAGCTGGCGGCTGATGGTGTCCGGTGCGCTGCAGAGCTGGCGGGCCGTCTGCTGCAGCACCTGCTGGTCCGCGGATGTCGCCAGCTTCACCGGCTGGGAGCGGTGCCAGGGCAGCAACAACGCCGTGGCTCCCACCCCAACCCCAGCCAGCAGCAGGGTCAGGCCGAGCACCGCCACGGCACGTGGCTTCCTGAGCAGCGAAGACTCCGGGGCGGGTGGCTGTTGTGAGCCGCTGGGCGCGTCCTGGTGCACCGAACCAGAGCCAGAGCCAGAACCAGGGCCAGAGCCAAGGGCAGCCGGGCTTGGCGCGGCGGTACTCACCGAGGCGGCACTCATCGAGGCGGCGGCAGGCCGGCCTGGAGATTCTGGGGTCGCCATCGATCCAGCGGGCTCAGGCGCAGCCGCTGTTTCTGCTGCGAAGGCTGTCTCTGCTGCAAAGGCTGTCTCCGTTGCGAGGGCTGTTTCAGCTGAGAGGGCTGTTTGAGCTGAGAAGGCTGTTTGCGCTGAAAAGGCTGCCTCTGTTGGGAAAGCGGCCTCGACTGAGAGCACTGCCTTTGTTGGCCAAGCTGTCTGGGCTGGGGTGGCGGGCTGCGTAGTAGCGCCCCTGGCGCTGCCGAGGGCTGTCTCTGAGGTGACGGCTGTCTCTGAAGTGGCGGTGCTGATGTCAGAGGTGGCGGGCGCCGCATCGCTGACAGCCCTTTGATCGACGACACTCGAGCCTGCCGCCTGCGCGGATTGAGCGCCCGTCTCCGGCTTGGCTCTGGCTACTGGCTGAGCCCTGGCCGCCGCCGCCGAGTCGGCCCATGGACTGGCCGCGG
>CAMBZX010000048.1 GCA_945872185.1 Synechococcus sp. UW140 | reverse complement strand
TTCATCGAGCCGTGGTGATCGGCCAGGCAGAGATCCTGGCTTTCCGGTTTTTCGGCGGTGCGCAGCCCCAGCCGCGAGGCCTCGGCGCGGGTGTCGGCCTTGGTGAGTTCGCCCAGGGGAAACACCAGCCGGCCCAGGATCTCCTGGGGGAGGTCATAAAGAAAATAACTCTGATCCTTGTGGCGATCCAGACCGCGCAACAGTTGATGGCGCCCGTTGGCGTCGCCGGGCACCGGCAGCGACTCGCTCGCTTCCGCATGACGCACCCGGGCGTAATGGCCGGTGGCGATGCGCTCGAAACCAAGCTCCGCCTCGGCCCAGGCCAACATCGGCCCGAACTTCACCTCGCGGTTGCAGCGTGAACAAGGCAGCGGCGTTACCCCGGCGGCGTATCCCTCCACCAGGAAATTGACGATCTCAGCGCGGAAGCGCTCGCGGCTGTCGACGACGTGATGGGGCACGCCCAGCTGCTCGCAGATTGCGGCAGCATCCACCAACCCCTCAGCGCAGCAGGCCCCTTTGCCGCTCATCAGCCACAGGGTTAGGCCCTCCACCTGCCAGCCCGCAGCCACCAGCAGGGCGGCTGTGAGTGAACTGTCGACACCGCCGGAGAGCCCCACCGCCACCCGATGGGCCCCGGGCCAGGCGCGCAGGCGCTCCACGGCAGCGGCCCCAGCCAGGGTGGCGGTGCCTGCTGCTGTCCAAGGGGCGCTCAGCGCCGTCTTCTGCGCTGACCCAGGGATGCTGCCGGCTGGTTGGTGCTCTTGCGTTCGGGGTTGATCGAGCGCTTGATCAGGAGAGTGATCCAGCATTGATTCACGTTGGGATGGAGTGGCCGGCACGCGCACGGACATCCCTGGATGCCCCATTCAGTTCTCTCCATCATGGAAGTTGCCTTCCCCCTCCGTCGTGCCCCCTCCCGCCCCCTGGCCCGCCCCCGATGCCGATCATCTGCTGGTGACGGCGGCCGAGATGGCAGCCCTGGAAGCCCAGATGTTCGTCAGTGGCCTGCCGGTGGCGGCGCTGATGGAGAAGGCGGCCCTGGCGATCAGCGCTCGCCTGCTGGCCAGAGCAGGGACTGACAGAGCCGGCCTGATCGCGCCGGGACAGGCTGTGCTGGTGCTGGTTGGCCCCGGCCATAACGGCGGCGACGGCCTGGTGATGGCCAGGGAGTTGCATCTGGCCGGTGTCGCGGTGCGGGTCTGGAGTCCGTTTGAGCGCCACAAACCGCTCACCGACGCCCATCTGCGCCATGCGCTCTGGCTGGGGATCCCCCGGCTCGAGGCGGCTCCCGAGCCGGGGGATCCGGAGCTCTGGATCGATGCCCTCTTCGGGATCGGTCAGAGCCGCCCCCCGGGTGATTTGCTGGCAAGCCTGCTGGAGGAGCGCCAGTGCCTTCGGCCCCAGAGGTTGCTGGCCGTGGACGGCCCCACCGGTCTTTGCGCCGACAGCGGTCGGCTGCTGGGTGGGGGCGGTGCCACCGCTGCGCTCACCTGGAGCATCGGCCTGATCAAGCGGGGCTTCATCCAGGACATCGCCCTGGCACGGGTGGGACAGCTGGAGCGGATCGATCTGGGTCTGCCGCCGTCCCTGCTGGCCACGTTGCCGGCCAGGACCCCATTGGCGCTGGCTGGCGGCGATGGGCCCGGTGCACCCTGGCCGCGGCCCGATCCCGCTGCCGCCAAGTACGGCCGTGGTCGCCTGTTGGTGGTGGCGGGCAGCCGTCGCTTCCGTGGCGCCGCCCACCTGGCCCTGGCTGGTGCCAGTGCCTCCGGATGCGGCAGCCTGCAGGCGGCTCTGCCCCAGGAGCTGGTGGACAGCCTCTGGATGGTGCATCCCGAGGTGGTGCTGGCCGCCGAGCTGGGGGCCACGGCCGCTGGGGGTCTCGATCTGGCGCCCCTGGCGGAGCTCGAGCTGGAGCGTCTCGATGCGATCCTGCTGGGTCCTGGATTGGGCGCTGAACTGAGTCTTGACGCTGAGGCCGCCAGCTGGCGCCGGCTCCAGACCTTTTCTGGCCTGTTGGTGCTCGATGCCGATGGTCTCAATCGGCTCGCCACTTGCGGCAGCACGGTCAATCTTGGCCCCAACAGCGCCGGAGTTGAGCCACCTGCAGACGCTTGCAGCTGGCTGCGGTTGCGCCGGGGGCCCACCTGGATCACGCCCCATGCGGCGGAATTCTCACGCTTGTTTCCTGATCTGCGGGGTCTGGAGCCCCTTGAGGCCGCTTCGCAGGCGGCCCGAAGCAGCGGCGCCACGGTGCTGCTCAAGGGCGCCCGCACGGTGGTGGCGGCGGCCGATGGACGCCGCTGGCAACTGCTGCAGGCGGCACCGCAGGCGGCCCGAGCGGGCCTGGGCGATGTGCTGGCCGGCTACGCGGCGGGGCGTGGGGCCGTGGCTTGTGGGGCAGTGGCCTGTGGAGGAGTGGCGCTGGCCAGCGGCATGGGGGCAAACCCGGCGGCATTGCCGTTGGCGGATGCCTCCCTGCTGGCCGCTGTGGCTCTGGCCCACGCCCAGGCGGGCTGGCGTTGCCTTGAGCGTTGGGGCTCCGGAGGCGTGAGTCCCCAGGCAGTCGCTGCAGATCTGCAGCGCACTTGATGCGTATCCATCCTGTCTGTCGCGGGGACCAATGGCGAAATGCGCATATTTGCGGACTGTAAGTGGCTCTCTCGATACATTTCAGGCTCCAAACCCCACGTCCGAGCTTGTTTTGGGGGCTTTGTGTCCTTTTGCTGTTGAAAGCTGAAGGGTTATTGAAACCACCTCCAACACGCTCGAATACGTGTGAAAATCGCCGGGCTTACCGCAACGCTTCATGACTGCCTCCTCCGTCAAAATCAGTGGCGGCTCCAGTTGGAGGGGTTCTGATTCCATGACCTGGTACCTGGCCTCCATCGGTCGGGAGCCCTTGCTCACTCCTGCGGAGGAGATCGAGCTCGGTAACCAGGTGCAGACAATGATGAGGTTGGAAGAAGAGCAAAAAGAAGATTATTCGCCACAGGAGCGCAAGCTCATCAAGGTCGGTCACCGGGCAAAGCAGCGGATGATGAAGGCCAACCTCCGCTTGGTTGTCAGTGTGGCCAAGAAGTATCAGGGCAAAGGATTGGAGCTGCTTGATCTCATTCAGGAGGGCTCCCTGGGCCTGGAGCGTGCCGTCGAAAAGTTCGATCCCACCCGCGGTTACAAGTTTTCCACCTATGCCTTCTGGTGGATCCGCCAGAGCATGACCCGCGGCATCGCCTGCCAGTCGCGCACGATCCGGCTGCCGGTCCACCTGAGCGAACGGCTCACCACCATCCGCAAGGTGAGCCTTGAGCTGGCCCACAAGCTGGGGGCGATGCCGAGCCGCCAGGAGATTTCCGAAGCACTCAACATGCCGTTGGAGGAGCTCGATTCATTGCTGAGCCAGTCCCTCACCACCTCCAGCCTGGATGCCCCGATCAATGCCGATGAGGGGCGCAGTTTCCTCGGTGATCTCATTGCCGACACTTCTGCCGAGGAGCCCCTCGACCTGGTGGAGCGGGGCATGCATCACGAGCAGTTGGCTCGCTGGCTGGATCAGCTGACGGAACAGGAGCGCGAAGTGCTCGGCCTGCGTTTCGGCCTTGATGGTCAGAACCGCCACACCCTGGCTGAAATCGGCCGCCAGTTGGAGGTGTCGCGCGAACGCGTGCGCCAGGTGGAGCTCAAGGCCCTGCGCAAGCTCCGCAATCTCACCCGCCGTAGCACCACCATTTCGCTCTGAGCTCTGGCTCGATCATGGGGGCGCTGCCGCCCCACGGGTTCGGGCGATCCGGTGCGCAGATGGAGCGCTTCACCGGACTGGACATGGGCCTGCGTCAGCTCTCAGCCCGAACGTTTGGTTTTACTGGGTTGCTGGGGGATGGGCCTTCGAGGGGTGTCTGACGACCCCTCAGTCTTCCGCCCAGATGTACTTGGTGAGCTCACTGCTGTCGGGCTCGGGGGCCGCCAAGGCGAATTCGACGCAGTCGGCCACGACCGCATCGATCTCCTGATCGATCTGCTTGAGATCGGCCGCGCTGGCGAGGTCATCAGCAATCAGACGAGCCGCCAGCTGCTTGATCGGGTCGCGCTTGGCCCAGAACTCTTTCTCTTCAGCAGCCCGCAGCTCATCGGGATCGGCTAGGGAGTGGCCGCGGAAGCGATAGGTGAGGCATTCCAGCAGGGTGGGTCCTTCGCCGGCGCGGGCGCGCTCGATGGCGCGCTGGGCGGCGCCCCGCACGGCCAGCACATCCATGCCATCCACCTCTTCCCCAGCCATGCCGAACGCCGCCGCCTTGCGCCAGATCTCCGGATCGCTGGTGGCTCGGTTGTGGTCCATGCCGATCGCCCAGCGGTTGTTCTCCACCACGAACAGGATCGGCAGCTTCCACAGGGCCGCCATGTTCAGGCATTCGTAAAATTGGCCCACGTTGCAGGTGCCATCGCCGAAAAAGGCGGCGGTGACCGCATCACTGTCGGCCTGGCCGAGGGCATCGCGCTTGTAGCGGCTGGTGAAGGCCGCCCCGAGGGCCACCGGGATCCCCTCGCCGATGAAGGCATAGCCCCCCAGCAGGTGGTGCTCCTTGGAGAACAGGTGCATGGAGCCACCGCGACCCTTGCTGCAACCGGTGGCTTTGCCGAACAGCTCACTCATCACCTCCCGCGCCGGTACGCCACAGCTCAGGGCATGCACGTGGTCCCGATAGGTGCTGCAGAACCAATCGTGCTGGAGCTTCATCGCCTGGATCACGCCCGTGCTCACGGCTTCCTGGCCGTTGTAGAGGTGCACGAAGCCAAACATCTTGCCGCGGTAGTACATCTCGGCGCACTTGTCTTCAAAGCGACGACCGAGGGTCATATCGCGGTACAGCATCAAACCCTCCTCGCCACTGATTGAGGCCGGTTCTGCTGGATACAGGCCTTGATGACGCAGGGCATGACTGCCGGCCTCGGCAGGCACGGCTCCGGAAGGGGCTGCCGTCGCAGCTGCAGCGGCTCGGGCGGCGGTCAGTTCCTGGGTCATGTCAGGTGACCAAATCGATTCGTGCTGCCGACTGTACGGGGTCTGTCCCCAGAGGACAGTCAAAATCACTGCTGCTTACTACAGTCATCGGCCAGTGCGCCACTGCCGGTTGGACTTGCCGCTCGATCATTTCCGTCTCCTCGGCGTGAGCCCGGCCAGTGACGCTCAGACGGTGCTGCGCACCCTGGCGACTCGTCTCGACCGCAGTCCGGACCAGGGTTTCACCGCTGACACCCTCCTGGCTCGGGCCGAACTGCTGCGCTCCAGCGCCGACCTGCTCAGCGACGGTGAGCGCCGAGCCGCCTACGAATCCCAACTCACCTCCCTGGCCAGGGGCGAGGGCACGGTGGTGGCGGCCCTGGAGGTGCCCAGCAGCCGAGAGGTGGCTGGCTTGCTGCTGCTGCTCGAAGCCGGCCAGCCGGCCGATTGCTTCGAGCTGGCCTGCCGCAGCCTGCAGCCGCCCCAGGCCCCGGCTCTGGGCAGTAGCCGTGAAGCTGATCTCACCTTGCTGGCGGGTCTGGCTTGCCTGGAGGCTGCCGACGAGGCCAAACAGAGCCGTCACTTTGAAAGCGCCGCCGGCATCCTCCGGCAGGGGCTGCAGCTGCTGCAGCGCATGGGCCAGGTGCCCGAACTGCGGGAACGCATGCACCGGGAGCTGGAGTGTCTTATTCCCTATCGCGTTCTGGATCTACTCAGTCGCGATCTGGTTGCCAAGGTTGAGCGGGCGGAGGGACTGTCCCTGCTGGAGCAGCTGGTGGAACGCCGCGGCGGGCTGGAAGCCAACAGTGACCCCGACTTCAGTGCCGAAGAGTTTCAGGCCTTCTTCCGCCAGATTCGCGGTTTTCTCACCGTGCAGGAACAGGTGGATCTGTTCAGCTCCTGGGGGGATGGGGGCTCGAATGCGGCCGATTTTCTGGCCACCACGGCGCTCACCGCCTCCGGTTTCGCCCAGCGCAAACCGGAGCGAATCGCAGCCGCCCGCGACCGGTTGCAGGCCAGTGGCCGCAGTGGCATCGAACCGCTGCTGGCGAACCTGCACCTGCTGCTGGGCGATGTGGACACGGCCCGCAACATCTTTGAGCACGGCGCCAACAAGGATCTCAAGGCCTGGGCCGCCCGCCAGAGCGACGACCCCCTGGCCCAGCTCTGTGCTTACTGCCGCGACTGGCTCAGCCGTGACGTCCTGCCGGGCTACCGCGATCTCGATGCCGATCCCGATCTGGAGGCTTATTTCAGTGATCGCGATGTGGTGGCTTGGGTGGAGCGGGAGGACCGGCGCCGGGGCCGCCGCTTCGATGCTGCATCGGCGCAAGTTCCAGGCACTTCCCCAGCATTCTTGCCCAGTTTCAGCAGCGGCGGTGACCTGGACAGCTTCGACTGGAGCCTGCCCCCCGTCAGCTCTGGCTTGAGTGCGCCGGATCACGCCGCCCCGGAGCCCGACGAGGAGGAGGAGACGCCGCTCTCCTGGCGACTGCCGTCGTTGACCCTGCCCCGGCTCTCCCTGCCGGCGCCGCGTCTGCCTGCACTGCGGTTGCCGGCACCGCGGCTGCTGGCGAGTGCCGTTGTCCTGGTGCTGGCGGTGGCTGGTGGGGCCTGGCTGCTGCGGCCCCGCACCACCCCACCGCCGGTTCCCTCCGGGTCGAGCCCAGCGTTGCCCGACAGGCCCAAGCCAGCGGGGGTACCCATGCAGGGCGAGGCCAAGCCTCAGAGCCAGGCTCCGATCGCGGCCCTGCCCCAAGGGACGCTCACCCCGCTCACGGCCGTTGAACCGAGCGAAGCCCAGATCCGCAGCCTGCTGCAGTCTTGGCTGGCCACCAAGACACAGGTGCTGGCTGGCGCCAGCTTGCCCGCCAATCTCGACAGCATCGCCCGCGAAGGCATGGTCGAGCGTCTGGCCAGCGAACGCCGCCAGGATGCCGCCACTGGTGTGCTGCAAACCCTTGAGGTGAGCATCATCGATCTGGCGATCAGCGAGCGCGCCCCGGGCCGGATCGCTGTGATCACCAGGCTGCGCTACAGCGATAGCCAGCGCGATCGAGCTGGCAAGGTGGTGGGGAGCACCCCCAGCACCACCCTGCGCAACGTCTATGTGTTCGGCCGCGACGGCGAGCGCTGGCGCCTGGCCGCTTCTCACACCGCCGACTGAACCCTCTTTCCCTGATCTCCCCCGCTGATGTTCGACGAGCTTTCCCAGCGTTTTGAAGACGCCGTCAAGGGCCTGAGGGGTCAGGCCACCATTTCCGAGTCGAACATCGACGAAGCCCTCAAGCAGGTGCGGCGCGCCTTGCTGGAGGCGGATGTGAGTCTGGGTGTGGTCAAGGACTTCGTCGAGGAGATGCGGCGCAAGGCGATCGGTGCCGAGGTGGTGCGCGGCGTCAGCCCGGATCAGAAGTTCATCCAGCTGGTGCACGAGCAGCTGGTGTCCACCATGGGCGGTGAGAACGCCCCGCTGGCCCGCGCCGAACAAGCTCCCACTGTGATTTTGATGGCGGGCCTGCAGGGGGCGGGTAAAACCACCGCCACCGCCAAGCTGGGCCTGCATCTCAAGGAGCAGGGGCGCAAGGCCCTGCTGGTGGCCGCCGATGTCTATCGGCCCGCCGCCATTGATCAGCTGCGCACCCTCGGCCAGCAGATCGGCGTCGAGGTGTTCAGCCTGGGAGCTGAGGCCAGGCCTGAGGCGATTGCCGCCGCCGGTGTGGCCAAGGGCCGCCAGGAGGGCTTCGACACCGTGTTGGTCGACACCGCTGGTCGACTGCAGATCGACACGGCGATGATGGAGGAGATGGTGCGGATCCGCGAGGCGGTGAAGCCCGACGAAGTGCTGCTGGTGGTAGACGCGATGATCGGCCAGGAGGCGGCGGAACTCACCCGTGCCTTCCACGAGCAGGTGGGGATCACCGGGGCGGTGCTCACCAAGCTCGACGGCGATTCCCGGGGTGGCGCGGCCCTCTCGATCCGCAAGGTGAGCGGCGCGCCGATCAAGTTCATCGGCACCGGCGAGAAGGTGGAGGCGCTGCAGCCCTTTCACCCGGAGCGGATGGCCAGCCGCATCCTCGGCATGGGCGATGTGCTCACCCTGGTGGAGAAGGCCACCAAGGAAGTGGAGCTGGCTGATGTGGAGCAGATGCAGCGCAAGCTGCAGGAAGCCAGCTTCGATTTTTCGGACTTCGTCAAGCAGATGCGCCTGATCAAGCGCATGGGCTCCCTGGGTGGTCTGATGAAGATGATCCCGGGCATGAACAAGATCGACGACGGCATGCTCAAGCAGGGCGAGCAGCAGCTCAAGAAGATCGAGGCGATGATCGGCTCGATGACTGAAGCCGAACGCCGCCAGCCGGAACTGCTGGCCGCCCAGCCCAGTCGCCGCCGCCGCATCGCCACCGGCAGCGGTCACACCCCAGCTGATGTTGACAAAGTGCTGGCCGATTTCCAGAAGATGCGCGGCTTCATGCAGCAGATCAGCAAGGGAGGTATGCCCGGGATGCCTGGCATGGGGGGATTGCCCGGGATAGGTGGCATGCCTGGCATGGGCGGCATGCCGGGGATGCCCGGCATGGGCGGGGTGCCTGCTGGTCACCGCCAGGGCGGCGGCCAGCCGCCCCGGGCCCCCAAGCCGAAGAAAAATCGCAAAGGATTTGGAGCGCTCTGAATGGAAGAACCGAATCGTGACTACCGCAACCAGTTGCGCCATCGGGTTCGGCGCCGTCGTCACCGCTCCAGGTCTTCGGTTCTGAAGCGCCTGCTGCAGCCGCTCTGGTACGAGATGCGCTCAATGATCCGCAACCCCCCCTACCTCTGGACCTTGGTCGCTGTCGTGAGCCTGGGGCTGCTGTTCTGGCTGGCGGGGATCGTGCTGCCTTCCAGCGATCCGAATCGCTTCCGCCCTGGCAACCAAGGGCCCCTGGCAAGGTAAAGTCCATCTCTAGAAATCTCACGTCAGGGCCTCGATGATCAAGCTCCGCCTCAAGCGGTTCGGTAAGAAGCGGGAAGCGAGTTTCCGCCTCGTGGCCACCAACAGCACCTCCCGCCGGGATGGCCGTCCCCTCGAGGAGCTGGGTTTTTACAACCCC
Source organism: Synechococcus sp. UW140 (assembly GCA_945872185.1). Lineage (GTDB taxonomy): Bacteria > Cyanobacteriota > Cyanobacteriia > PCC-6307 > Cyanobiaceae > Cyanobium. The sequence goes on along the minus strand of CAMBZX010000048.1, from coordinate 8,919 downwards.
CGCACTAAGGAAACCCGCCTGGATACGGAGGCCATCCGCACCCGCCTCAGCCAGGGAGCCCAGCCCACGGACACAGTGCGCTATCTGCTCGAGAAAGGTGGTCTGATCGAGAAAACGATCCGCCCGGCTGAAACGGTCGGCAAGCTCAAGCAAGCTGCCGCACGTGATGCCGCCGCTGCCGATGCCAAGAAAGCCGAGGCCGCTGCCAAGCTTGCCGCTGAAGTTGCTGCCGCTGATGCTGCCGCTGAAGCCGCTGCTGCAGAAGCCAAGGCTGCTGCCGAGGCCGCCGCCGCAGCTCCTGCTGAGGACGCTGCAGCCGAGGCCTGATCACCAACGGCAGCAACCAGCAAGATTCCGCCCCAGAGCCTTTCATACTGGCTCTGAGCGGCCCGGAAGCTGCCCTGGCCCTGGCTGGGGCGGGAGAAGCGAATTTGCGACGGGTTGAGGCCCTCACCGGCAGCACCCTGCGCTTGCGGGGTCTTGATCTGCATCTGAGCGGTCGCCCAGCTCAGGTGGAACGTGCCGCTGGCCTGCTGGAGTTGCTCAGGCCCCTGTGGCAGAGCGGCGAGCCTTTGGCCGCGGTGGATCTGCAAACCGCGCTCACGGCCCTAGACAGCGGCCGCAGTGAAGAGCACCGCGGCATGGGCAGCCAGGTGCTGGCCACCAGCGTTCGCGGCCGTTCGCTGCGGCCCCGAACGCTGCGCCAGAAGGGCTTCATTGAGGCGATGGAATGCCACGACCTCACCCTGGCCATCGGTCCGGCGGGCACCGGCAAAACCTTCCTGGCCACGGTGCAGGCGGTGCGGATGCTGCAGGAGCGGCGGGTGGAGCGGCTGGTGCTCACCAGGCCGGCGGTGGAGGCGGGGGAGCGACTTGGCTTCCTGCCCGGCGATCTGCAGCAGAAGGTGGATCCTTACCTGCGGCCCCTGTATGACGCCCTGCATACTCTGCTGGGCCGGGAGCGCACCGAAGCGCTGCTGGAGAAGGGGGTGATCGAGGTGGCTCCTCTGGCCTACATGCGCGGCCGCACCCTGGCGGATGCCTTCGTGATCCTCGATGAGGCCCAGAACACCACGGCGGCCCAGATGCGCATGGTGCTCACCCGCCTGGGCGAAAACTCGCGCATGGTGGTCACCGGCGACATCACCCAGATCGATTTGCCACCAGGCCAGCTGAGCGGGCTGGTGGAAGCGCAACAGGTGTTGGCGGGGGTGGAAGGGGTGGCGATCTGCCAGTTCAGCGATGCCGATGTGGTGCGCCATCCCCTGGTGCAGCGGCTGGTGCAGGCCTACGCTCGCCGCGATGCCCGATCGCTGCCGAGAGCACCGCGAACATGATTCGATATGCAGCAGGTCTGCCGCGATTCATGAGACGAGCCGAACGCCTTCGCCTCCCGGCCCAGATTGCCCTGGCGGCCCTGCTGGCCTACGCGCTGGGCTTCGCCTTCACCAGCTTGTTTCCGGGCTATTTGCCCAAGATCGGCGGATTGTGGTCGGCGATCTCGGCCATCGTGGTCACCCAGGGGTCCCGAAAGGACACCGCCTCCTCGGCCTCGTTGCGGCTTCTGGGTTCGGCGATCGGGGCGATCACCAGCGCGATCTACCTCACGCTGCTGCCCTTCCACCCAATCGGCATGGCGGCGACCATCTTCGCCACGGTGCTGATCTGCCAGGCGATCAACGTGCCCAGCCACGGCCGCCTGGCGGCGATCACCGTGATCGTCATCATGGTCACCGCCAGCCTGGATCCCTCCCTGAGCCCGGGCCTGAACGCCCTGTTGCGCTTCGCCGAATCCGGCATCGGTACAGGCGTGGCCGTGCTTGAGGTGCGGCTCTGGCCCCCAGCGTCAGCGTCGTCTGGCCCCAGTTCCCCGGCAGCTCGCCCATAGGGGGATCCACACCAGAGCGGCCGTCAGGCCCCCGCTGCCGCTGGCAGGATGGGGAAAGTTTCAACACCTTCTGAGCCATGCCGGCCAGCAGCAACTTCCAACAGGCCATCCAGGAAGCCCAACGGGGCTCCTTGGTCGGCCCCAACGTGGTCAACAAGGCCCTGCCTTATGTCGGCGGTGGCATGGTGCTCACCGCCGCCGGGGTGCTGGGAGGCATCTCCTTGATGGCTTCCAGTCCCTCCCTGTTCATGCCACTGTTCTGGGTGGCCCTGATCGGCAACTTCATCCTCTTCTTCGTCGCTCAGAACGCGGCCAGCAAAGGCAATAACGCCACGGCCCTGCCGATCCTCACGGCCTACAGCCTGATCACCGGCTTCACCCTCAGCGGCATCGTGAGCTACGCCGTGGCCGCGGCGGGCATCGGTGCTGTCGGTACGGCGGCACTCGCCACCGGTTTCACCTTCGTGTTGGCCTCCTTCTTCGGTCGCCGCATGAGCGACAACGTCGGTCAGGCCCTGGCCGGTGTGGTCGGCCTGGGGATCGTTGGCCTGGTCATTGCCATGGTTGTGCAGTTAATAGGCAGCATTTTTGCTCCAGGCATCTTCAGTGCAGGGGGCTTTGAATTGATGATTGCTGGCTTCGGTACAGTGTTGTTCGTGGGAGCGGCCTTCGTCGACTTCTACACCATGCCACGCACCTACCGGGACGACCAGTATCTGGCTGGCGCCTTGGGCATGTATCTTACCTACATCAATCTGTTTATCTTTATCCTGCGCCTGGTGATCGCTCTTCAGGGCGGTGGTGGTCGTCGCGACTGACGACGAACCCAACCCTTGGTCTAAGGACCTAGTTTTTTGCAGCAGCCCTACGGGGCTGCTTTTTTTTAGTCCAAGGCGATCTATCTCTGGCCTGCCCCAATCTGTGGCTTGCGATCTGTGCTTTAATGAAAGGATGAAGTTCGTCCGATGCTGGCGACCGTTCACCCTCTGAACCACGGACCCGCAACCTGCGAAGCCGTGGCCACGAAGGAGGAGCGGTCCTCTCCGGACAGCCTCACAACAGGTTTTCATGAAAACCTGTTGACACTTTTGCCCCTCAGTGTGAGCTGCGGTGATCGACCCTGGTTCCAGTTCCAAGCCTGTTGGCTCGACGTTCAGCCAAGCCGAAGACTCAGGCTGCACTGAGAAACTGTCTCCAAAGCGTTCGCGGCGACGATCCAAGCGCCGCGAGCTACGTTGTCCCCGCCATCCCGAGCTAAAGCTTTATAGTGTTTCTGCGAAGTATCATCTTTATGCCACCGAAGTTGGCCAGGTGATGCTTCGCGGCCTCAGTAAACGCAAATCAGACGAACTTCTGGCCGCCTTCAATCGTGTCTTGCCGCTTACCGGTGAATGGATTGAGTGCTTTTGGTGTGATCATTGTGAGTGTTCTACATGGTGGTATGTCAAGCGCCATGACCAACTGGAGCACACGCTCAGCTCCGTTCCCCGTGAACTGTGGGAGCAAGCCACCGGTGTGATCCGGGTTGAGGGCAATCCCACCGTGAGCGACTTCAGTCGTCGCCATGCCCGGGCCACAGGCGTCACCGGCATGCGTCAATACCGGTTCCTCTGAAATACGCCTTGATCCATCCATCGGCCTTCAGTTGCCGTGGACTCACTACGTTTTAACGTTAAATCCTAATTTTTATATATTGATGACCAAAATTGCCCTGATCACTGGTATTACCGGCCAGGATGGTTCTTACTTGGCAGAATTGCTGCTGGAGAAGGGCTATGTCGTGCATGGCATCAAGCGCCGGGCCAGTAGCTTCAACACCGATCGCATCGATCACCTTTACCAGGATCCCCATGAGAGCGATCCCCGTCTAGTGCTCCACTACGGCGATCTCACCGACAGCAGCAATCTGATCCGGATCATCCAGCAGGTTCAGCCGGATGAGATCTACAACCTCGGCGCCCAGAGCCATGTGGCGGTCAGTTTTGAAAGTCCCGAGTACACCGCCAACAGTGATGCTCTTGGCACGCTGAGGGTGCTGGAGGCCGTGCGGATCCTTGGCCTGACGGCCAAGACCCGCATCTATCAGGCTTCCACCTCCGAGCTGTACGGCCTGGTGCAGGAGACTCCCCAGAAGGAGACCACTCCCTTTTATCCCCGCAGTCCCTACGGGGTCGCCAAGCTCTACGCCTACTGGATCACGGTCAACTACCGCGAGAGCTATGGGATGTACGCCTGCAACGGCATCCTGTTCAACCACGAAAGTCCGCGGCGTGGCGAAACCTTTGTCACCCGCAAGATCACTCGCGGCTTGGCCCGGATCGATGCTGGCCTCGACCAGTACCTGTACATGGGCAATCTCGATTCACTTCGCGACTGGGGCCACGCCCGCGACTATGTCGAGATGCAGTGGCGCATGTTGCAGCAGAGCGGTCCGCCCGAAGACTTCGTGATCGCCACCGGCCGCCAGGAATCGGTGCGTCGCTTCATCGAACTGTCCGTCGCTGAATTGGGTTGGGGCGCGATCGAGTGGGTCGGCGAGGGGGTGGCCGAAACCGGTGTGCGCAGTGACAACGGCACTACCGTGGTGCGCATCGATCCGCGCTATTTCCGGCCGGCTGAAGTCGAGACCTTGCTGGGGGATCCGGGTAAGGCGCATCGCAAGTTGGGCTGGAGCCCCACCACCACCCTGGAGCAGCTGGTGGCCGAGATGGTGGCCAGAGACAAGGAGGAAGCGGCGAAGGAAGCTTTGTTGCGGCGCGAGGGCTTCCAGGTGGTCGGATCGATGGAGAATCCTCCCCAGGTGTTGATGCCATGAGTGGCGCCCTCCAGATCTCGCCCAGCGATCGCATCTATGTCGCCGGCCATCGCGGCATGGCCGGGGCGGCGATCCTGCGGCGGCTGCGGGCCGGGGGCTACGGCGCTGGCACCTCTGCTGGCTCGTCCACCAACGCTTCCCCTGACGGACGCGGTGGTGCCCTGCTCACCGCCAGCCACCAGGAGCTGGAGCTGACCGACCCGGTGGCCACCGCCGACTGGTTCGCCCGTTACCGCCCTGATGTGGTGGTGCTGGCGGCAGCCCGGGTTGGCGGCATCCTCGCTAATGCCACCTATCCGGCTGATTTCCTGCTCGACAATCTCAAGATTCAGCAGAACGTCATTGAAAACGCCTGGCGCCACGGTTGCCAGCGCCTCTTGTTCCTGGGCAGCAGCTGCATTTATCCCAAGTACGCCGAGCAGCCGATCCGCGAGGAGGCCCTGCTCACCGGTGCCCTGGAGCCCACCAATGAGTGGTACGCGATCGCCAAGATCACCGGCATTCAGCTCTGCCGGGCCCTGAGGCAGCAGCATGGCTTCGATGCGATCAGCCTGATGCCCACCAATCTCTACGGGCCCGGCGACAACTACCACCCCACCAACAGCCACGTGTTGCCGGCCCTGATCCGCCGTTTTCAGGAGGCCCGCGAGAGCGGTGCCAGTGAGGTGCTTTGTTGGGGCAGCGGCACCCCTAGGCGCGAGTTCCTGCATGTCGACGATCTGGCTGATGCGGTGGTTTTCTGTCTGGAGCACTGGCAGCCCACCGATCAGCAGCCGCAGCATCTCAATGTGGGTACCGGCTGCGATCTGACGATCCGGGAGCTGGCGGAGCTGGTGGCGAAGGCGGTGGGCTACCGCGGTGAGATCCGCTGGGACGCGAGCAAGCCCGACGGCACCCCCCGCAAGCTGCTGGATGTGAGCCGACTGGCCAACCTGGGCTGGCAGGCGCGCATCCCCCTGGAGCAGGGATTGAACAGCACGGTCGCGAACTACATTTCCAGCCGGAAAGCCGGCGTCGAGGTGCGACTTTGAGGGTTCTGGTCACGGGCGGTGCCGGCTACATCGGCAGCCATGCGGTACGGGCTCTGAGCCGGGCCGGCCACCAACCTGTGGTGCTGGATAACCTGGTCTACGGCCATGCCGAGATCGTGCGCCAGACTCTGCAGGTGCCCCTGGTCGTCGGCCAGGTGGGCGATCGCCAGCTGCTCTCAGACCTGCTGCATGGACACCATCCCGAGCTGGTCGGCAGCGGGCTGGAGGGCAAAGCGATTGAGGCGGTGCTGCATTTCGCCGCTTATGCGTATGTGGGCGAGTCGGTCAGCGATCCGGCCAAGTACTACCGCAACAACCTCGGCGACACCCTCACCCTGTTGGAGACGCTGATCGCGGCGCCGCAGCAGGGCGCCGAATCCGCCCCGTCGCCCCGCCCCATCCCGATCGTCTTCTCGTCCACTTGCGCCACCTATGGGGTACCCAAGCAGGTACCGATGACCGAAGACCATCCGCAGGCGCCGATCAATCCCTACGGCCGCAGCAAGTGGATGGTGGAACAGCTGCTCACGGATTTCGCCAGCGCCTACGGGCTGCCGAGCGTGATCTTCCGCTACTTCAATGCCGCCGGGGCTGATCCGGCCGGTGATCTGGGCGAGAACCACAACCCCGAAACCCATTTGATCCCGCTGGTGCTGGATGTGATGGGCGGCCGGCGCCCCTACCTGCAGATCTACGGCGACGACTACCCCACCCCGGATGGCACCTGCATCCGCGATTATATCCACGTGAGCGATCTGGCCGATGCCCATGTATTGGGGCTGGAGCGTCTGCTGCGTCTCCGGGAGCGCGATGAGCCTGTCAAGGCGCCGCTGATCTACAACCTGGGCAACGGCACCGGCTATTCGGTGCAGCAAGTGATTGAAACAGCCAAGGCGGTCACCGGCCGGGGACTGCTGGCCCACGTGGCCCAGCGCCGCAGCGGCGATCCGGCCCAGCTGGTGGCCGGGGCCGGCAAAGCCCACACCGAACTCGGCTGGCGCCCCCGCTATCCGGAGCTCAGCACGATCATCGAACATGCCTGGGCCTGGCATCAGCGCGCCCACTGATCTGCACCGACAGTATGGCTCCCTTCAGCCCTCCGCCCTCGCCCGAGCGCTTCTGGTCGGTGGCCACGAATCTGCCCAGCGATCCCGATCTGGGGCAGGGGCTTGACCCTGAAGCGCTGGCATCAGGCCTGCGCCAGCTGAGCCACAGCGAAGGTGTGCTGGCGCTGATTGTTTTCGGCTCCAGGGCGCGAGGCGAGGCTCAGCTCAGCTCCGATCTGGACCTGGCAGTGATCTGTCGGGAAGCCAGCCTGAGCCCTGAGATGAAGACAAGTCGCTGGGCTCAATACCGCCAGGTTCTGGGAGCAGTGGGACAAGATGTGGACCTTTTGGTCTTGGGTCAGGCCGATGCGACGCGCATGGCTGGTTCCCGCTGGCATGTGATGGGCGATGTGGCAAGGGAAGGACGAGTTCTCTATGCCGCCTGCTGAAGATGCCCAGCTACTGCTAAGGCTTGTGGAGCGCCATCTGCTGGCGATGGAGCTTAATCTTTCACCTCTTTACCCTCAAGAGGAGTGGGGCTTTCAAGCCCAACAGGCTCTAGAGAAGTTGCTCAAGGCCATGATCGTCCTCAGCAACAGGCAAGCGCCTCGCAGTCATGAACTTCAAAACCTTGCCAGCGATGCCGGCATCTGTCTGGCTGATGAGCTTCTCCAGCTCCAGGTGTTCGCGGTTGAGGCGCGCTACGAAGAAGGACCGTTCACTCTGCCTGCCAGCCGTGAGCATCTGCTGGCAGAATTAGAGTCGATGCTGACTGGGCTGAAGAACGAAATCAATCAAGCGTAGGAAACACAACAAATCGAGCTCATCGCTTGTGGATCCACGGCCTCGCCAAAGGCTCTCCGATGAACACCCCCTGATCCGGCATGGCCACGCTGCGCCAGTAGCTCTCGATCAACGTGTCACCGCGCCGGTAGTAGGTCAGCAGCAGGCCCGGATCGGGGAACTTGGCGGGGATGTTGCAGGGTTCGACCACGGTGCCGTAGCTGCCGGTGGCGCCGGCCTCCAGCCAGCGCAAGGCACTCATCTGGCCCAACCCGCCATCGGCGCTGGTTCCAGAAGGCCCGGTGAGTATGCCGCCGTTGGAGGTGAGATGGTCGGCCACGGCACCGGGCCGGTAGTGGTTGCTGGCGATATCCGGTACGTTCGTCAATCCGGTGAAGTAAGCGATCACATCGGTAGCTTGCCTTAAGTAATCACTCCACAGAACACGCACCCGCAGCTTCCGCCCCAAGGCCGCGGCAACGCCCGCGAAGTGGCCGGACCTGACATTGCGCAGGGGATCGGAGGTGCTGAGCAGATAGGCCGTGCCCCGTGGTCTGGTGCCATCGGCGGCAACGCCGCGATCAATCAAGGCCCTACCGGCTGCAACGCTGGTCGCTGCCAGCAACATCGAAGGCCGCAACCGCAGCTGATCCCAGGGCCGCCGTACATCGCCCCGGGCGTAATAAGGGCTGATGCGAGCCGTACCGCAACGGCCAAAACAAACCTCCGGCCGGTAGCCGAAGCTTAAGGCACTGGTGATCGACTGGCAGCCCACGCGCCAAGGCGTCGCCCAAGCCAGGGCGTAGACCTGCACCTGATCCGGGGTCTGGCGCTCCACCTGGCGGCGGATGCGGCGAAACTCCGCCACGGGCATGGAGGTGCGTCCCGGCGCAAAGCGCACCCGGATCACCTGGTCGGCCGGGATATGCCGGGCCTGTTGGTAGTAGCTGCCGATCGCCTCGCTGACCGGATCGGCGCTGTTGATCACCAGGGCGAGCTGGCGGGCATCGAGGTGGCCGGAATCAAGTGGGTGGCCTTTAAGACCTGGCAAGGAGCTGAACCCTTGAACCCCAGGCTGCCGGTGATGCCAAAGCGCGAAGCTGCCAAGGCCCAGGATCAAGCAGGCCAAGGCAGCCACCCGAGCGCGCCCCGTTCCCTGAAACATCCGTCGATTCATTCCTGCATGCTTGAGCGGCGGGCCATGGCTGTCAGCTCAGGACATCCGCTGGCAGCAGCGTTTCTCGAACTACAGGCGGGCTTTGGAGCAGCTGGAGAGCTTCTTTGAGCCCCCGGCGTTGAATGAACGGTAGCAACAGGGTTTGATCAAGGCTTTTGAATACACGTTTGAGCTGGCCT
>CAMBZX010000047.1 GCA_945872185.1 Synechococcus sp. UW140 | reverse complement strand
GGGCCGCAAAGCGCGAGCTTCTGCGCTCCAGCGGCTCAAAGGCACCTCCAACAAACGCCCATTGCGCTCCCCTTTGCTCAAGGCAAGCCAGTTGCCGCCATGGAGCTCGGCTTAGGCGACGCTTGAGATTCAGGATTTTTTCGCGGTGTCCTCAAGTGAGCACGGCAATCGCATCGATTTCCACCTTGGCTCCCTTGGGCAGCGCCGCCACCTGCACGCAGGCCCTGGCGGGGGATACCCCTTCGCCGAACACCTCGGCATAGATCGCATTCACCCGGGCGAAATCGGCAAGATCGAGGAGAAACACCGTGGTGCGCACGACCCCTTTGGGACTGGTACCGGCCGCCTTGAGCACCGCCTGCAGGTTGCGCATCACCTGGTGGGTTTCGGCTTCCACATCCCCGGCTCCCACCATGGCGCCGCTGGCTGGGTCCAGGGCGATCTGGCCGGAGCAATAGATCACATCGCCGGCTCGCACCGCCTGGTTGTAGGGCCCCACCGGCGCCGGTGCGGCCTCGGTGTGGACGGCAATCGGCTGGCTGCTCATGGCGCGAGAAGATGGCCACCTGAGCCTATGTCCGTTCCAGCCATCGCCCCTGCGCCTGTCAGACCCATCGCTGCCGCCGCCGGCTCAGCGGCCCTGGCCGAAGGCGACCCGGTGGTGCTGCGCGATCTCTGGCATCGCTACCCCCATGCCGCCGCCGGCGCCTGGACACTGCGCGGCCTGAATCTGAGCCTGGCGGCGGGGGAACTGGTGGGCCTGCTGGGACCTTCGGGCTGCGGCAAGACCACCCTGCTGCGATTGATTGCCGGTTTCGAGCGACCATCGCGGGGAACCGTGCAGATCCACGGCCGTGAGGTGGCGGGTGAACAGCGCTGGCTGGCTCCCGAGCGCCGTGGCGTCGGCATGGTGTTTCAGGACTACGCCCTGTTCCCCCATCTCGAGGCCTGGGGCAACGTCTGCTTTGGGCTCAGGCCCGGCGAAGACCGCAGCCGGGCGTCCTGGTTGCTGGAGTTGCTGGGGTTGAAGGGCCTCGAACGCCGCTATCCCCACGAGCTCTCCGGCGGGCAGCGCCAACGGCTGGCCCTGGCCCGTGCCCTGGCCCCTGGCAATTCGGTGTTGCTGCTCGATGAACCCTTCTCCAATCTCGATGTGGAGGTGCGCCTGCGCCTGCGCAGCGAGCTGCCGGTGGTGCTGGCCGAATGCGGTGCCAGTGCCCTGCTGGTGACCCACGATCCGGAGGAGGCGATGGCAATCTGTCATCGGGTGGCGGTGCTCCGCGACGGCCATCTCGATCAGTGCTCCACCCCCCAGGAACTGGTGCTGCGGCCGGCCACAGCCTTCGTCGGTCGGTTCGTGCTGCAGGGCAATCTGCTGCCGGTCCAGCGCCAGGGCGATCAGCTGCGCACCGACCTGGGCGTGTTCGCCCTGGACTCGCCTCCGGCGCCCACCGGCCCTGGGGAGAGCGACCGGCCCGATCCCGTGGACAGCGCTGTTGAGAGCCGCGTCGACGCCGAGCTGCAGCTGCTGCTGAGCCCCGATGGTCTAGAACTGCAGCCGCGAATCACAGGGCGCTGCCGGGTGCTGGGGCGGGAGTTCCTGGGCCATGGCTGGCTCTATCGCGTCGCCTGCGGCGCCATCACCGTGCGGCTGCGGCTACCGCTGGAGCAGGACCACCCGCCGGGCCTGGCCTGTGAGCTGCAGATCCGACCGGAGCAGCGGGCCCTGCTTTACCCGGGAGCCCACAGCGTGCGGCTACTGGCCAGCCCTTGAAAGCCTGAACCGCCTTGGCAGCCTGTGGAGCTTCGCCACAAACACCAGCCAGCCTGGGAGTGGAGCTGGCTTGACGTCAAACAGCCTGGCGGCGGCCGTTCATCGCAAGCCGTTCATTGCAAGCGGAGGGCACCGGGATCGGAGGGCACCTGGATCGGAGCCCAGCCAGCCCCAGCCGTCGATCCCTGGCCTCGTCAGCCCCTGTAGCTGTTCTTGCTCTCCCGCAGCCGGGCCAGCTCGGCGCCGTCGGCGCTGCGCACAAACAGATTGGTCGCCCGTTCCAGGGCCACGGTGCTGGGGATCGTCACCTCACCGCGGGCCCGCTGCTGACGCACCACCGCCAGGCGCGCCGCAATCGCGGCGTCCTGCGGCGCCTCGCTGGCGGCCCAGCGCAGGTTGCTTTCGGTGTACTCGTGGGCGCACCAGACGCGGGTCGTTGGCGCGAAGGCCGTCAGCCGTTGCAGCGATTGGTGCATCTGTGCGGCGGTGCCTTCGAACAACCGGCCACAGCCGCCGGCGAACAGGGTGTCGCCACAGAACAGCTCGGCGCCTTCGCCCAGGTCGGCTGGCAGGTGGAAGGCGATATGGCTGCGGGTGTGGCCTGGCACCTCCAGCACCTCCACCTGGCGACCCAGTAGGCTGAAGCGATCCCCATCGGCCACGCCCTTGGTCTGAAAGGGGATCCGCTCGCGGTCGGCGCCGCTGGCCACCACCTCGGCGGCCGGCCAGCGGCGCAGCAGGGCCGGGGTGCCGCCGATGTGATCGCTGTGGTGGTGGGTCTGCAGCACGGCCACCAGGGTCAGCTTGCGTTGCTCCAGCCAAGCGATCACCGGCTCGGCCACCGCCGGATCGACGACAGCGGCCAGGCCGCCGCGCCGCAGCAGCACCACATAGTTGTCCTGCAACACCGGGAGCAGGGCGAGCTCCAGGGCGGCGGCGGACTCGGGGTTCGGTTGCATCGTTAAAGTCCGGGTTGCGGCGCTGCCCCCATGATCACCGCTGCCTCCCAGCCCGCCATCACCGTGGCCCTGGCCAAAGGGGCCCTGCTCAAGGATTCGGTGCGCCGGTTCGCTGAGGCCGGTCTGGATTTTTCAGCCCTGCTGGATCCCGACAACCGGCTGCTGATGGTGCCCAGTGCCTGCGGCAGCGCCCGGGCCCTGCTGGTGCGCAACGCCGATGTGCCGGTCTATGTGGCCTATGGCCAGGCCCAGCTCGGTGTGGTCGGTTACGACGTGTTGCGCGAGCACCGGCTGCCGGTGGCCCAGTTGCTGGACCTCGGTTTCGGCGGCTGCCGCATGGCCGTGGCTGTCCAGGCCAGCAGCGGTTATCGCCGCAGCCTCGATCTACCGGCCCATTGCCGCGTCGCCAGCAAGTTCACCCGCTGCGCCCAGGACTATTTCGAGGCCTTGGATCTGCCGGTGGAATTGATCCACCTCACCGGCTCGGTGGAACTGGGCCCCCTCACGGGCATCTCCGAGGCGATCGTCGATCTGGTCGCCACCGGCCGCACCCTGCGCGACAACGGCCTGATCGCCATTGAAGATCTGTTCCACAGCACCGCCCGCCTGATCGGCCATCCCCTGGCCCTGCGCATTGACAGCGGCCGGCTGCAGGCGATCATCGAGCGCCTCGGCGCCGTGGGCGCCATCGCGGCCGCCCCCGTGGGACGGCCTTCCTGATGGCCTCCCTCGATCGCATCCGGCTGCAGCGTCTGCTGCCCTATCTGGGCCGCGATCGCCGTCGCCTGCTGCTCTCTCTGTTGCTGTTGGTGCCCCTGGCCTTTGCCGGGGCGATCCAGCCGGTGCTGGTGGGGCAGGCGATTTCGGTGCTGCGCCGCGAGCCTTCCGTCTTGCCCTGGCTCCAGGGTGTGGCCCCGGCCGTGGCGCTCAAACTGCTGGTCGGCCTGCTGCTGCTGGCGGTGCTGGTGCGCCTGGCCCTGCAGGGCACGCAGATTTACAACGTGCAGGTGGTGGGTCAACGGCTCACGGCCCACATTCGCACCGATCTGTTCCGCCATGCGATGGACCTGTCGCTGCGCTTCCACGACCGCACTCCCGTGGGCAAGCTGCTCACCCGCCTGACCAGCGACGTGGAGGCCCTGGCCGAAGTGTTCGGCAGCGGCGCGGTGGGGGTGCTGGCCGATCTGGTGTCGCTGCTGGTGATCGCCATCACCATGATCAGCATCGAGTGGCGCCTGGGGTTGCTGTTGCTGCTCACCCAGGTACCGGTCACCTGGGGCATCCTCTGGCTGCAGAAGCGCTACCGGGTGGCCAACTACCGGGTGCGCGAAGAGCTGGGTCAACTGAATGCGGATCTGCAGGAAAACCTCCAGGGTCTGGAGGTGGTGCAGATGTTCCGGCGAGAGGCCACCAACAGTGCCCGCTTTGCCCGCACCAACGATGCCTATCGCCAGGCGGTCACCGGCACGATCCTGTACGACAGCGCCATCTCCGCCTTCATCGAGTGGGTGGCCCTCGGTGCGATCGCGGTGGTGTTGGCCCTGGGCGGCTGGATGGTGACCAGCGGGTTAATGGACCTGGGCACCCTCACCACCTTCATCCTGTTTTCGCAGCGCCTGTTCGACCCGCTGCGCCAGCTGGCCGAGCGCTTCACCCAGATCCAGGGGGGATTGACCGCGGTGGAGCGCATCGGCGAACTGCTGGAAGAGCCGATCGAGATCCAGGAGCTGCCGCGCCAGCAGCGTTCGCCGGCGGCCCTGCGGAGCGGCGACCAGCGCCGCAGCCCCGGTGCCGTCAGCTTCGAAAACGTCAGCTTTGCCTATCGCAGCGACGATCCGATCCTCGAAGACCTCTCCTTCGAGATCGCCCCGGGCGAACATGTCGCCCTGGTGGGTCCCACCGGCTCCGGCAAGACCACGGTGATCCGGCTGCTGTGCCGCCTGTATGAACCGCAGCGGGGCCGGATCTTGCTCGATGGCATCGACATCCGCGAGCTGCCGATCGCCACCCTGCGGCAGCGGTTGGGGGTGGTGCTGCAGGACACCTTCCTGTTCAGCGGCAACGTGGCCGACAACCTACGCCTCGACGCCGACATCAGCGATCCGGAGCTGGCCCAGCTCTGCCACGACCTCGGCCTCGATCCGCTGCTGCAACGCCTCGACGCCGGCCTCGACAGTCAGCTGCGGGAGCGCGGCGGCAATCTCTCCTCCGGCGAACGCCAGCTGCTGGCGGTGGCCCGGGTGGCGATCCGCGATCCCTCGGTGCTGGTGATGGACGAGGCCACCGCCTTTCTGGATCCCTCCACCGAAGCCACCCTGCAGCGCGATCTCGATCGCCTGCTGCACCAGCGCACCGCCGTGGTGATCGCCCATCGTCTGGCCACCGTCGAGGCGGCCGATCGCATCCTGGTGCTGCGGCGCGGTCGGCTGATCGAACAGGGCACCCACACACAATTGCGGGCAGCCGGTGGCCTCTATGCCGAGCTGGCGGACCTGCAGGAGAAGGGGCTGGCCACGCTCTGAGCCGCCGATCCCTGTCCACAAAAGCACGGCTCCGTGGGGAGTTGGCCAGAGCCTCCTTGGCAACGGTCTATCCAACCGTCCTGAGCGCCTTGGCTGGCCAGGAACCTGACGGTCGCCCAGCTCCAGGCTCGCCTTGCTCCCGAGCCGCCTCAACAGGGTGCTGACAACCGTTCCGCTACGGAACAGCTACTCCGCCACGGAACTGCCGCTCCCAACGGCGCCGGCAGCAGCGGGATCAGCCGGTGATAGCGGCCGGGAACGAGCCGCTGGTGTGAACCTCCGCCTGCAGCCAGGTTTCGATCAGCCGGGCCAGATCGGCCGGGCACTGCTGCATCGGCAGATGGCCTGCCCCCTGCAGCGATTCCAGCTGATGCAGCGGCGTGAAGCTGGCCAGATGGCGCACATAGCGGGGTTCCATCACCCGATCGCGGCTGCCGCTGATCCAGAGACTGGGCACGGTCAACTGGCTGGTCAGCAGCGGCAGCTGGCGCACCGCGCCCCGGTTGGTGCTGCAGGCCAGCAACCCCTGGGCGGCGCGCGCTTCAGCCCGCAGCGGCGAGCGGATCGCCTCCGTACCCGGCAACTCCGCCAGCCAGCCGGGACGCCATTGCACGAAGGTGGCGCCAGCACGCCGGAGCAGGGAGAACGGCCTGGGCTGAAAGATGCCGCCACCAGCAGCGATCTGCACCAGCCCCCGCAGCTGGCTGCCGAAGCGCTCGGCGCTATGCAGGGCAATGCTGCCGCCGAGCGAATGGCTGATCAGCACCACTGGCCGACCGGCGGCCTGCTGCTGCACCGCCGCCGCCAGCCAGCGGCCGTAGCTGGCCAGGCTGCTCTGCAGCCCCCTGGGCCGCGGCCGCTGGCCGAAACCAGGCAGATCCGGGCACCAGAATTGGCGCCGTGGGGCCAGTTCGGCCGCCAGCGGCCTCCAGAGCCGCCCGGACAGCAGCCAGCCATGCACGCCGACCAGCAGCAGATCATCGTCCTGGAAGCAGAGGCTGGCCATGGGGCGGGAAAAACCCGCGGCTGGGGGGCGCGGCTGCAGGAACTTGGGAAGAGGACGAGGCCAAGGGCCAGAGGTCACGTTGCCCCAGTTTCGTCCCTTTCAGGCAGGATCGTCAGACTGCTTATTCGATCCCGTGTCCCCAGGGCCATTCCCCGTGACGCCCACCCCGAGCCTGCCCAACCCGGCGTTGCTGCAGCATCTCTATGGGGAGGCCCATCGGCTCTGCCCCACGGCCAAGGCCGAGCTCAATCTGGTGTTGAGCCTGGAGCGTGAGATCGACCTGATCGAACTCGAGGCGCTCTGTGATGCCGTCGGCTGGAGTCGGCGGCCGCTCAGGCGGGTGCGCAAGGCGCTGCAGCACAGCCTGCTGCAGGTGGGTCTCTGGCGCCACGACGAGCGCATCCCCCGGCTCGTCGGCTTCGCCCGCTGCACCGGCGACGGCGTGGTGGATGCCACGGTCTGGGACCTGGCGGTTCACCCCCTCTACCAGGGCGCCGGCCTGGGCAAGCAGATGATGCACTACGTGCTCGAGCAACTGCGGGCCATGGGGGTGGATCGGGTCAGCCTGTTTGCCGATCCCGACGTGGTGGGCTTCTACGAGGCCCAGGGCTGGCAACTGGAGCCCCGGCAGCGTCGCTGTGCCTTCTGGTATGCCCCCTGAGGGCGTGCTGGTCAGGCGCCGTAGTACTCGGCCGCCAACAGCGCCGGATCCTCACCCCGGCGCCAGCGGCGCCGCAGCTGGGCGTTGCGCCAGGTGGTGCGCCAGACGCCGAGGCGCCGCCAGCGCCGGTCATTGACGCTCAGGGCGCCGTCCAGCAGGCGGATCGCCCCGTGGCGCCGCAACCGCAGCAGAAACTCCAGGTCCTCCATCAACGGCAGGGGGGCGATGGCGCCAGCGGCGGCGTAAAGGCCGCGGGCCAGCAGCAGCCCCTGATCGCCATAGGGCAGCTGACGCCAGCGGCTGCGCCCATTGGCCGCCAGTTCCACCAACCGCAGCCGCGGATCACGGGCGGCGATAGCCAGACGAAAGGCCCAGGCCGTGGTCGCCCAAGCCGTGGTCGCTCCGGCCGTGGTCGCTCCGGCGGCGATCGCGCCGGCAACAAGCTCGGGCCAATGGGACGGCAGCCGCCCATCGCCGTGGAGCAGCAGCAGCCAGGGCGCCTCCGTGGCAGCCACCCCCTGGGCCAGCTGCCGGCCCCGCCCCGCTGCCGCAGGCTGCAGCCTGGCCCCCGCCAGCCGCGCCAACCGCTGGCTGCCATCGACGCTGCCACCGTCCACCACCAGCAGCTCGCGCACGAGGCCGGCGGGCGCTGCGGCCAGATCAGCCAGCAGCGGCGGCAGACCGCGGGCCTCATTACGCACAGCAATCACCACCGCCAGCGGCGCCAGTGGCGCTCCTGCGGCGGCCCACGGGGCGATTCGTGAGGTGACGGGCAGCAGCACGGTGGGCTCCGGCAGCGCGCTCATCGCCAGCGCGCCAGATCGATCCCCCGGTCCAGATCGGCTCGCAACGCGAGCCGAACCGGCGGCAGATCTTCGGCCGCAGCGGCGGCCAGGGTGGCCGCCAACACCTGATCGCCACCCCAGGGGATCGCCTGGCCGGCGCCGGCGAACAGGGCCGGCCAGTTGCCGCCCAGGCCGATCAGCCAGTAGCCGCCATCGCGGGCCGGGCCGAGCACCAGCGGATCGTGCGCCAAGTGCTGAAAGGCCTCGATCAGATCATGGCGGCAGAGATCCGGCAGATCACTGCCGATCAGCACCACCCGCCGGGCCCCTTCGCGCCGGGCCCGGATCAACTGCCGTTGCAACCGGGCCCCGAGGCTGCCCTGCCCCTGCAGCACGGTGCGCTGCGCCCCCAGCGCCTGCCCCCAGCGCCGGGCGGCCCGACGGCCCAGTCCGCTGACAGCCAGCACCAGCTCCTGGCCGTGGCTGGCGGCGGCGGCCTGGGCCTCCTGCAGCACATGGGCACTAAGCCGGGCCTGAATCGCCGCCGCCTGCCGCGCCCCGATGCTGGCGGCGAGGCGGCGCTTGCAGCGCCCTGGTGCCGGCCAGCGGGCCATCACCACCAGTTGGTCAGCGCGGCGACGGCGCTGGCGGCGGTGCTCGCCGGGGCCCGATCGCCGGGGCGGCCCTCCAGGAGCCATCACCTCTTCTGAGGCAGTTCCGCCGGCCGCACGGTGAGGGTCTCCTGGCTGCCGTTGCGGCGCACGGTCAACTCCAACGGGCGGTTCACCTCGCCACCATCCACATCGAGTTGCACCTCGGAGGGATTGCGAACCGTGTTGCCGGCCACCTTCTCAATCAGATCACAGGCCTTGAGTCCGCCTTTCTCGGCCGGGCTGTTCGGCATCACATCCACCACCACGACGCCATTCACCTCCGGCAGACGGCAGGCGTTGGTGGTGGCATTGATCTCCCGGGCCAACTGGGGCGTGAGGGCCTGCAGCCGCACGCCGATGTACGGATGGCTCGCGTAGCCCCGCGCCAGGATCTGCTCGGCGATCTGGCGGGCGGTGTTGATCGGGATCGCAAAGCTGAGGCCGGCTCCAGGCGCCTGGCGGATGGCGGTGTTGATGCCGATCACCTGGCCGCGATCATTGATCAAGGGGCCGCCACTGTTGCCCGGATTGACGGCGGCGTCGGTCTGCAGGTAGGGCACCCGCTGGCCCTCACCCACCGCATTGGTGCGCTGAATGGCGCTGATGATCCCGGCCGTGACCGTGTTGTCGAGGCCGAGGGGATTGCCGATGGCGATCGCCCATTCCCCCGGCCGCACCTTGGCCGAATCGCCCAGGGGCGCCACCGGCAGGTTGGAGCTCACCACCTTCACCACCGCCACATCGGTGAGCGGATCGGCTCCCAGCACCTTGCCGGTGAAGCTGCGCCCATCGGGCAGGGTGACGCCCACCTCGTTGGCCCCTTCGACCACATGGGCGTTGGTGAGCACCACGCCATCGGCCGCAATGATGAAGCCCGATCCCTGCCCCTGCTGCTGCTGGATCGCCGGGCCGCGACCGAACAGGCCAGCCATCG
The DNA here is from genome assembly GCA_945872185.1 of Synechococcus sp. UW140. Lineage (GTDB taxonomy): Bacteria > Cyanobacteriota > Cyanobacteriia > PCC-6307 > Cyanobiaceae > Cyanobium. The sequence continues at coordinate 8,766 of CAMBZX010000047.1, read as the reverse complement.
GGTTGACCAGGCGCTTGACCGTGTCGATCCGCACCACGGCGGGGCCGGTCTTCTCGACCGCCTTGACGATCACGTTGCCGCCGCTGGGCAGCAGGGGGCTCACCGGCGTTTCGCGTAGCCGGCTCGGCTGCGGGGCCCGACCCAATCCAGGAACGGAGGGAATCAGGCTGCAGCCCGAGAGCAGGCTGCCGAGGGCCAGGCCCAGCCAGGCTCCCCGCCGGGCGCTACGCAGGGAGGAAGAAACCGGACGGGAGAGGGCCATCGCAGGGCTGGGAGGACTGGATAGGTGCATGCGCTTCATTAAAGACCTCGCGACGCTCGGAAGCTGCGTATATTCGGCCCCTGGCGCAGGGGAAAGACGGTGCAGCAGGGGGACGAGCTCTGGCACCGGATCCAAGAGGCACTCCAGGCCAATCTCAGCAAGCCAACGTTCGAGACCTGGATTCGGCCAGCCCGCTGCCAGAGCTACGAAAACGGCGTGTTGCGGGTGCTGGCCCCCAACAGCTTCGCCAGCGGCTGGCTACGCAAGAACTACCTGGCCAAGATCGAGGCGGTGGCGGCGGAGCTGACCGGCCATGCCGTGCGGGTGCAGGTTGCTGTCGCCGAGGACCAGTCGGCCGGCGGCGCTGGCAGCACGGGGCCATTGCCGCAGGGGGATCTGGCCGTCCCACCGGGACGCAGCCCGGCCGAAGCCGCGGACGCCACCGGATCACGCCGCCAGGAAAGCGGCAATGGCCGGGCGCCGCGGGTGGTGTTCAACCTCAACCCCCGCTACGTGTTCAACCGCTTCGTCGTCGGCGCCAACAGCCGCATGGCCCATGCGGCAGCCCTGGCGGTGGCCGAAGCCCCCGGTCGCGAGTTCAATCCGCTGTTCATCTGCGGTGGGGTCGGCCTCGGCAAGACCCACCTGATGCAGGCGATCGGCCATTACCGCCAGGAAATCGATCCCGGTGCCCGAGTGTTTTATGTGAGCACCGAAACGTTCACCAACGACCTGATCCAGGCGATCCGCAAGGACGCCATGCAGTCGTTCCGCGATCGCTACCGGGCCGCCGATCTGATCCTGGTGGACGACATCCAGTTCATCGAAGGCAAGGAATACACCCAGGAGGAGTTCTTCCACACCTTCAATGCCCTGCATGAAGCTGGGCGCCAGATTGTGATCGCCAGTGACCGCCCGCCGAGCCAGATCTCACGGCTGCAGGAACGGTTGATCTCCCGCTTCTCGATGGGACTGATTGCCGACATCCAGGCGCCCGACCTGGAAACGCGCATGGCCATCCTGCACAAGAAGGCAGAAACGGAGCAGATGTCCCTGCCGCGGGAACTGATCCATTACATCGCCGGCCGCTTCACCTCCAACATCCGCGAACTGGAGGGGGCGCTCACCCGGGCTGTGGCCTTCGCTTCGATCACCGGCATGCCGATGACGGTGGAATCGGTGGCACCGATGCTCGACCCGGTTGGCAATGACGTTGAGGTGACACCGCAACAGGTGCTGGAGAAGGTAGCGGAGGTGTTCGGTGTGCGCATCGATGAGATGCTCTCGCCCAGCCGCAAGCGAGCCGTGAGCCAGGCACGCCAGGTGGGGATGTATCTGATGCGCCAGAACACCAAGCTCTCGCTGCCGCGCATCGGCGAGGCCTTCGGCGGTAAGGATCACTCCACCGTGATGTATGCCGTCGAGCAGGTGGAGAAGCGACTGAGCAGCGATCCCGATCTCTCCCGTCAGGTGCAGAAGGTGCGGGATCTGCTGCAGATCGATTCGCGCAAACGGCGCTGAATGCCCTGGCTCGTCACCAGAGGCAACCAGGGCGACCGCCGCGGAAGCTCAGGTAGCGGTCAGGGGTGCACTGGGATCGCGCCCCTCCACTTCACCCTGAAACACGCGGCTGGCGGTGATGTCGTCGGCCTCCAGGGTCATCAGTTCCAGCCGCGACACGGTGCCGCCGCTGCGGTTGTAGAGGCGATTGGCCTGGCGCATCCGGGCGCGGTCGATGGCATTGCGAATCGAGCGGGCGTTGGCGAAGAAGGGCAGCTGCATGCGGCGCTGAATGTAATCGGCAAACACCTGCTGGCCTTCCTCGCTGAAGCGATAATTCTCACCTGCCAGGATCAACCGGGCGATTGCCAGCAGCTCAGAAGCCGAGTAATCGGGAAAATCAATGTGATTGGCCACGCGGGAGGAGAGGCCAGGGTTGGATTGGTAGAAAATATCCATGCGCTCCTTGTAACCAGCGAAGATCACCACCAGATCATCGCGATTGCTCTCCATCACCTGCAGTAGAATCTCGATCGCTTCGGCGCCGTAATCGCGCTCGTTCTCCGGTTTGTAGAGGTAATAGGCCTCATCGATGAACAGCACCCCGCCCATCGCCTTCTTCAGCATCTCCCGTGTTTTCGGTGCGGTGTGGCCGATGTACTGCCCCACCAGGTCGTCACGGGTGGCGGTCACCACATGGCCCTTGCGCACATAGCCGAGGCCGTGCAGAATCTTCGACATCCGCTCCGCCACGGTCGTCTTGCCGGTGCCGGGGCGGCCGGTGAACGACATGTGCAAGCTGGGCGGGGCGGTGTCCAGGCCCACCTGCTGACGGGCGCGGTTGACCACCAGCAAGGCGGCGATTTCGCGGATGCGGGCCTTCACCGGCCGCAGCCCGATCAGCTCGCGGTCCAGCTGCTCCAGCACGGATTCGATGCCAGCGGAGTTGCTGGCGGAGTGCAGATCAATGCGGCTCTCGTCCGGATTGAGCGGATGTTCTCCCTGGCTTTCCTGAGGGGTCTGCGGCTGCTGGGCGGCGGCTGGCAGCTCAGAGGAGCCCATCGATGGCGGCGGCAAAGGTGGTGTCGACAGCTTCGATCGCGCCATCCTCCTGCTCGGGCCGCAGGGTGAGGTTCACGTAGGTGCGGCCGAAGCTGATGTCCGGAAAACGCCCAGCCTGCTCCGAAAGCGCATTGAGGCGTTCCAGAAAGGTGCGGGTGGTTTCGTAGTCGTCGAATTCAATCCGGCGTTCCAGCCGGTCGGGCCGCGCCCGCTGCGTCCAAGGCTGATCCATGAGAGCGACCTTAGGACCTCACCCGCACCTCAGAAATTTGAGGGGTCAAGGCAATCGGTGCGCGATCCGCTCAGCCTGGCGGCCCAGCTGGCGGCATAGGCACGGTTGGCGGCCTGGGCGGCTGGATCGGCGTGATCAAGCGCATGGGGGAAGGTGCCGGCGATGGCGGCATTGGTGACGCAGAACATCGACTTCTGGAAACTGAGGCAGATCTTCACGCGCACGTCGCCTTCACCGCGGCTCGTCTGGCGATACCACTGATGCAGGCGCTGCGGCAGATGGCGATACATATCCTGCATCAGCAGGCTGGGGGGGATACCCGAGCCCATGGTGGGCAGCGGATCGGCAAACAGGGCGCCGTAGGCAAAGGTGCTCTGATCTGGAGACACCTGCTGGGCCTGGGCGTTGAACGACACCGTGCCCAAGAAGGGCATGCCCCGCAGAAAGACAGCCTCCACGTAGGGCACCGCCACGTCCGCCAGGAAGGTGAGGCCGGCCTCCGGCGGCAGGACCCAGAAGCGTTCGCCCGCCACCTCCACCGCGTAGGTGATCGGGTTGGCGGCGGCCGCCACCAGACCCTCGCGCAGGAAATCAACCACCGCCGCCACCGTGCGCACGCGGCCGTCCCTTTCGGCCCGGGCCAGATCAAGGAACAGATCACTCATCACCCGCCAGAACTGGCCGAGGGCATGGGTGGTGGCAGCGGAGCGGATCAGCTCCAGCAGAAAATCGGGAAACAGTGGATTGAGCAGGGCCAGCAACGGATCGCGGCCGGTCTTGCGGCGGATGATGGCGCCGCAGCTGGCGCGAAAGGCCTCGGAGTCGAAATAGGCATCAAGGCCACCGGTGCCATGCCAGAACATCGCCTTCTGGCAGTACTCGGCATATTCAAAGTTGATGCGGTCGTGGATCAGATGGCGCCAGATCTTGCCCGGACTCAGGTCGCCATCGAGATAGCGGAACGCCGGCACCGGATTCAGGAACTGCTGTTCGGCCTGATAGATCAGGTTGATGCTGTAGGCATCCAGCACCTCCCCATAACTCTCGAGCACATCCACCACCTGCATCACGTGGTTGGCGGTCTCGGCCAGCAGGGTCTGCCCCGCCAGCAATTTCGCTTCCAGTTCGGCAGCTGTGGGCCTGCCGCCGGCGTGGGTGAGATCGGCTGAAATGATCGGCATCAGCCCAACCCTCCGCTCTGCAGGCTGGCCAGCAACGCCGGCAGCCGAGCCATGGTGGTACTGGCCGCCTCGCTGATGCGGCCCAGCCAGGCGGGAATCAAACCGATCGCCACAACAGCGGTGGCCAGTGCCATCGCCGGAATCGTTTCACGCGGCGCCACCGCCGCCAAACGGATGTCGAGCCTGGCGTCCGCCACCGGATCAGCGCTGGGGGGCGTGATCGCCATGCGACCGAAGAAGGCCCGATTCACCAGCAGCAGGAAATACACCGCCGTCAGGCCGGAGCCCACCATGCAGAGCAGCGTGGCCAGCGGGAAGGCCTCGAGGCTGCCGCGGAACACCAGGAACTCGGAGATGAAGCCAGCCATGCCCGGTAGGCCGGCACTGGCCATCACCCCGAGGATCATCAAGGTGCCGGTGAAGGGCAGGCCCCGCTCCGGGTTGAGCAGGCCGCGCAGCACCTCCAGATCGCGGGTGCCGGTCTTGCGGTAAACGATGCCCACCAACAGGAACAACAGCGCCGAGATCAGGCCGTGGCTCACCATCTGGAACACGGCCCCCAGCAGGCTCACCGGTGTGGCCGCCGCAGCCGCCAGCAGGATGTAGCCCATGTGGCCCACGGAGCTGTAGGCCACCATGCGTTTCATATCGCGCTGGGCAATCGCCGCCAGGGAGCCATAGAGCACCGACACCGCCGCCCAACCCGCCAACCAGGGGGCCAGCAGGGCCCAGGCTTCAGGGAACATGCCGAGGCAGAAGCGCAACAGCCCATAGGTGCCCAGTTTCAGCAACACACCGGCCAGCAGCACCGACACCGGGGTGGAGGCCTGAGTGTGGGCATCGGGCAGCCAGGTGTGGAACGGCACCAGCGGAATCTTGATGCCGAAACCGATCAACAGCGCCCCCAGCAGCAGCAGCTGGCTGCCCATGGCCAGGCGTTCGCTCAGCACCGGCGTGAGGCTGAAGTCCACCGTGCCGGTGAACAGGGCCAGCCCCAGGAAGGCGCCGAGAATCAGCACGCCGGAAACGGCGGTGAAGATCAGAAACTTGGTGGCGGCATAGGCCCGCTCCGTGCCGCCCCAGATCGAGATCAGCAGCCACAGGGGCACCAACTCAAGTTCATAGAACAGGAAGAACAGCAGCAGGTTTTCGGCCAGGAAGGCGCCGTTCACCGCGCCGCTGATCAGCAGCAACAGGGCGAAATAGATGCGTGGCCGCTGGCTGATGTCGCGGGTGCAGACGGCCGACACCAAGGTGAGAGCGGCATTGATCAGCACCAAAGGCAAGGACAGGCCATCGATGCCGAGGCGATAGTCAAGGCCGATGCTGCTCACCCAAGCGAACGATTCCTGCAGCTGCATGCCGCCATCGCTGGGATCAAAGGCCAGTAGCACCCGCAGGCTCCAGGCCAACTGCAAGCCCAACACCACAATCGTCACCACCCGCATCCGGCCTGGCACCGGTTGCCCCGGCCAGAACAGCAGCGCGAAGGCGCCGATGAAGGGGATCAGCAGCAGGGTGCTCAACATGGGGGGTACCTCATCCGTGGAACCAGGAGAGACTGCCAAGCAGCAGCACGATGGCCAGAATCACTGTGAGCACATAGGTCTGGAGCTGGCCGCTCACCCCCAGCTTGAGACCTTCAGCGCTGGCCAGGGAGGCAGTGCCGATGCGATTCACCAGGCCATTGACCAGCACCCGATCCACACTGTTGGTGAGCGAGGCGAGGCCAGCAACGAAGGCGACAATCGTGGCCCGGTAGATCCGATCGGTGTAGAAGTCGTAGGCCAGCAGATCCTGCAGAGTGCGCAGCGGCCGGATCACCGAGCGCGACCAGAAGCGATCCAGCCGGATCAGGCACCCCGCCACCAGCCCGATCGAGCCACTGGCGACCACCAGCACGGTGGTCAGCCCGGAGAAATCGGTGAGGCTGTGGAGGGAATCGAGGCGCTGGATCACCAGCGGAGTCACCAGCACCAGCACCGACAGGCTCACCATCGGCAGGGCCATCAGCCAGTTCACCTCCGGGGCTCGGCGGGTCTTGGGATGGGACACGTCGAGGAACACCTGACGGAAGACGCGCACCAGATTGAGGGCCGTCAGCCCATTGGTGAGCAGCACGATCGCGGCCAGCCACGGCGCCTGGCGCAGGAGGGTCTGCACCAGCAGGCCGTAGCCCCAGAAACAGCCCAGGGGAAGGATGCCGGTGAGCCCGGCAGCGGCCACCAGGAAGGCGCTGGTGGTGGCGGGCATGCGCCGACCCAGGCCGCCCAGTTCGGTCAGGTCCTGGCAGTTGGTGGTGGCGATCACACTGCCCACACTCATGAACAGCAGGGCCTTGGCCAGGCCGTGGGTGAACAGCAGCAACAGCGCCAAGAGTGGCTGCTCAAAGGCGATGGCGATGAACACCAGGCCCAGATAGGACGTCGTCGAATAGGAAAAGGCCCGCTTGAGATCCACCTGGGCGATCGCCACCAACGCCCCACCCAGGGCACTGATCGTGCCCACCGCCAGTAGCGCGGTGGTGGCCACCGGCGAGATGCGCACCACGGGCATCAGCTTGAGCAGCACCACCGCGCCGCAGGTCACCACGACAGAGTTGCGCAGGATCGAGGCGGGGTTGGGACCCTCCATGGCTTCATCGAGCCAGAGATGCATCGGGAACTGGGCACACTTGCCCATTGGCCCGGCAATCAGCCCCAGGCCCAGCAGGCTCGCCGCCAAAGGCGAAAGGGGCGTCTTCGCCGCCCAAACATAAAGATCATCAAATTCCATCGAGCCGGCCCAGGCCGAGAGCGCCACCACCCCCATCAGCAGCAGCACATCGCCGACCCGTTTGGTGAGGAAGGCATCGCGGGCAGCGGTCACCACCAGGGGCTGGGCGTACCAGAAACCGACCAGCAGGTAGGTGGAGAGGGTGAGCATCTCCAGCAGGAAATAGCTCATGAACAAATTGCTGCTCAACACCACGCCGGCCATCGCCCCCTCGAAGAAGCCCACCAGCGCAAAGAAGCGGGCCAGGGACCACTCCTTGTCGAGATAGCCCAGAGCGAACACCTGACCGATCAGGCTCATCGAGGTGACCAGCTCCAGCGCCGCCAGGTTCGTGAGCGAGAGATCAAAACCGATGCGCAGATCCAGATCTGCGGCATGGAACCAGGGGATATCGAGATGCTGGGGCCCCAGGCTCAACACCTCCCGGATCAGCAAGCTGCCGTGCAGCACGGCCAACAGGGTCACCAGCAGGTTGAGATAGGCGGCAGGACGGGGACCGTTGCGCTTGATCCAGCCGGTGGCCCAGGGCAGGGACAGCACCATGCCACTGAACCCGTAGAGGGGAATCAGCCAGGCCAGCTGAATCGGCAGGGGGAGGGCGTCTTGCAAGGGCATGGGATCGGCCCCAAGGGCCGGGAGAGGCAATCGCCTGGCGGGCGACTTTAATCAGTCATGGCCTGGCACGGCGCCCCGATCAGCCCAAAGCGATCGCTGCTGGACCGGCTGTTGCGACACCGCAAGGGCCAGTTAAACAGTGGCCCGTTCGGTGCCTTCAGCGCCACCGGCTTGCAAACTCTGCAACCAGATGGCAAGCGCCTGGCCGTGGTGCTGCTCTTCAGTCCACAGGGCAAGAAAGAATTCAGCGCTCTCAGCGTCGCCGATCAGCAACGCAAACCGCACGGCATCGCCGTAGAGCTGAATCAAGTCGTGTTCCAGAACCGCGTTGAGGCTGAGAAGGCCGACCAGATCAGCGGCATGCTGCACCGGCCGCAGCTGGGAGGCAGCCGGTGCCACCCCCAGAGCCAACATGCGTTGCACCAGGCGCTCCGCATGCTGGAGCTCAGCGACCGTTTCCTGACGGAAACGGGTCGCCGCATCGCCATGGCCCCAGAGCTCCACCAAGGAAGCCTGGGTCATGTACTGCTGCACAGCGGTGAGTTCCAGGCTCAGGGCGCGGCCCAGGAAGCCCAGGATCCGCGGATGCACGGCAGCCGTGGCCATCAGAGACGACGGATCACGCCGCTGGCGGCGATGGCGGGTTCAACTTCGCCGTGGGGACGGGCAATGATGTGGGCAGCCACGAGGCCGTCGCCGACGCGTTCGCAGGCATCGGCGCCGGCGCGCACGGCGGCATTCACCGCACCGGTTTCACCACGCACCATCACGGTGACGTAGCCGCCGCCGACGAACTCGCGCGCCACCAGGGTGACTTCAGCCGCTTTGGTCATGGCGTCTGCCGCTTCGATCGCCGGCACCAGACCCCGGGTTTCGATCATGCCGAGGGCGATGCCCTGTACGGAAGGTGCCATGGAGGACGATTGGGGGGAAGGGGATGGGGGTGGGGTGGAAGCACCGGAGCCTCCGCTGCGACCGGTGGAAGCCGGTGCACGCCTGGCAGCCTGGCGAACGGGCGGCCGGTTGACTGGGGCCGAACGCCGCCCGACCGGAGCCGAGCGGGAGGCTGGGACCTGGCGACTGGCGGCAACCGCCGGCAGAACCTTGGCCACCGCAGCCACCGGAGTGGCTGGGCTGGT
>CAMBZX010000046.1 GCA_945872185.1 Synechococcus sp. UW140 | reverse complement strand
TCCAGGCTTACCTGTCCCTGGTTGCCGGTCACTTCGCGGATCAGCCAGTTGGGGTCGTTGACCCGCAGGGTGAAGCTGCCGAAGCCCCGCAGCCGCACCGGTCCCAGGTCTGGGTCGCGCACGATCAGCGGATGGCGGGTGCCCCATTTGAGATCGGTGAACAGGCGGGTGGCGACGAAATACACCTCCGCCTTGAACGGGCTCTCGCCGCCGAAGGGCAGGGACAGCAGGCTGGTGAGCAGCGGCAGGTTGCGGCTGGCCAGCACGTGCCGGCCCGGCCCGAAGCTGTCGGTGATGCGGCCCTCGTTGACGAACACGGCCCATTGGCCTTCGCGCACGATCAGCTGGGGGCCCAGCTTCAGGGCATTGTCGGGGCGATCAAAGCGCCAGATGAGCGCGCCCGCCTGGGCCAGGGAGCCGTCATCGGCCCATTCGACGATGTCGAGACCTTCGCGACGGATCGCCTGCCACAGATGGTCCATCGGCATGCCGTCCGGCCCGGCGGGACGGTCGCAGGTCTGGCTTCAGGTTAGGGGAGGCCAAGGGTTTGGCCGGGGCGTTACGGGCGGGCGGCAAAACTGGACAGGCGTCGAGATCAAGGGCGAGGATCGGGATCTATTGAGCGACAGCTCATGTCGCCTGCCGATCAACTTGCTGCTGCCGGGCCCGGGGGCCACGATGGCCTGCTGGGTTGCCAGATCTGGCTTCTCGACGACGACAAGGCGCTCTGCCGCCTGCTGGAGCCGATCCTGAGCTCCAGGGGCTGGCGGCCCCGCAGTTTTCATCGTCCCGATGATCTGCTGGGGGCCCTCGATGGCGGCGCCCCCGATCTGCTGGTGCTTGATCAGATGCTGCCGGACAAGTCCGGCACCCATGTGCTGGCCAATCTGCGCCAGGCGGGCTGGCGTTTTCCGGTGCTGATGCTCTCAGCCCTGGGGGCGCCTGCCGATCGCATCTGCGGCCTCGAGGTGGGTGCCGACGACTACCTCGCCAAGCCCTTCCTGCCGAGGGAACTGCAGCTGCGCATCGAGAAGTTGCTGCTGCAGCATCCCAGGCGGCGCCAGGCCCAGCGGCTCGAGGGTGCCTTCGCGATGGGACGGTTGCAGTTCGAGCCGGCCCAGTGTCGGCTCACCGGCGCTGATGGCTTGCAGTATCCGGTCAGTCGCGGTGCCGTGGCCCTGTTGCTGGCCTTCTGCCAGGCCCCCGATCAGGTGCTCAGCCGGGATCATCTGCTGCTGGCCAGCGGCAGCCTGGTGGATGCCAACACCAGCCGCAGCCTCGATGTGCGCCTGTCGCGGCTGCGGCGCTTGCTGGAGTCGATCTCCGAAGGCACGGTGCGGATCGAAACGGTCCGTGGTCTGGGCTATCGCCTCCACCTGGAAACCTCCCCTTGTCGTTGATCCGGCGCCGGCAGGAGCGCCCCCTGCACTTGAGCAGCGGCGATCGCTGGCGCTTGCTGCAGCACGCCCTGCTGGGCACGTTGGTGAGTGCCCTGCTGCTGTGGCCGCTGGAATGGTGGCTGTTGGCGCAACCTGTCGCCGGCGTGGCCTGGGTGATGTTGTGGGGCGGCCTGGTGGTGCTGCTGGGGCTGCTGCTGGGGCTGCTGGCCTACCTGCGCCGCTGGGTGGAGCTGCCCCTGGCCCACCTGGTGCGCGGCTTGCCCCAGCAGGCGGCACCCCGTATCGATCTGGTGCCGGAGGAGGGATTCGCGCCGTTGCGGCTGCTGAGTCTGCGCATCAATCGCCTGCTGGAGCAACTCAACAGCAATGCGGTGGCGCGTGAGGCCCTGCTGCGGGGCCTGGTGCACGATCTGCGCGGACCGCTGACGCGCCTGATCCTGCGGGTGGAGCAGCTGCGGCTGGACAGCGACGTGGAAGCCAGCCTGATTCAGGGTCTGCACGGGGACATCGAAGCCCTGCGCAACCTCAGCGATCAGCTGGCGGCCCTGTCGGATGACGAACCGCTGGAGGACCGGGCGGTGGTGCTGGCGCTCGATGATCTCTGCCATCGCATCGCCGATACCTACGGCCATGGTCGCGTCGAGGTGCGAACCCCCAGGCTGATCGTGCGGCTCGATCGGGGCTCCCTGCAGCGCACGCTCAATAATCTGATCGACAACGCCCTGGAATACGGCCAGCCGCCGGTGCAGATCTCGGCCCAGTTGGAGCGCCAGGGTCTGCTGATCCTGGTGGAGGACCACGGCCATGGCATGCGCTCCTCCGAGCTGTTGTCGATGGTGCATCTGCCGCGGGCGGATGATCGCCAGGAAAGCCAGCATCGGGGCCTGGGGCTCTCGATCGCCCAGCACTTCTGCCGGCGCCATGGCGGGGTGCTGCATCTGGGCCAGTCGTCGCTGGGGGGTCTGGCGGTGGAACTACGGCTGCCCCTGTCGGTGCTGGTGAGCAGCACGGATCGGCGCCAGCATCGTCGCGTGCCCACTCCAGCCCAGGAGCAGGACCCCTTCTCGGCAGGATGAGGGCAGCTTCGTGCCGCTCTTGAGCGCTTTCCCCCCTGTGTCTGATTGGCATCCCATCGCCGGTGGCATCACGGCCCCGGCCGGCTTCCAGGCTGCCGGCATCACCGCCGGCCTCAAAGCCAGCGGCAATCCGGATCTCTCCCTGCTGCTGGCACCGGTAGGTGCGGTCTGCGCCGGCAGCTTCACGCTCAACCGGGTGCGGGCCGCCTGCGTTGATCTCTGCGCCGAGCGGCTGGCGGCCAGCGGCGGCCAGGCCCGGGCCGTGCTCACCAACTCCGGCCAGGCCAATGCCTGCACCGGCGAGCGCGGCCTGATCGACAGCCTCACGGCCACCGCAGCGCTGGCCCAACGGCTGGGCCTGACGGTGGCGGAGGTGCTGATCTGCTCCACCGGCGTGATCGGCCAGCCGATTCCGATGGACACCCTGATCGCGGGCCTTGATCCGCTGGTGGCGGCCTTGGCCAGCACGGGCGGTGAGGCGGCGGCCGGGGCGATCCTCACCACCGATCTGGTGGCCAAGCAGATTGCCCTTGAGGCCAACCTGGGCGGCCGCAGCGTGCGGATCGGCGGCATGGCCAAGGGTTCGGGGATGATCCATCCGGACATGGCGACGATGCTGGGCTATCTCAGCTGCGATGCCGGTGTGCCGGCCGCTGTCTGGCAAGCGATGGTGAAGCGCGCCGTGGACTGTTCCTTCAATGCGATCACGGTGGACGGCGACACCAGCACCAACGACTGTTTCCTGGCGTTTGCAGCCGGCGAACCCCTGAGCCCCGAGCACTGGCCGGCATTGGAGATCGGCCTGGCGGCGGTGTCGCAGCATCTGGCCCGGGCGATCGCCCGTGATGGCGAAGGGGCCACCTGCCTGATCGAAGTGCAGGTGGAGGGGGCGGTGGATGACGCCGCCGCCCGCGCCATTGCCCGCACGGTCTGCGGCTCCTCGCTGGTGAAGTGCGCCATCCATGGCCGCGATCCCAACTGGGGCCGCATCGTGGCCGCCGCTGGTCGGGCCGGAGTGCCCTTGGCACTTGAGGCGGTGGCTCTCTGGTTGGGGGAGCACCAGCTGATGGCGGCCGGCCAGCCCCTGCCTTTCGATCGCCCGGCCGCCTCGCAGTACATGCGGGATCGCGCCGCCGGCACCTATCTCAGCGCCGATCCCGCCAGCGGCGACACCGTCGCCATCCGCCTGCGGGTGGGCGCTGGCCCCGGCCGTGGTCTGGCCTGGGGTTGTGATCTTTCGGATCAGTACATCCGCATCAATGCCGATTACACCACCTGAAGGAAGGCCTCTGTGGGGCAATGACGCTCAAAGGTTGATGTTGAGTTTCTGGCTCAGCTCTTTCAATCCTTCCTTCTCGATTGAGTTGAGAGCTTTGCGGGAGGCAAAAAGACGCATGGCCGCGCCAGCTACAAGAGTTTGGATTTCGAGATCCATGCCCGACAGCTCTGTGACAAGTTGTTTGTATTTTGTCTTGGAAGGAGGCGTTATTTCATTGATGCCATCATTGATCATCCTGTCGGTCAATCTGGGGTCTGGGCAAAGAGTTCTATAGGTTTGAATGATCACATTTCTCTCGTCGATCATCAGCCTTTTATTGCCCTTGCCAAGGTAAAGCAGGATTCCCATGACAGGAAACAGATCTTCAGTCATTCTGTCCAGTGATCCAAAGGCAGACTTCTTCCTCTCTGCCTGGAAGTCCTGGAGAATATCTTCGATGATCTCCCCGGTGGAGCAGTTTGTCCAGCGAGAGGTGCTGGAGATGTAGAAGCTTCTTTTGGCGTGGCGAAGATGGCAATAGGCGTACAGCATGTTTCCGTAGACTTTGATGATTGTAATTCTTCGATCCGTATTCAGTCCGTTGCGATCGGTATAATGAATTTGATAGTCAGGTAAGTAGGGATGGGTTGGAACATTGCCCTGCCTGAAGGTAGTGTTCTTTTCGGGAGCGTCACCCTCTTCTCGCTTGGGTCCTGCAAGCGGCGCAAGTGGTGGTGGTAGGGGTGGGCGCCGTTTGTGTTGTCCGGCTGGAATCCTGGGAGGTGTTGGCCTTGGTGGATGGGGCGAGAGGCCTTTCGCGCCGATTCGGCGAGCAAGCCACTTTAAGGAAAAATAAAGAAATGCCAGGATAAAAGCAAGGGCGAGAATGGCCATGAATGGCTTCTTTGGGATTTCTGCCCATGGTAATCAAGGCGCAAAAGTCGTCAACCGGTGCTAATCGGCTTTGGCAGGCTCAAGATTGGCCAATCGCAGATTGTTGCGATGAATGATAGGCGTAAATGGCGATTTCAATTCATCGAGTCTCTGGCGTTGGCGTTCCCGCGAGGCGCGCTCGGTCGCTGAATCGTTCCCAGCACCTACCTGGAGCGTCGTCGGCTGTCCTCAATCCAAACGGTTGAACAAAGGCCCAGCTCGCCAGCGCGATCTCCCCCAGGGTCGTCATCTCGGCTGAACGTCACCCAATTCCCGCTTGATCCCCCCTCCCCTTGCCAGGGAGCAGACGCGCAATGGGGGCCGCCGGTGCCTCCCAAGGGAGACAATGGCAGCACGAGATCGGCCGCCAAGCCGCTGACCGCCCTGATGTCCCAATCCCCATCCGCCAACACCATCCAGCCCCAGCAGCGCCGCCGGCTGCCAGGCCGGAAGCCCTGGAGTTGGCGCCGAGCGCTGGGCCTGGGCCTCTGCTTCGGCCTGGGCTATGGCCTCACCATGAGGCTGCTCGATCTGTCGGTGGTGGGGGTCTGGCGAGACATGCAGCGCTTCGGCGTCCAGTCCTTCCCCGGCACCGAGCTCGACAGCCTCAGGAAGCAGTACGGCGATCGTCAGGAGCAGATCCGCGGCGATCTTGATCTGCTGGAACTGAAGCGCCAGCAGCAGCGCGATGCCGCCGAACTGGGCAAGCGCCAGGCGGAGATGGAAGCCCGCGAGCAGGCACAGCAACAGCAGAACGAGGCGGATCTCCAGCAGCTCGACGCCTCGCCAGCGGACAACCAGGACTCCGCCGCGTCGCCCGCGCCTGCCCCTGGTCAGGAGTCCGTGCCCGTTCCGTCGCCGCTGATCACGCCGTCGCTCCCCCCCGCTGCGCCCGCTCCGGCGGCCCCAACGGCCGAGGCCCCAGCCGCCAGTCCGCCGACAACTCCCTAGATCTGGCACAGTTCCCTGAACCTTCCGGCCAGCCGATGAGCGCGCCCCAGTCCCTGCTCCAGGCCGCTCTCGGCCGACTGGCCGCTCGGGTGGGCAGTGGACTCGTGGACACCGCCGCCGGTCTGGCGGTACTGGCCCAGGACGCTCCGGCCCGGCTGCAGCAGGAGTGGCAGTTGTTCTGGGAAGAGGTGGAGCTGGAGGCTGAACGGTTAGAGCGCGGCGAGGCCAGTGCCGAGGAGGCTGCGGTGCCCGTGTCCTGGAGCCGTTCGGCGGGGCGTGCCGTCAGCACCGACCCCCAGGAGCAGATCGATGCCCTGCGCGCCCAGGTGGCCGACCTGGCACGCCGGCTGGAGCGTCCCGTCTCTTGATCGCCTCGTCCTCCTGGTTGGTGCGTCTGAGTCGGTCGCTGCGGATCTGGCGGCTGGCGATCCGGCTGATGGCCGGTCTCTGGTGGGATGGCCGCCGCTGGAGCTATCCCGGCGGCTTCAGTGCCGAAAAGCAGGCTGAGCGTCAGCGCCGCACAGCCCGTTGGCTGACGGCTGAGTTCCTGGCGCTGGGTTCGGCCTTCATCAAGCTGGGCCAGTTGCTCTCGGCCCGGCCCGATGTGCTGCCGGCCGATGTGGTGGAGGAGCTGGCCCATCTGCAGGACCAGGTGCCGGCCTTCCCCTTCGCCGTGGTGCAGGCGATCCTGGAGGCGGAGCTCGGCGATCGTTGCGCTGAGATCATCGATCTCGAAGAGCTGCCCCTGGGTTCGGCCAGCCTGGCCCAGGTGCACCGCGCCAGCCTGCGCAGCGGCCGCCAGGTGGTGTTCAAGGTGCAGCGCCCTGGTCTGGAGCGCCTGTTCCGCCTGGATCTGGAGGTGCTGCAGCAGGTGGCGGCGGCGATTCAGCGCCATCCCCGCTGGGGCCAGGGCCGCGACTGGGTGGGCATTGCCAAGGAGTGCCGCAGGGTGTTGTTGCGGGAGCTGGATTTCCGCCTGGAGGCCGAACATGCCGCCCGTTTCCGCCAGCAGTTTCTCGACGACAGCGGCATTCGCGTTCCAGCGGTGATCTGGGAGCTCAGCTCGCGGCGGGTGCTGTGTCTGGATTTCGTCCCTGGCCTCAAGATCACCGATCGACCGGCCCTGCTGGCGGCGGGCATCAATCCCTCGGCGGTGGCGGAAAAGGGCGCTGCCAGTTACCTGCAGCAGCTGGTGCGCTTCGGCTTCTTCCATGCCGATCCCCATCCCGGCAATCTCGCCGTGGCCGCCGATGGGGCCCTCATCTACTACGACTTCGGCATGATGGGGCAGATTTCCGAGCGTCTGCGCAGCCGCATCGGTCGCATGGTGCGGGCGGCGGCCAGCCGGGATGCCGCCGCGCTGGTGGAGGAGCTGCAACAGGCCGGTGTGATCGCCACCGGCATCGATACCGGCCCGGTGCGCAGGCTGGTGCGGCTGATGCTCAATGAGGCTCTCACCCCGCCGTTCAGCGCCAATGTGCTGGGCAAGCTCTCGTCTGATCTCTACGACCTGGTGTACGGCCAACCCTTTCGGCTGCCGCCCGAGCTGATCTTCGTGATGCGGGCGCTCTCCACCTTTGAAGGGGTGGGCCGCAGCCTCGATCCCGGCTTTAACCTGATGGCGATCGCCCGTCCCTACCTGCTGCCCCTTATGACCGCCAGCGGTAACGGCCCCAACGATCTGTTCAATGAAATCTCGCGCCAGGCGGCCGAGGTGGGCAGCCGCGCCCTGGGGATTCCGCGCCGGCTGGATGAAAGCCTGGCGCGCATCGAGCAGGGGGATCTGCAGGTGCAGATCCGCGCCGGTGAAACCGATCGCCTGCTGCGGCGCCTGGCCCTGGCCCAGCAGGCAGCTGGCCAATCCTTTCTGCTGGGGGGCCTGGCGGTGGCCGCCTCCCTGCTGGCGGCCAGCAATCGCCCGGCCCTCACCGCCGTGCCCCTGCTGCTGGCTCTGCCGGTGGGGCTGGGCTGGCTGAAGTCCCAGGGCCGCCTCAAGCGCGATGGTCGCCTGGATCAGATGCCGGGGATCAAGGGGGAGTGAGGCGTCTGCCCTGAGCCCGGTTCTGGAAGCCCAGCACCGGGCCCTCAGTTGCCGGCGCGGGGCCGCTAACCATGGGGGGCGTGTCGATCAGCTGGGGCAGAGCCTGGGCGATGAACCAGGCGGCCTGGTTGGGATCGATCCCCATGGTTTTGGCGCATTCCCATACCTGGGCAGGGCCCCGCACCTGATGGTGCTCAACCCTTGCCGCGCGGTCCCCGATCCTCAACACCGGCGTAGATGGCCTGGCTGCCCAGTTCATCTTCGATGCGCAGCAGTTGGTTGTACTTGGCCACGCGGTCGCTGCGGCTGAGGGAGCCGGTCTTGATCTGGCCGGCCCTGGTGGCCACGGCCAGGTCGGCGATTGTGGTGTCTTCGGTTTCGCCGGAGCGATGGCTGATCACGCTGGTGTAGCCGGCGCGGCCGGCCAGGTCGATCGCCTGCAGAGTTTCGGTGAGCGAGCCGATCTGATTCACCTTGATCAGGATCGAGTTGGCCACGCCGCGCTCGATGCCCTGCTGCAGGCGCGTGGTGTTGGTGACGAACAGATCGTCGCCCACCAGCTGCACGCTGGCGCCCAGCTTCTGGGTAAGCAGGTCCCAGCCCTCCCAGTCATCCTCGGCCAGGCCATCCTCAATCGAGACGATCGGGTAGCGGCTCACCAGGGCCGCCAGTTGATCCACCATCTCGGCGCTGCTGTAGCTGCCGCCGCCGAAGGCATAGCGGCCATCCTTGTAGAACTCGGTGCTGGCCACATCCAGGGCCAGGGAGATCTGGTCGCCGGGGCGGTAGCCGGCCTTCTCGATCGCCTGCACCAAAATATCGCCGGCCTGGTCATTGCCCAGGTCCGGCGCGAAGCCGCCCTCGTCACCCACGGCGGTGCTCATGCCGCGATCCTGCAGCAGCGCCTTGAGGGTGTGGAACACCTCCGCTCCCATGCGCAGCGCCTCGCGGAAACTGCCGGCGCCGTGCGGCACGATCATGAATTCCTGGAAATCCAGGCTGTTCGAGGCATGGGCGCCACCGTTGATCACATTCATCAGCGGCACCGGCAGCAGGCTGGCCATCGGGCCACCCAGATAGCGGTAGAGGGGCAGGCCCAGGGCCTTGGCGGCGGCATGGGCATTGGCCAGGCTCACGGCCAGGATGGCGTTGGCCCCCAGGGCTGATTTGTTATCGCTGCCGTCCAGCTCGTTCATGGCCGCATCCACGGTGGCCTGATCCAGGGAGCTGAGGCCGCAGAGGGCCGGGGCGATGCGTTCTTCGATGTTCTCCACCGCCTTGCTCACCCCCTTGCCGAAATAGCGCTTGCCGCCATCGCGCAGTTCGTGGGCTTCATGGGCGCCGGTGCTGGCGCCGCTAGGCACGATCGCCCGGCCGCTGGCACCGCCTTCGAGCCACACTTCCGCTTCCACGGTGGGCGTTCCGCGGGAATCGAGCACCTCTCGGGCGACGATCGAATCGATCACGAGGTCGAGGGAATCGAGCACGGAAACAACAGGTGTCAGTTCGGGCGATCCTATGGGTCGCCCCGGTCCAGCTTGTTGTGCCCGTTGGCACCACTCTGGTGTTCTATCGGCCTGTGATCTGCCGCGGCGTCTGGGGGTGAAGCGAGAGCAACCTGAGACGATTGACGGCCCCGCAATGGCCCGGCGCGGCGCCGGCGGCGGCTCGGCTGCATTCGGCCGCCGCTGCGGCTGGCCAGAATGGCGAGCGATCCCTTGCTGGAGTCGGCCCTTTGCCGTTCCGGCTTCCCTCCCCAACCTGCGCCTGAGCCCGAGATGACCATGAGATTCCTGCACACGATGCTGCGCGTCGGCGATCTGGAGCGTTCGATTGCCTTTTACACCGAGCTGCTGGGGATGCGGCTGTTGCGCCGTGGCGACAACACCCAGTACCGCTACACCTTGGCCTTTGTCGGTTATGGCGATGAGCGCGACACGGCGGTGCTGGAGCTCACCCACAACTGGGACACCGATCACTACGAGCTGGGCACGGCCTTCGGCCATCTGGCCGTCAGCTGTGAGGACATCGTCGCCACCTGCGAGACGATCCGCTCCAAGGGCGGCAAGGTGGTGCGTGAACCCGGTCCGGTCAAGGGGGGCTCCTCGATGATTGCCTTTGTGGAGGATCCCGACGGCTATCGCATCGAGCTGATCGAACGATCCTCCCCAGACGGTGCCGCTGCCCCCACGGGTTCGGCCGCGGCTGCGGCCTGAGTCCGGCCTGACTCCATGCCCCCCTGCCTGTTTCCGCGTGACCTCCAGCTCCACGGTCAGCCTCACCACGGATCCGGATCGCTTCAGCGATCAGGCCTGGGAGCTGCTGCTCGCCAGCCAGGACCTGGCCCGGCGTTGGCGCCATGGGGCCATGGATGTGGAGCATCTGCTGCTCACCCTGCTGCGGGACGCTCGCTACGCCAGCTGGATCGAGCCACTGCCGCTCGATGGTGATCGCCTGCTGGATCGGCTAGAGGGGTTCTGCGCGGAGCAGCCCGAGGGGCTGGGCAGCACCCTGTACATCGGCGATGCGCTGGAGGATCTGCTGGAGGCCGCCGATCGCCGCCGCGCCGCCTGGGGTTCACGCCTGCTGGATGTGCCGCACCTGCTGCTGGCGTTGCTCGACGATCGCCGTATTGCGGCACGGTTGCTGGCGGAGGAAGGCCTCAGCGAGGATCTGCTGCTGCGCCAGTGGCGTTCCGCGCCAGTGGCGGCGGCGGCTCCTGGGGGCTTGCCGGCGGCCCCGGTCCGCTCGGTGCCTGCCGGCGCCGGGGGGGGGCGGTCCGTGCTTCCCGGGGCCCCAGGGTCTGGGGTGGGTCAGCGCCCCACCGAGCTGGCTGGGGGGGCAGGGCCCTCGCTGGGCGCGGATCGGCCGCGTGCCGCTGGGCCGGCCGCCGAGCCCGGGCTGCGCCTGGAACGGGAGGACGGGGCTGAGGCGGGGGCTGAGCGCTCGGCGCTGGAGCGCTTCGGCCGTGATCTCACCGCCGCCGCCCGCGCCGGCAACCTCGATCCGGTGGTTGGCCGCGATACAGAAATCCGACGCCTGATCCAGGTGCTGTCGCGGCGCAGCAAGAACAACCCGGTGCTGATCGGCGAGCCCGGTGTCGGGAAGACGGCCGTGGCCGAATCGCTGGCCCAGCGCATCGTTGCCGGCGAGGTGCCAGATGCCCTGCGGGGCCTGCGGCTGGTGGCCCTCGACCTCGGTGCCCTGATCGCCGGCGCCAAGTTTCGCGGCCAGTTCGAGGAACGGCTGCGGGGGGTGCTCGACGAGGTGCGCCAGGCCGATGGCAGTGGTGGCGATG
Organism: Synechococcus sp. UW140; assembly: GCA_945872185.1. Taxonomy (GTDB): domain Bacteria; phylum Cyanobacteriota; class Cyanobacteriia; order PCC-6307; family Cyanobiaceae; genus Cyanobium. The sequence continues at coordinate 7,520 of CAMBZX010000046.1, read as the reverse complement.
CGCCTGGTCAGCGCGGTGGGGTTGTGCTGTTCATCGATGAACTGCACAACGTGGTGGCGGGCGAGCGCTCCGGACCGGATGCCGCCAGCATTCTCAAGCCGGCCCTGGCCCGGGGCGATCTGCGCTGCATCGGCGCCACCACCCCCGAGGACTACCGCCGCAGCATCGAAAAGGATCCGGCCCTGGAGCGCCGCTTCCAGCAGGTGCTGATCCGTGAGCCCGATCAGGACACCTGCGTGCAGATCCTGCGGGGGCTGAAGGAGCGCTACGAGTTGCACCACGGCGTCACGATCACCGATGGCGCGCTCACGGCGGCAGCCCGGCTGGCGGCCCGCTACATCAGCGATCGCTGCCTGCCGGATTCGGCCATCGATCTGGTCGATGAGGCGGCGGCCCAGCTGAAGATGGAGGTCACCTCCAAACCCCAGCTGGTGGAGGCGGCCGAGGCGACCTTGCGGCGCGTCGAGCTGGCCTTGCTGTCGGCCGAGACGGCCCCGGTGGCGGAGCGGCTGCAGCTGCAGGAGCAGCGCCGTCTGGCCCACGAGGAGCTGGAGGGACTGCAGGCGCGCTGGGCCGGCGAACGGGAGCGGCTGGCCGAGCTGCGGGAGCTGTTGCAGCAGGACGAAGACCTGCGCCATGCGATCGCCGAGGCCGAGCGTGATGGTGATCTCGAGGAGGCGGCTCGGCTCGAATACGACCAGCTGCATGGGGTGCAGCAGCGTCGCCTGGAGCTGGAGGCCCAGCTGGAGGCGGAGCCGATGCTGCGCGAACAGGTGGAGGAAGGCGACATCGCCGATGTGGTGGCCCGCTGGACCGGCATTCCGGTGCAGCGGCTGCTGGCCGGCGAGCGCCAGAAGCTGCTCGATCTGGAGCTGCGCCTCGGCGAGCGGGTGATCGGTCAGCCCGAGGCGGTGGCAGCCGTGGCGGCGGCGATCCGGCGGGCCCGGGCCGGCATGCAGGCGCCCACCAGGCCCGTGGGGTCCTTCCTGTTCCTGGGGCCCACCGGCGTCGGCAAGACCGAGCTGGCCAAGGCCCTGGCGGCGGCCCTGTTCGATGAGGAGGAGGCCCTGGTGCGCCTGGACATGAGCGAGTTCATGGAGCGCAACGCCGTGGCACGGCTGGTGGGGGCGCCACCGGGCTATGTGGGCTACGAGGAGGGGGGCCAGCTCACCGAGGCGGTGCGGCGGCGGCCCTATGCGGTGCTGCTGCTCGATGAGGTGGAGAAGGCCCATCCCGAGGTGTTCAACCTGCTGCTGCAGGTGCTCGATGACGGCCGCCTCACCGATTCCCAGGGCCGCACCGTCGATTTCCGCCACACGGTGGTGATCATGACCAGCAATCTGGCCAGCCGCGCCATCCTCGATCGGGCCCGCGGCAGCCTTGAGGAGGCCGAGCTGGAGCAGGCGGTGGAGCAGGCCCTCTCGCGCCAGTTCCGGCCGGAGTTCCTCAATCGCATCGATGAGGTGATTCGCTTCCGGCCCCTGGGGCCCGCCGAACTGCAGCGCATCGTGCGGCTGCAGCTGGCCGAACTGGCGGCCCTGCTGCGTGAACAGCAGCTGGAGTTCGTGGTGGAGGAAGCGGTGGTTTCGGCCCTGGCGGAGCAGGGCTACGAGCCCGAGTACGGAGCGCGGCCGCTGCGGCGGGTGCTGCGCCGGCGCATCGAGAACCCCCTGGCCACCGAACTGCTGGCGGACCATTTCAGCGGCGCCCGCGGCGTGCGCGTGACGGCGGCTGAGGCCGCAGGGGGCGAGCTCAGCTTCCTGCCCTTTTAGGAGAGGTCTGAAAACCCTGTCGCGGCCCTGGTTGCGCGTCCCGGCGCCGCCCGGCAAGCCTGTGTTCAGCGGTGCTCTCCACAGCTGGCAGAGCCCTGGTCAGGTCTGCTACGGGGTTGTTCAGCCGTCTCCAGGACAGCGCCAGCCCCGCTCCTGGCGCCGTCCTGGGGGGTGAGGCGTAGGCACATCCGGTAGGGTGATCGTTTGTCGAAGCCTGAGGGCCTCGACGGAACTCCCCTCCGTGGCTTTGCCACTTCGCAGTGGCACCTCAACCGTGGCCCAGATCACCCCTTCCGGATCCACCCAGAGCGACGCCGAACGTGCCGGCATCACCGGTGTCACCGGTCCTGTCAGCGAGAGTGCCGTTGCCGAGCCGGAGTCCGCGCCTGAGGCGCCGGTGGCTGGTGGCTTCATTGCGGCCATCCTCGCCGAGCTGCGCAAGGTGGTCTGGCCCAGCCGTCAGCAACTCTTCAGTGAGTCGATCGCTGTGATTTTGATGGTGGGGTTGTCGGCGGCGGCGATCGCCGCTCTCGATCGCTTTTACCGCTGGGTCTCCCTGCAGGTGTTCAGTTGATGTTTCCTTCCGTGAGTGCCGTGCCTGAAAGCGATCTGGATGTTCAGGAGGGCCTGGGGCTGCCCCCTGCCGAGGACTTCGATCCCGCCCCTGTGCTCGATACAGGGGTGGCCGAAGCCCCGGCGGCCCAGGAGAAGCCCCAGGTGGCCCGCTGGTATGCGGTGCAGGTGGCCTCCAGCTGTGAGAAGAAGGTGAAGGCCACCCTGGAGCAGCGGGCCGTCACCCTTGGCGTTGACAGCCGCATCCTCGAGATTGAAATCCCCCAGACCCCGGGGATGAAGCTCAAGAAGGACGGCAGCCGCCAGTCGATCGAGGAGAAGGTGTTCCCGGGCTACGTGCTGGTGCGGATGGTCCTTGATGAGGACACGATGATGGCCGTGCGCAGTACCCCCAACGTCATCAACTTCGTCGGGGCGGAGGACCGCCGGGCCACCGGCAAGGCCCGCGGCCACATCAAGCCCCGGCCCCTGAGCCGCGATGAGGTGGGTCGCATCTTCAAGCGGGCCGCCGAGAAAAAGCCTGTGGTCAAAGTCGACCTGGCCGAAGGCGATCAGATCCTGGTCACGGCTGGTCCGTTCAAGGACTTCCAGGGCGAGGTGATCGAAGTGTCCGGCGAGCGCAGCAAGCTCAAGGCCCTGCTGTCGATCTTCGGCCGGGAAACCCCGGTGGAGCTCGAGTTCTCCCAGATCAGCAAACAGAACTGATCGGCGTTACCGCGGCCGTCTCCCTGCGGAGGATGGCCCTTGTGGTGCAGACCCCCGGGATCTTCACCAGCCCACACCTCCCCTCGGGCGGGGTGATCCGCAGGCTCCCCTCAGGGCGCAGCGTCCAATGTCCATCCCGCCGGGGTGTACGGTCGCCTGTTCCCCCCTCAGGGAAATCCGTCCACGCTCCTTAGCCGGAGCTTTCCCGTCCCGCACCTCCGCAAGGGTGTGCGTCTTCTCAGCCCAGCCGATGGCCAAGAAAGTCGTAGCCGTGATCAAGCTGGCCCTCAATGCCGGCAAAGCCAACCCCGCGCCGCCGGTGGGTCCTGCCCTCGGCCAGCACGGGGTCAACATCATGGCGTTCTGTAAGGAATACAACGCCCGCACCCAGGACAAGGCCGGCTATGTGATTCCGGTGGAGATCTCGGTCTTTGAAGACCGTAGCTTCACCTTCATCACCAAGACCCCGCCCGCTTCGGTGCTGATCTCCAAGGCGGCAGGCATCGATAAGGGTGCTGCCACCTCCGCCAAGGGATCGGTCGGTGCGATCAGTCGGGCCCAGCTCGAGGAGATCGCCAAGACCAAGCTGCCCGATCTCAACTGCAGCAGCGTCGAGTCGGCCATGCGCATCATTGAAGGCACCGCCCGCAACATGGGCGTCGCCGTCAACGACTGAGCTGCGCCACCAGGACGCGCCGCCTCCCCACCACCGGGCCCCAGGGTTCAGTGGTGGTTTATTCCCACTTGTTCACCCCATCGGGGGAGACCATCCGGTCGCCTGTACCCCATTTCTGTTATGCCCAAAGTTTCCAAGCGTTATTCCGCCCTTGTCGCCAAGGTCGAAGATCGCAGCTACGAGCCGATCGAGGCGATTGAGCTGGTTAAGGCCAATGCCAACGCCCGTTTCGATGAAACGGTCGAGGCCCATGTGCGCCTCGGCATTGATCCCAAGTACACCGACCAGCAGCTGCGTACAACCGTTGCCTTGCCCCACGGCACCGGCCAGACCATCCGCATCGCCGTGATCGCCCGGGGCGAGAAGGTGGCCGAGGCCAAGGCCGCCGGTGCCGACCTAGCCGGCGATGAGGAGCTGGTGGATCAGATCGCTGGCGGTGCCATGGATTTTGATCTGCTGATCGCCACCCCGGACATGATGCCCAAAGTGGCCAAGCTCGGTCGGGTGCTCGGTCCGCGCGGCCTGATGCCCAACCCCAAGGCCGGCACCGTCACCACCGACCTGGCTGGTGCCATCAACGAGTTCAAGGCGGGCAAGCTGGAGTTCCGAGCTGACCGCGCCGGCATCGTGCACGTGCGCTTCGGCAAGGCCAGCTTCGATGCGGCCAAGCTGCTCGACAACCTCAAGGCCCTGCAGGAAACCATCGATCGCCAGAAGCCCAGCGGCGCCAAGGGCCGCTACTGGAGGAGCCTGTATGTCACCTCCACCATGGGCCCCTCTGTTCAGGTCGACTTCACCGCCCTGCAGGACATCAAGCAGGAAGGCTGAGCCGCCTTTCGAGCTGCTTGAAGATCACGGAGGCGCTGGTGGTCATCACCAGATACACCAGCGCCACTGCAATGTAGATATCAAAGGCCCGATAGGTGGTAGCCACCATCAGCTGGCCCTGGCGGAACAGCTCGTCAAAGCCGATCACGGCCGCCAGGCTGGTGTCCTTGATCAGGGTGATGAATTCATTGGCCAGGGGCGGCAACACCCGACGGATTGCCTGGGGAGCGATCACAAAGCGCATGCGCTCCAGCGGGCTGAATCCCAGAGCGTCGGCTGCTTCCCACTGGCCGCGGTCGATCGACTCAATGCCGCTGCGTAGGGTTTCGGCCAGGTAGGCCGCCACGTTGAGGCTCAAGGCGGTCACGGCTGCTGGCAGGCGATCGATCGTGAAGCCGATTTCGAGATTTTGCAGCAGGGCCGGCAGGCCGAAATAGATCAGAAACAGCTGCACCAGCATCGGCGTGCCGCGAAAGAAGTCGATGTTGAGGCGGCAGAGGCGGTGAGCCAGGGGCCAGGGCGCCTGCAGCACCATGGCCAGGGCGGTGCCACCGATCAGTCCGAAGCTGAACGCCAGCACAGTCAGCAGCAGGGTGATGCCAGCGCCCTTGAGCAGGTTCTGAGCCAATGTCTGGACATTGAGGCCGGCCAGGGCCGAGGCCTTCTCCTTCAGCACCGGCGCCGACGGGGGCAGGGTGGGCGGTTCGGCGTCAAACCAGCGGCGGTAAATTTCGGCATATTGACCGCTCTCCATCAGGCTGACGAGGGCTGCGTCGATCTGGGCTGTGATGGGTGAACGGGTTGGCAGGGCGATGCCGTAGTACTCGGTGCTGAGGTTTTCGCCCGAGATGCGCAGGCCGGTGAGATTGGCCTGCTGAACCGCATAGAGGATGGCGGGTACGTCACTCACCACGGCATCGGCATTGCCGTTGGCCAGTTCCTGCAGGGCCAGAGGCGTGGAATCGAAGCTGCTGACCTGCGCTCCGGGGACCCTGGCGGCGGCGATGGCGCCGGTGGTGCCGATCTGCACGGCGATGCGCCGACCCTTGAGCTGCTCCAGGCTGGTGTACGAAGGTCCTTTGACCCTCACGACAATGGCTTGCCCGGCCTTGAAGTAGGGGCGGCTGAAGTCGATCGATCGCGCGCGCTGTGCGGTGATCGTGATCGCGCTGATCGCCGCGTTGATGCTGTTCGCTTGCAGCGCCGGAATGATGCCATCAAAGGGCATGGGCACCACCTGGATCGGGTGGCCAGCTTCCTGGCCGATCGCCTTGATCAGATCAAGATCAAAACCGGTGACCTGGCCGTTGCTGCTGTCGCGCAGCTCAAACGGCGGAAAGGTGGGATCGGTGCCCACCTTCCAGGCTGCGCCGGTGGCAGTTCGGGGAGCTGCCAGGGCCCATCCACCGAGTCCGCTAATCCAACCGCCCAACAGGCCGCTCAACAGGCCGGCCGCCAGCAGCCCCGTGAGAACCACAACAAAAGCGCGGCGCCAGCGGCCGAATCGCTCGATACTGGCCCACGATCGTCTGCCCATGGCCTGCGCCGCCTTGCCCCGTGATGTCCGAATGATCGGCACATTTGCCCCGAATCCAATGCTTTCGTGCACCGATCTGCACAAAAGCTATGGCGAGCTGGCAGTGCTCCAGGGGGTGAGCGTCGAGGTGCAGGCGGGTGATGTGGTCTCCATCATCGGTCCATCGGGCTGTGGCAAGAGCACCTTTCTGCGCTGCCTCAATCGGCTCGAGAGCTTTGAGCGCGGACAGCTGTGCGTGATGGGTCACGATGTTGCCGGCAGCGCACTGGGCTGGCGCCAGCTGCGGCAGTTGCGGCTGCGCGTCGGCATGGTGTTTCAGCAGTTCAATCTCTTTCCTCACCTGACGGTGCTGGAGAACCTGATCCTGCCGCCGCGGCAGGTGCTCAAGCTGCCGCTGGCCGAATGTCAGCAGCGGGCCCGGCTTCACCTGGAGCAGGTGGGTCTGGGCCAGCGAGGCGACTCTTATCCCGGCCAGCTCTCCGGGGGGCAGAAGCAGCGTGTGGCGATCGCCCGCAGCCTCTGCATGAACCCGGAGGTGATGCTGTTTGACGAACCCACCAGTGCCCTGGACCCCGAGCTGGTGGGCGAGGTGCTGCAGGTGATGCGCCTGTTGGCCGAAACCGGCAAGACCATGCTGGTGGTCACCCATGAGATGCGTTTCGCGCGCGAGGTCTCCAACCGGGTGCTGTTCTTCAACAACGGCCTGATCGAGGAGCAGGGGGCACCCGAGGCGGTGTTTGGCGATCCCCGCAGTGAGCGGTTGCGCAGTTTCCTGGCCAGGGAGTGAGCCTGTAAGATCTTAAACTGGCTTTTGCCAGATGGGCACGCGCCCTACCCAAGACAGCAGGTCGCCCTGGTGTTCGCCGGATTCTCCGACGTTCCAGGTGTGTAAGTCCTGCCGAGGTGCACGCGACAGGTTTTGGCCCGGGAGGGGGATGACCCCCGACGGAGCGGAGCATGCAGCGGCCTCGAAGCGCTTCCGGATTCTCCGGCGGCGGACCCACCAGGGTTTCTGGGTCGCGTCCCGGCTTGTTCCTCTCGATCCGTACCTCCTCCCATGGGCCGCACGCTGGAGAACAAGCAACAGATCGTCGAAGAGCTCAAAGGGCTCCTCGGTGAAGCCGAAATGGCGCTGGTCCTTGATTACAAGGGCCTCACCATCAAGGAGATGACCGATCTTCGGATCCGTCTCCAGGCCGCCAACGGCGTCTGCAAGGTGACCAAGAACACCTTGATGCGCCGGGCCATTGATGGCGACAGCACCTGGTCGGAACTCGAATCCCTGCTCACCGGCACCAACGCTTTCATCCTTGTCAAAGGGGATGTGGGCGGTGCGGTGAAGGCCGTGCAGTCCTTCCAGAAGGACGCCAAGAAGTCGGAAATGAAGGGGGGCCTTTTCGAAGGCAAACTCCTCTCCCAGGACGACATC
>CAMBZX010000045.1 GCA_945872185.1 Synechococcus sp. UW140 | reverse complement strand
TCTCAGGGGGCAATTTATTCGATTGAAGCACTTGTGTGCACTGGCCCGAATAACGTAAGTCTTTTGATTTACGATATAATGGGTCCCACCTCCTTCGACGGAAGTGTCTCCGCATTCGGTGCGTCAAACGTTTCTGGAATATCAGCTCTCGTTCAAGGCTCTATTTCTGGTTTTGGAATTGATCCTACATATAACTCAAATACTCCAATTGTCAGCAGCGCCACGTTCAATGGCGCAACCCTTGCAGGCCTCGGCTTCACCACAACGGGCCTGATCGGCACTTGGTCCCTCACCGGCACCAGTGAGACGATCCAGGTGATCCTTGGCGCACCAGCCGCAGCTGTTCCCGGCCCCCTGCCCCTCTTCGGTGCCGCTGCCGCCTTCGGCTGGAGCCGCCGCCTGCGCAAGCGCATTGCCGCTCCTTTGATCACCCCGCCCCAGGCCTGATTACAGCCCTGATTTCATTCGCGGCCCTGCCATTGGCGGGGCTTTTTTGTGGCCGCAGCAATGGGCGGCTCTCGCCATCCCTGAGTCCTGCCATGCCCCCCAGCTCCGAATCATCCCGCTCCGGCGCCCCCGTGCTCCTCTCGGCCCCTGGCCTGAGCGTGGTGGCGCTGGTGCTCTTCGTGCTGTTTGCCTCCCTGGTGGCGGGGGCCCTGTGGGCGGTGCAGTTGCTCAATCCCGCCTGGCAGCTGCGGTTGGCGGGCAGCCTGATCAACGGTGCTCCCTTTGCCTTGCTGGGGCTGGCCCTGCTCAAGATTGCCGCGGAGCTGGGGCCCCATGATCCGCAGCTCAAAAACCGCCTGCAGCTCTGCAGCCAGCTGGCCGTGGCCGCCGCCCTGGGCTTTCTGCTGCTGGTGCCGCTGCAGGGGGTGGCGGGGCTGCAGCAGAGCCGCTCCGCCAGCAGCGCCCAGAGCTCCCGCATCAATGGCGCCGAACGGCGCTTGGTGGTGTTGCGCAAGGCCGTGGTCAGTGCCAACAGCAACGAGGAGATCAACCAACAGCTGCAGCGCCTGCAGGGCCCGGTGCTCGGCCCCGCCGATCTGGCCCAACCGTTGCCGCTGCTCAAGGCCCAGGTGGCTGCCGTGCTCGATCAAGCCGAGCAGCAGATCGCCCGCGAACGCCAGGCCACACCCCCGGCCGATCCCTGGCGCCTCTTGCCCGACCTGATCCGCAATGCCATCGCCTGCCTGGCCTTGGCGTTCGGCTTTGCAGCGTTGGCGGTGCGCCCCGGCTCGAGGCGATCGTTGTTGCAGGAGTGGCAGAAGAGCTGGTCAGATCTGCTCAAAAGATTTCGGAAACGTCGGTCCTGAAGTCGCTCCGCTTCCTCCTCCGATAAGGATTACCTCCACCAGATCAGTGGCAGCTGCGGGACTCCTGAGGCCACGGCCTCACGGCAGGACACCGCCCGACCCAGGCTGCACCCCGGGGATCGTCATACACTCAGACCAATCGTCATACGGCGTTCGACCTGAAGGCCATGCCACTCACCGTCAGGCTGGACAGCGAAACCGAACGCTGCCTCCAGGAGCTTCTGGACGCCACAGGCCAGGACAAGAGCACCCTCATCCGCCAGCTGATCCGCGATCGCTGGCAACAGCGCAGGCCATCCCCCTCGATCACTGAGCAGCTGGGCGGCCATCCCGATCACTTTCTCGACACCCTGCCATCCGGCAGCGCCGAACGCCAGGAACGGCGCCGGCTGCTCACCGAGCATCTCCAGGCGCGCCGGCTGGAGCGGCGCTGATGCGGCGGATCCTGATCGATTCGGGCGTACTGCTCAACTATTACCAGGAGCAGGAGCCCCTGCATCAGGCGGTGCTGGCCTTCTTTGATCAGAACGCCGCCCAACTGATCACCTCGCCGATCTGCATCGCCGAGGTGCTCTGGTTGCTGGGGGATCCCAGGGATCGCCGGGTTCTCGCCGCTCAGAACCACCTGCTTGGAGCGGTCAGCCGCGGTGGCATCGCCGCGATCAACCTGCTTCCAGAGGATTACACCCGTATTGCCGAACTCAACCAGCGCTACGCCGATCTGCCCGGGGATTTCGCCGATCTCACCTTGGTGACACTCTCGGAGCGGCTGGACATCGCCGAGATCCTCTCTCTGGACAGCGACTTTGATGTCTATCGGCGCTTCCGGCGTGAGCCGTTCCACCGGGTTCCCCTGTCTTAAGCCAAGGGGAACAGCGCCATCATCCGCCATGGTCAGCAGGCGTGGCCCCTGGCGGAGCTGCCGCTCAGCTGCGATGCCCTGCTGCTGGGGCTCGCCATCGGGGCGCAATGTCCAGGGCTTTCATGACTTCGTGACGGTCGGACCTGGACCCCATGGATGGCCTATGGGGCCGGAGCGATCCGCTGGGGGGAGGGGTGCGGACCTCCAAGATTGGAGCTGCCATGGATCACACCAACGGCGTAAGCCGACGATCGCGATCCCGACCTGGTGAAGCGGCGACGGGCTGGGGTTTGGCCCGAACATCAGCGGTTGTTGGTCCGGTCCTCCGGCACACCCCAGAGCGGCACCCCGTACGAGGCGATATGACGGCGGAGCCCCTCATGCCGAAGACTCTCCCAATGGGTCACATCGACCCGGTAGGGGATGGGCAGCTCCTCAAACGCGCCCGCCAGGGCCGCACTGCAATCCTGCGGAGCGCTGAAGGCCAGATCGATGTCGGAACCTGGCCGCTGCCGCCCGAGGGCCCGCGAGCCGTAAAGCTTGACCCAGCGGATCTCGGGGTAGCGCCGCAGCACCGTCGCGATCTCCGCCAACGTCCGCGGCGGCAGACCGCTCCGTTCCGTCGCCTCACTCATCGCCGCCCCTCCAGGTCGGCCGCCAGCGTCAGCAGCGCCGGGGCATAGCGCTCACGGATCAAGGCCAGGGCCAGACGGGCGCGTTCCACGTCGTAGGTGTGGGCCATCAGGTTGCGCTGCTCCAGCATGTCGATCCAGAGCTGGCCGTCCGGCAGCAGGCCATAGGCAAACGCCTGGCGCAGCACTTCGCGCGGGACCAAGGCATCGATGCCCTCGTGACTGAGCAGATCCTTCAAGGTTTTCCAGCCCAGCTCGAAGCTCAGCTCATAACCCTTGATCACCGCCATGCCGATCACCTCGTTCGTGGGCTCGGCAGACAAAGCCGCTAAGGCGGCCTTCAGCTGGCTCAGGGCGCGCTGCAGGTTCTCAAGCCGTTGGCGCCAGCGCAACTCTGAATCAGCCAAAGCGCTCCTCCGGTCTCAGAACGCTATGCGGGAAAGGCTGGCCTGGACCGCACTCGCCGATCAGGGCCTGGCATGGAAACAGAGCTGTGCAGTTCCGCCCGCTCACAACACCCACACCACGCTGCAACCCGCGCCGCCGTCGCCCTTCTCCGCATCCACCACCCGCTCCACGTAGGGCACACTTTCCAGCCAGTCGCGCAGGCCGCGCTTGAGCTTGCCGGTGCCGATGCCGTGGATCACCCACAGGGGGCCATTGGCGCTGCGCAGATGCTCCTCCACCATCGCCTCGGCTTCATGCACCCGCAGGCCGCGCACATCCACCGTGTTGGCCTCGGTGCGCATCTGGGGGCCGCGGCTGGCCGGATTGCGGCGGCTGCGGATCTGCACCTGGGGTTGGGCCGGCTCCGGCGGCGCCGGTTTTTCACCATTGAGCCCTTCGATCGCCGTCAGCGGCACCGTGGTGCGCAGCACCCCGCAGCGCAGCGTCAATTCACGGCCATCGGCAGTGATCGCCAGCACCTCGGCCGCCTTGCCCAGGGCCAGCAGCCGCACCCGCTCGCCCACCGCCGGCCGCCAGCCGCCGTGCTCACGGCGCTCCGGCTGGGGGCGATGCTCCGCCTCGAGCCGCTTGAGCCGCTGCCCCGCCTGGCGCGCCGTTTCCGCCGCCTCGCGGCCGCCGGCTCGCCCGCCCTGGCGCAGGCGCTTGATCAGCCGCCGCACCTCCCCCTGCCCTTCGCGGATCGAGCGCTCCAGCTGCTGGCGCCGCTGCTCCTGGATCTCGGCGCTCTGCTCCTTCTGCTGCTGCCAGCGAGCCAGCAATTCCTCATGCAGCAGCTCGGTGCGGGCCAGCAACTCCACCGCCGCCTCGGCCGCCTCCTGCTGCTGGAGGCGCTGCTGCTCCAGCCCCTCAATCACCCGGTTCACATCACCTTCACCGCCAGGCTCCAGCTGGGCCGCCGCCGCCTGCAACACCGCTGCATCAAGACCGAGGCGGCTGGCGATCGCCAGGGCGTTGCTGCGGCCCGGGATGCCCCACTGCAGCCGATAGGTGGGGGAAAGGGTTTCGACATCGAAGGCCACCGAGGCATTTTCGAAGCGGGAATCGGCGTATTTGAGGGCCTTGAGCTCGCCGAAGTGGGTGGTGGCGATCGTGAGCCGGGCCCGATCCGCCAGCTGGCGCAGCAGCGCCGCCGCCAGGGCCGCACCCTCGGTGGGATCGGTGCCGGCCCCCACCTCATCGAGCAACACCAGGGAGGCACCCCGCTGGGCCGCTGCAGCGGAGGGCTGATCGGCAGACTCGGTGGTGCCAACCTCGATGTCGCGGGCTTCAGGAGCACCGGCCTCAGGGCCGGCCACGGCCGCGGAGCCGCCTGGTTCCAGCGCTCTGAGGATGCGGGCGATGCGACGGATGTGGCCGCTGAAGGTGGAGAGGTTCTGCTGCAGCGACTGCTCATCGCCGATGTCGGCCAGCACCTGGCCGCACCAGGGCAGCCGCGGCGTGCCGCTGCAGGGCAGAAACAGGCCGGCGCGGGCCATCAGGGCCGCCAGGCCCACGCTCTTGAGCGTCACCGTCTTGCCGCCGGTGTTGGGGCCGGTGATCGCCACCACCCGCAGCTCCGGGCTGACGCGCACCGTCACCGGCACCACCGCCGCGCCCCCTTCGCGGCGATGCTGCCAGAGCAGCAGGGGATGGAGTAGATCACGCAACTCAAAGGCCGCCTCGGCCGCTGCCGCCAACTGGGGCCGCACTGCCCCCAGCCAGGCGCCATAGCGGGCCCGGGCCAGACCCGCATCGAGGCGCACCAGGATCCGCTGCAACTGCTCCAGGGCCGGCGCCTGCGCTCCCACCAGGCCACTGAGTTCCAGCAGCAGGGCCCGCTCCAGCTCCCGTTCCTGCCCCTGCAGCTCCCGCAGCCGATTGCCGAGGCCAATCACGGCCTGGGGCTCAATGAAAACGGTGCTGCCGGAGGCAGAGCTGTCGTGCACCAGGCCCCGCACCTGGGAGGCCGCACCGGCCTTCACCGCCAGCACCGGCCGGCCGCTGCGTTCGGCCACCACCGTGTCCTGCAGCAGGGGCCCGTAGCGACGCAGCAACTCCTGCAGACGTTCGCGCCGCTCCGAGCGCACCGCCAGCGACTGGCGCCGCAGGCCCGCCAGGGCCGCACTGGCGCGATCGGCCACCCGCCCGCCTTCCTCGAGGCAGAAGTGCAGCCGCTGCTCCAGCTCCGGCAAGGTGCGCAGCTCCGCCACCAGCGCCGTGCAGACGGGCCGCAACTCGCCATCGTCGATCTGGCGCCGCAACCGCCGGGCCGTGGCCAGGGTGCCGGCCAGGGCCAGCAGCTCCTCGCCGCCGGCGCAGCCACCCTTGGCACAGAGGCTCACGGTGGCGGCGATGTCGGCGGCCCCCTGGAAACTGAGGCCCCCCTCCACCAGGCCATCGAGGCCCAGCAGCTCGGTGGTTTCGGCCAGCAGCCGCTCGCTGGCCTGGCGATCGCCGGGCAAGGGCAAGGCGCGGCAATGGCGGCTGCCGGCGCCGGTGCTGGCGAAGCTGGCCAGGTGGGCCGCCAGCCGGGGCCACTCCAGCAGGGCCAGGGTCTCCAGCTCGATGGCAGGCTCCCGGCTGGGCGCCTGGATAACCCCCGGGACGAGCCCGGCAACGGCGGGCGCCAAAGGCGAACGAGCTTGTGGCCCTGGCAGGGACAGCGCAGTCCGCCGCTCTGGACGGTCCAGCCCGCTCTCCCGGGGAACCTCGACCGCAGACGCTTCTTGGGTCCGGCTCCTGGAGCTGTCTGGGTTACGGCCTGGGTTCTCGCCCATCGTCAGTGCCGTGGCTGCGGCAAGGAGCGGTTGGGGGAGTGGATCCAGGGCCTCCGGCGGCAATGGGTCCAGAGACACGATGGCGGACGCCACCAGGGACTCGGTTGGCAGCCCAGCAGGGATCTCGAGCCTGGGCGCCGCCGCGCCCCCCGGAGCAGACGCAACAGCCAAGGGAACGGGGGAGTCGCCCGGGAGCTGATCAGAAGGCTGGAGCAGCAGCGGGTTGGCACCCCCGCCTGGGGGCACGAGCTCGGGCTCCTCCCTGGCGATCCCGAGGGAAGGCTCCCGGGGCAGCTCCCCGGCCCCAGGCGCGGCGACGGACGCCGAATTCACGCGGCCCCAGGCGCAGCAGGCGGCTGCGAGGGCCCGACGGGCTCAGTGGCAGAAACCGCCTTCCAAGGCGGAATCGCGGCTGCGCCCACATTGGAGGGGATCCCGGCAGCAGGCTCATAGAGCAGCTCCAGCCAGTTCCCCTCCGGATCCTGCAGATAAAAGGAGGCGGTGCCATCGCGATGGTCATGCACCGGCCCGACACTGTGGCCCTGAGCCTCCAGTCGGTCGTGCACCTGATCCACCTCGGCGCGCTCCTCGTAGTGGAAGGCGAAGTGGGGGCCGGCGGCGGTGTACGCGGGGCTCAGCAGGGCGATGCCATCCCCATTGGCCGGCGATTGCAGATAGGCCCAGTCGTCCGCATCCCAGGTGAGCCGCAGCCCCAGAGCCTGGTAGAAGGCCTTGGCACGCGCCATGTCCTGCACCCGCACCGCCACATGGCCCAGCCGACTCATGGCCATCTCCGCCGCCCCATCGCTGCAGCCATTCAAGCGGTTCCTGTCGCGCCATCGCTGGACCCCTCAGCGCCAGCATGACCATCGGCATCACCGCCCCCGGCGTCCGGGCCAGCCAGAGCCTCGTGCAGGGCCACTACCAGCAGCAACCAGAGGCTGCCGGCGAGGGTGAACAGCGGATAGCTGAGCGGCGGCTGGGGGATCACGAACGGCAGCAAGGCCAGGCCGAGGGCCGGAGGAAACGACAACCGCAGCAGCCGCAACAGCGCCAGGGTGACCAGCACCGCCAGGAAGACCGCCACCGGCACCACCCCCAGCAGCTTCACCAAAACCAGACCCACCACGGCAGCGGCATTGGTCGCCAACACCATGCCGCCATAGCGGCCGCGCCAGGGGCAGTGCTGCCGGCGCACGAGCATTTCAAAGGCGATCACCAGCAGGGGCGGGAACAGCACCAGCGGCGAACCGATCAGCCGCACCAGCAGCAGGCCGCCCAGCAGGAACAGCCCGAACGGCCACAACCAATCCCTCAGGAGCGGCAGGGGCTGGGTTGGGCCCCGGAGCGACCACAGGACTGGAGGCGGGGCGTCCGCAGGCTGGGGCACGCCGTCCCGGGCCCGGCGCGCGCGCCAGAGGCTGACCAGGGCCAGACCCCCGGTACCGATCAGGATCGCGAACGGATAGGTCCAGGTGCGGATGTCCAGCGCCAGCGGCAGCAAGCCGGCCGAGAGGGCCGGCACGATCGGCGACCGCAGGGCCGCGATCAGCAGCAGGCTGAGACCCACATCAAGCAGCACGGCCACAGGGCCATAGGCCAGGTGTCGCGTGATCCACAGCCCCTGCAAAGCCGCCAGAAAAGGGGTGAGCATCAGCAGCACCGGCGAGCGAGCCCAGGGATGGCGGGCATCGCTGAAAATCACCCAGCCCAGGGCGCCCAGCTCGGGAAAGAGCACGTAGGAACTACCGCTGGCGTTGGCGATCACCGTGATGAAGGCCAGAAAGCCGGCGATCGCCAGATCGGCGCGGCAGCGGCTCAGCCGGCCTTCAGCCACTGGGCCGCATCACAGGCGTGGTAGCTGAGAATCAGATCGGCGCCGGCCCGACGGAAACACATCAGGGTTTCCAGCACGATCGCCCGCTCATCGATCCAGCCCCGCTCGGCAGCAGCCTTCACCATGGCGTACTCACCGCTGACGTTATATGCAGCGATCGGCAATTCGGTTTCGCCCCGCAGACGGTGAATGATATCGAGATAGGCCAGGCCGGGCTTGACCATCAAAATGTCGGCCCCCTCCTGCTCATCGAGCAGGGCTTCGGTGAGGGCCTCGCGGCCATTGGCCGCATCCATCTGATACGTGCACTTGTCTTTGGGAATCGGCTTTCCGGATGAGGCGCGCGGGGCTGAATCAAGGGCCTCGCGAAAGGGGCCGTAGTAAGCGGAGGCGTATTTGGCGGTGTAGCTGATGATCCCCACATGCTCAAAGCCCTCCTCATCCAGGCTTTCGCGAATGGCGCCCACCCGGCCGTCCATCATGTCGCTGGGGCCGATCAGATCGGCACCGGCCCGGGCCTGGGCCACGGCCTGGCGGCAGAGAATCTCCACCGTTTCGTCGTTGAGCACCACCCCGTCAGCCGAAACGATGCCGTCGTGGCCGTCACAGGAGTAGGGATCGAGAGCCACATCGGTCATGATCGCCATGCCGGGGTGAACCTCCTTGAGCCGGCGGATCGCCCGCGGAATCAGGCCGTGCTCGTTGAAGCACTCGGCGCCATCCTCGGTTTTGAGCCCATCGGCCACCTTGGGGAACAGCACCACGCAGCGGATGCCCAGATCCCAGGCGCGGCCCACCTCATCCACCAGACCCTCCAGGCTCCAGCGGCTGGCACCGGGCATGGCGCCAATCGGCTCGTTCGTGGCGCCCTCATGCACGAACAGCGGATAGATGAAATCGGTGGGGGCGAGGTGGTGTTCCCGCACCAGGGCCCGCAGCGCCGGAGTCCGCCGCAGCCGGCGCGGACGGTAGGTGAGTTCCATGGGGAGGTTCGCTCTGGCCGGATCCTAGGGATCAGACCGGCGGCGGATCAGAGCCGGGCGGCAGCGATCCAGCCCTGGCGGGGGTCGGCGCTGCGGGCCTGACGCAGTTGCTCCAGCAGCTGGCGCTCCTGGTCGCTGAGGGTGTCCGGCAGCTTCAGGATCGGCGTCAGCAGCAGATCGCCGCGGCCTTCCTTGAGCGGCCAGCCCTTGCCCTTGAGCCGCAGACTGCGGCCCAGGCTCATGCCGGGCGGCACCTGCACCGTGGCCTCGCCATCGGGGGTGGCCACCCGTACTTCGCCGCCAAGGGCCAGTTCATCAAGGCTCAGGGGCAGCTCGGCCCGCAGTTGGTCGCCGTCCAGGCGCCAGACGGGATGGGACTGGAGTTTGAGGGTGAGATAAAGATCACCACGGCGGCCGGTGCCGGGCTGGAGATTGCCCTTGCCCTTGAGTCGCAGGCGGCTGCCGTCCTTCACCCCCGCCGGAATGCGCACCTGCACCCGCTCCTCATTGACGGCGAGAGTGCGCTCGCAGCCGCGGAAGGCCTCGCCGAGGGGCAGGTTGATGCTGGCCTCGGCATCAAGATTGATCGGGGCGCCACGGCCACCAGCGCCGGGCCCGGTGAAGCCGCCAGGGAAGCCGCCGGCACCGAAACCGCCAGGCGCGCCGCCGAAGCGACCGAGCAGATCGTTGACGAAGTCGTCGAAGTTGCCGTAGCGGCCGAAATCAACATCAGCCCCGGCACCACCACCGCCGGCGCTGCCCATCTGATTCCAGTACTGGCCGAATTGCTCATAGCGCCGGCGCTTATCAGGATCGGAGAGGACTTCATTGGCCTCACTGATTTCCTTGAAGCGGGCCTCGGCTTCCTTGTCGCCAGGGTTGACGTCCGGGTGGTACTGGCGGGCGAGCTTACGGAACGATCGCTTGATCGTGTCGGCATCGGCGCCACGCTCGACACCGAGCACTTTGAAATAGTCGCGGTAGCCGTTGACGCTCATCAGCCGGGGCCCTGTGGCTGCATTGTCTCAGTCCCTGGGGGCCAGCGAGACCGCCAGCAAGGGCGGAAGGCCGTACGCCACCAGGCTTCCTAGATTTCAATCAAAATTCAGTTGCACAGCTGCCTTCATGGGCCCATTCCTCCGTCCCGGCCACTCCCTGCTGTTCGCGGCCCTCGTCCCGCTGCTGGGGTTGGCCAGCCCGGGCCAGGCTGGCCAACCAACCACAGCTCTCCCCCCTTCCCAAGCGGCAGCCCAGCCCAGCGCCCCGATCCCCGGGCCAAGCACCACCCCCAGCCTGGGGCAAGCCCTGAAGCCCTCCACCGCGGAGCAGCTCGCCCTCGCCGAGCACCTGCGCCAGCAGGGGGCGATCTTCTACGGCGCCTACTGGTGCACCCACTGCTTCCGCCAGAAGAACCTTTTTGGCCAGCAGGCCGGCGATCGCTTGCCCTACGTGGAATGCGCCAAAGATCAGGCTGGAGCTGACCAGTGCAATGCCGCCGGCGTGCAGGCCTACCCCACCTGGGTGCATGGCAAGCAACGGCTCGAGGGGATGCAGAGCCTGGAGGAACTGGCCATTTGGAGTGGCTTTGCGGGCTTCGGGAACAGTGCCAGCCAGAGCCAGGGCCCTCCGACCAGCACCAACACGCTCAAGCTCCCCTCTCCCAGCCGCACCCCTGCGAGCCCAGGCACCCCCTGAACCGCTGCCGCTGGATCGCTCTGGGCCTGGAACGGACTGCGCCCCTTGATCGGCAGACCGCCCTGCCCCGCTCCCCGCCGGCAGCGGATCTCAGGCCACAACAAAGCAATCGTGTCCACCTGCTGCTTGCGTCATACGACAAGTTTTCGGCAACAGATCCTTAGAGCTCAGAACATCCTGGATCCCGAGGTTCGCTTGCCTGCCCATCACTCGCCCCAGAGCATGCACCAGGCAAGAAAAAATCCCTCACCAAGCAATCGTTGCGCCAATAACCTTTGCCAAGGCAACCTTTACCAAGGCAAACTTACCGAGCTCAAACTTAGCCAAAGCCAATTAAAAGGGCCCTTCCAGGCCCCATGGATCATTTGGGTGACAAGGCTGATCTCACCCCGTCTCCGTTAAGAGTGTCAGGCAGCCACAGGGGCGGCTTGACGGGAGAAACGAACGATGTTGTTCGCTGTTACGGGTTTGCTCTTACCGAGCAGGCTTCAGTCACCCTCCTTATGCCCCGTCGAAACCATTGCAGCCCCGCATGGCTGCCGGCGGAACCGGGAGCGGGGGAATGGAGCTGAGCGGAATCGAACCGCTGTCCGAAACACTGGTGTGAGCCACCTAGTCGGCCCGAAGACCGACTTCTGGAGTATGGCACCGGCCTCCATGGGCGGAGCCACCAGCGCCAGTGGGCATGACCGAACGTTTCCAAGATGGCTCGGACCCGTCCCATGCCCGGCGCAGCCGTGGAGGCACGCAGGGGTGACCGATCCGCACCCCACGCGCCCAGCCGGGGCCGTTGGCGACACCTGAGTCCGACCAGGTTTCGCGCCCCCAACTGATGCGCTGATGGGCAGACGCTTTCATGCGACCTAAGATCGCCAGCTGGCCTTTCCGCCTACCCCATGCGCACCACGCTCGACATCGAGGACGACGTGCTGGCGGCCGCCAAGGATCTGGCCCGCCGGCAGGGCACCTCGGCCGGGCAGATGGTGTCGCGCCTGCTGCGCGCAGCCCTCAGCGGCAGCACCGCAACGGGGCCATCAGCGTCGACCCCGGCCGTGGCCGGGTTTCGCCCCTTCCAGGCCGAAGCCGGCCAGCTGATCACCAACGAGCAGATCGACCAGCTGCGCGATCAGGCCGGCCTCTGAATGGCCAGGGCCCTGCTCGACATCAACGTGGTGATCGCCCTGCTCGATCAGGGCCACGTGCTGCACCAGGCGGCCACGCAATGGCTGGCGCGGGAGCAGGGGCACGGCTGGGCCACCTGTCCGATCACCGAGAACGGTGTGGTGCGGATCATGGCCCAGCCGGCTTATCCGAATCACCAGCCCGCTGCTCGGGTGGCGGATCGGCTGGCCTTGGCGGCAACCCATGGGGGCCGCTTCGTGACGTTTGACCAGCGGATCGAGCTGGATCTGGTGCCCGGCGCGGTAGCCGCCAACCTCTGCATCCTTGGGGCCGGCTGAGCGGTGCTCTTCAGCGCCCCAGCCCGGCCACGGGGTGATCGAGCCCGGTGGCCAAGGCGAGGGCATAGGCCGATCCGTCCGAAGGGTTCGTGGTGGTGGGAATGGCGCGCCGATGGGCCTTCAGCGATGGCCATCCCCCCGATGGCGCCAGGCAAGGCCGGGCTCCGTGGGCTGCAGCTGACTTACGCCAAAACGGCAACAGATCCCCCGCACCGCCGCTGTCGGCAGCAGCACACCGATGCTTGGCGCCTCGGGGGGGGGTAGGACTTCGAAAAGTTTTGAATTTATGGCCAGCTTCCGCACCGCTCTTATGGCCACTCTGTTCATGCTCAGGCGCCAGATCTGAACGGGGCCGCAGGTTGCGGCTCACCACGGTGAGGCCATGCTCCAGGGCTGTGGCGGCGATTAACCGATCGGCACTGTCGTAACCGAGGGCGGCAGAGAGCTGGCCCCAGCGACGAGCACGCCGGACGCTCCCCTGACCCTTTGCAGCCGGAGGCAAGAACGCCCACCAATCAAGCTAGCTTTGATAAAAATCAAGCTAGACAACAGCCATGCCGGACTCCCCCGCGGGTGCCTCCCAACGACAACCCACGCTGGCGGTTCCCCTGGCGGAAGCCAAGAACCAGCTCTCGGCCCTGGTGGCCCGGGTGGAGCAGGGGGAGGAGATCGCCATCACCCGTCGGGGGGTGCCGGTGGTGCGGCTGGTGCCTGATTTCGGGCATCGCCATGGGCGGGCTGGGCGTCGCGAGCAGGTGGCGGAGGCGCTGGAGCGGCTGCAGCAGCTACGGACCGGCAGTCTGCTGGAGGGCGACCTGCGGGTGATCGCCCGGGAGGGACTGGATTGAACCCGGCCATGCCAGCCACCCCATTCGTACTGGACAACTCCGTGCTCTGCGGCTGGTTTCTCGCCAACCAGGCCAGCCCCTACAGCGACGCGGTGGCCGGGCTGCTCCCCGAGGTCGATGCCCACGCCCCGTGGCTGCTGCAACTGGAGTTGACCAATGTGCTGCGAGATCGTGGAGCAGGTGGCCCTTTTGCCGATCCGCATCGACGCCTCGCCCCCCCAGCCGGCCGCGCTGCTGAGCCTGGCGCTGCGCTTCCAGCTCACCAGTTATGACGCGGCCTACCTCGAGCTCGCTCTCCGGCTACGACTTCCGATCGCCACCCGCGATACCGACTTGGCGGAAGCGGCCTGGGCCGCGGGGGTCGGAATCCTGACGCCCTGAGCCACGAGACCGATGACTGCCTGTTCCAGGCCCCAATCTCCGTGCAGCGGCCGCTCCGGAGTCGAACGGCCTGCCCCCAGAGCTTCCACGGGCAGAGTGGAGTGATGCAGCAGCCCGCCCAGTCCTCCACCAACTTCGACGTCATCGCCGTGGTGCCCCCCGGCCTCGAAGACGCGGCCGCGGCCGAACTCAGCGCCCTGGACGCCGAGGAGGTACGCCCCCTGCGGCGGGCCGTGGCCCTGCGCACCGACCTGGCCGGCTTCTACCGCCTGCATCTGCAGGCCCGCCTGCCCTTTCGTTTCCTGCGCCAGCTGGCCCGCTTCCCCTGCGCCGATCGCCAGGCCCTGTACCGGGGCGTCCAGGACGCCGCCGACTGGCCCCGCTGGCTGCCACCGGACACCAGCTTCCGGGTCGATGCCAGCGGCAGCAGCCGGGAGCTGAGCCACAGCCACTACAGCGCCCTGCAGGTGAAAAATGCCCTGGTGGACTGGCAGCGGCAGCACTGGGGGGAACGGTCCTCCGTCGATCTCGACGATCCGGATCTGAGCCTGCACCTGCACCTGAGCCCCGGCGGCGGCCCCCGCAGCAAAGCCCGGGGAGAAGGCCAGGCGATGGCCGTGCTCAGCCTCGATGGCGGTGGCGCCAGCCTGCACCGCCGCGGCTACCGGGCCGCCATGGGACTGGCTC
The DNA here is from genome assembly GCA_945872185.1 of Synechococcus sp. UW140. Taxonomy (GTDB): domain Bacteria; phylum Cyanobacteriota; class Cyanobacteriia; order PCC-6307; family Cyanobiaceae; genus Cyanobium. The sequence continues at coordinate 4,594 of CAMBZX010000045.1, read as the reverse complement.
CCCTGAAGGAAAACCTGGCCGCCGGCCTGATCGCGCTCAGCGGCTGGGATGGCCATGTGCCCCTGTGCGACCCCCTCTGCGGCTCCGGCACCCTGCTGATCGAAGCCGCCGCCATGGCCCTGGGCCGGGCCCCGGGCTTCTGGCTGGAGGCCGATGGCCAGAGCCGGGCGCGGCCCTTCGCGCTGCAGCGCTGGCCCGATTTCGACCCGCTGCTGTGGCAGCAGGAGGTGACCGCCGCCCAGGCCCTGGAGCGCCGCAGCCTGGCCGATGGCACCCCCCTGGCACCGGTGATCGGTATGGAACGCGATCCGGCGGTGCTGGCCCAGGCCCAGGCCAATGTGGGCGCCGCCGGCCTGGCGTCCTGGATCAACCTGCGGCAGGGGGACGGCCGCGATTTCGAGCCGCCGGAGCAGGCCGGCATTCTGGTCTGCAACCCGCCCTACGGCGAACGGCTGGGGGAAGGGGAGGATCTCGAGCAGCTCTACGCCGATCTGGGCCAGATGCTCAAGCAGCGCTGCGGCGGCTGGACCCTATGGCTGCTGAGCGGCAATCCCGAACTCACCGGTGCCCTCAAAATGAAGGCCAGCCGCAAGGTGCCGGTGAGCAATGGCGGCCTCGACTGCCGCTGGTTGAAGTATGAAATTCGTTGATTTCCGGCCGGCGACGCCAGGCCCTGGATCATCCCGGGCCGACACCACTGCGAAGAGCTGCGGCCAGTTGTCTTGAGCTGGCGGCTCCCTTCAGGAGCGCCCGGTGAGCGCCCGGGTGGTGCGGGCCAGGCCCGCGGTGGTTTCGGGTAAGTAGGGCCCCTTGAGCATCAACCCACCAATCCGCAGGCACAGGCCAGACAGCAGCAGATCCATCGCCGCCACGGCGGCGGCGGCGGCCAGCCAGTCCAGGGCAAAGCGCTCATGCAGCCAGAACAGCAGCACCAGCTGGCTCGCCACCAGCGCCAGGGTCAGCAGCGTCAGTCCCAGGCCCAGAAAAACGCCACCGCCGATCAGGCGGCGCTTCTCCTTGCTGGCTTCCTGCATGGCGAGGCGGACATGCACGTCCATCACCGACGCCATCAGCGCCGTGACCTTGCCGAAGGAGGAGCGACTCATGCCGAACGCCGTCCGGAGGAGAGCAACAGCCCCACCAGCAGCCCCACACCGGCGGCGATGCTGATCGCCAGCAGGGGCTTCTCGCGCACCGGCTTCTCGATCCGCGGCCGCAGCGTGGTATTGAGCTCATCGAGCAGGCCTTCCAGCTGCTCCTCCAGCGGCCGCAGGCCATCGACCACCTGGCCCGCCTGCTCGGTGGTGACCTGCAGCAGATCGAGCAGCTGCTGCCTCACCCCGGTTGCCGTCAGGCCCGTCTGGCGGCTGATCACCTCAGCGACCGTGTCGAGGCTGCCGCGGGTGGCTTCGAGGGTGTGGCGGGCCACCTCGGGCCATTGCCGCTGAATCCGCGGCAACAGCGAGTCGAAGCGCTCGCGGAACACCCCCAGCACTGGCGCCGCCACGGTCTGATCGCGGTCTGCACCTGAAATGTCACGGCTTCGTGACTCACTGGGTGGCGATTCAAGGCCGAAAGCATCCCTGCCAGGCGAAGCCGGGCTGCCTGGCTCCGCGCCATGCGGGGCTGGGGATGCAGAGGGGGCGCTGGTCTCCGGGTCCATGGCGTCTGGGCTGGCAGGGCGAGAGATCGGCGCAGCCCCATCCCCTCAACCTAGGTAGGGGCCTTGGCAGCGTCACCAGCTTCGCTAAATTCAGCGGGCTCGGCGGGCGGGCCTGTTGGTTCACATCAAGCAGGTTTCGTTCAGCCACTTCAAATCCTTCGGTGGATCGATCACGATCCCCCTGGAAAGCGGCTTCACGGTGGTCACCGGCCCCAACGGCTCCGGCAAGAGCAACATCCTCGACGGGGTGCTCTTCTGCCTGGGTCTGGCCAGCAGCCGCGGCATGCGGGCCGAACGGCTGCCAGACCTGGTCAACTCCGCCGTGCTGCGTGACGGCAAGGCAGCCGAAACCACCGTCACCGTGCACTTCGACCTGGGCGACTGGCAGCCCGACGAGGCCGAAGCCGGCCTGGAGGCGCCCCAGGAGGGCCCCTGGATCCAACCGGGCCAGCGGCAATGGAGTGTCAGCCGCCGGCTGCGGGTGGCACCGGGGGGCACCTACAGCAGCAACTACAGCGCCGATGGCGTGGCCTGCAACCTGCAGCAGCTGCAGACCCAGCTGCGGCGCCTGCGCATCGACCCCGACGGCAGCAACGTGGTGATGCAGGGGGATGTGACCCGCATCGTCTCGATGAGCGCCCGCGACCGCCGCGGCATCATCGATGAACTGGCCGGCGTCGCCCTGTTCGACAGCCGCATCGAGCAGAGCCGCGGCAAGCTCGATGAGGTGCAGGAACGGCAGGAACGCTGCCGCATCGTCGAACAGGAGCTGCTGGTGGGACGCCAGAAGCTGGAACGTGATTGCGCCAAGGCCCGCAGCTATCAGGAACTGCGGCAGCGCCTCCACATCGGTCGCCAGCAGGAACAACTGCTCACCTGGGAGGCGGCCCGCACGCAACTGGAGCTGGTCCGTGCCCGCCAGGAGGCCCTGGGGGTGCAGCAGGAACAGGAGCGCCTGGCGATCGCCACAGCGGAACTGGCGCTGCAGGCCAGCAGCAAGGCCCTCGAGGCCCTGCAGGCAGAAGTGAAGGAGCTCGGCGAAGACCAACTGCTGGCGGTGCAGAGCGAACTGGCCGGCCTGGAGGCCGGCGAGCGCGAGCTGGCCCGCCAGGCCGAAAAGCACCAGCTGGATGCGGAGGCCCTGCAGCGCCAGCGCCTGGAGCTCCAACGGCTTCAGGGAGACCTGCAGCGCCAGCGGCAGGAGCTGGAGGCGGCCGATGACAGCGCCGCCCTCGAGCAGGCCGAACTGGCCTGCCGCAACGCCGAGGCCGCCGTGGAGCTGTCGCGGCGGCGCCTGGGGGAAGTGGCCGATCGCTCCGGCACCTGGCTCGAAGCCCAGCAACGCCGCAGCCGCGAACGGCAGGAGCTGCAGGAGCAGCTGGGTCCTTTGCTGGCCGAACGCCAGCAGCTGGAGGAACGGCTGCGCCAGGGCGAAGCCCGCCAGGCCGAGCTCAACAGCGAACAACAGCAGGAGGGCAGCGTCCACCAGGACACCGAGCAGCGGCTGAAGGTGCTGGCGGGCGAGGAGGAGCAACTGCGGGACTCCCTGCGGCGGGAGCAGGGCCAGGTGCAGGAGCTGGCGGAGGCCCTGGCCCTGCAGCAACGCACCCGCAGTCGCCTCGAGCAGGAGCAGACCAGCCTGGAGCGCGACATCGCCCGGCTCGACAGCCGCCGTGAAACCCTGCAGGAAAGCCGCGGCACCGGTGCCCTGCGGGTGCTGCTGGAGTCGGGCCTGGAGGGCCTCCACGGGCCGGTGGCCCAGCTGGGGGAGGTGGACGAACGCCATCGGATCGCCCTGGAGGTGGCTGCCGGCGGGCGCCTGGCCCAGGTGGTGGTGGAGGACGACCGCATCGCCGCCCGTGCCATTGAGCTGCTCAAGAGCCGCCGGGCCGGCCGTCTCACCTTTTTGCCGCTCAACAAGATCCGCGGTGGTTCCGGCTCGGCCCCCTCCCAGAGCCGGGGGGCTGCCCTGCAGCGTGGCAGCGGAGCTGGTGGAGCTGGGCTGGTCGGCCGTGCGGTCGATCTGGTGCGCTACGAGCCGGTCTACGGCGAGGTGTTCCGCTACGTCTTCGGCGACACGCTGGTGTTTACCGATCTGGCCAGCGCCCGCCAGGAACTGGGTCGCTGCCGGGCGGTGACCCTTGAAGGCGAACTGCTGGAGAAAAGCGGCGCCATGACCGGCGGCAGCCTGCAGCAGCGTTCGGGTCAACTGGGCTTTGGCAGCAGCAGCGACAACGATGAGGCCGAACCGCTGCGGCGCCGGCTGCTGGAGCTGGGCGAAAGCCTGCTGGCCTGCCGCCGACGTGAGGCCGAACTGAGCCAGGCCCTGGAGCAGGCCCGACCGCAACTGCAGGAGCAGCAACGCCGCCAGGCGGCTGTGGAGGCGGAGGGCAAGGCCGCCCAGCGGGCCCTCGATCCCCAGCTGCAGCGCCGCCGCCAGCTGGAAACAAGGCTGCAGCAACTGGGCGCCCATCAGGCGAGCGATGGCCGCCGCCTGCAGGAGCTCAACGCCATGGGCACCCCGCTGCAGGCGGCCCTGTTGGCCCTGGAGCTGGCTGAGGCCGAAGCCAGCGGCAATGCCGACAGCGCCCATTGGCAAAGCCTGCAGAGCGAGCTGGAAAGCGCCGACCGGGCCCTGAGTGAGGCCCGCCAGAACCGCGACAACCTGCTGGCCGCCAAACGGGAACGCGCCCTCAGCAGCGAGCGACTGGGCAGCCAGCTGGAGGGCCTGGGCGGCGATGAACGACGCCTGGTGCAGGCCGTCAACACCCTGGTGGCCGAACGGCAACAGTGGAAGGAACGCCAGCAGGCCGACCAGCAACGCCGTCAAGAGCTCGAGGCCCGTCAGAACGAACTCAGCACCCGCTTCGGCGAACGGCGCCGGGCCCGGGATGCGGCGGAGGCCGAAACGGGGCGTCAACGGCAGGCGCT
>CAMBZX010000044.1 GCA_945872185.1 Synechococcus sp. UW140 | reverse complement strand
GGCTGGGGATCGCCGCTGGCCAGCTGCAGGCCCTGGAGGTTGAAGTGGGTGAGATGCAGGGCCAGCAGGACCAGCCCCAGCATCAGGAAGCTGAGCAACAAGGGGCCATTGCTCTGCATCTGGATGCCCACCACCTGCAGCAGCAGCAGCCCCGCCAGCCACAACCAGCCGAAGCGGGTCGGCACGATGTAGAGGTTGCGCAGTCCCAGTCGCAACCGCTCGCCCACCTGGGGTTTACCGAATTCCATCCACCCCCGCCTGCAGCTGCCGGCTGCGTTCCCCGGGCGAGGGTCCGCTCTGGCCAGCGTCAAGCCGGTGCTCGCACACCGCCGCCAGCACGGCCTGCACGTCGTCCGGCAGCACATGATCCCGGCCGGACAGCAGGGCCCAGCCGCGGGCGGCTCCCAGCAGACCCAGGCCGGCCCGAGGCGAGAGCGGCAGCCCCGGCTGACTGGCTTCGCGGCTGCGGGCCAGCAGATCGAGCACGTAGGCGATCAGGTTGTCGCTGGTGTGGAGGCCGGCCGCCTGCTCCTGCAGGCGCAGCAGGTCGGCGGGTTGCAGTTGGGTGTCGAGCGCTTCGGGTCGCAGGCCCTCGCCCCGCAGCAGGGCCGCCTCCGCCTGGCGCTGGGGGAAACCCAGCTGCAGGCGCATCAGGAAGCGATCGAGCTGGGATTCCGGTAGCGCCGAGGTGCCCCCCTGGTCGAGGCCGTTCTGGGTGGCGATCACCAGGAAGGGCGACGGCAGGGGATGGCTGATGCCGTCCACGCTCACCCTTCCGGCCGCCATCGCCTCCCGCAGGGCGCTCTGGGTGCGGGGGGAGGCTCGGTTGATTTCATCGGCCAGCAGCACCTGGCTGAACAGGGGGCCGCTCTGGAACTGGAAACGGCCGCTGGCCGGATCAAACACATTGAGGCCGGTGAGGTCGGCGGGCAGCAGGTCGCTGGTGAAGCTGACGCGCTTGAAGGCGAGTCCGAAGCTGCGGGCCAGGGCCTCGGCCAGGGTGGTTTTGCCGACGCCGGGCAGATCTTCGATCAGCAGATGGCCGCGGGCCAGCAGGCAGGCCACGGCGAGCCGCACCTGGTTGTCCTTGCCCAGCAGCACCTGGCTGATGGCGGCGATCACCCGGTGGAGGCAGGCGGCGGCAGCTGTGGCGGACGTGGCGTTGGTGGCGGGGCGGGACACGATCACGGGGGCTGGGGGCCGATGGGTGCGGAGGCGCCCGCCAGGACGGGGAGAGGGCAACGCCGGCCAGAACCATTCAAGGGGGGAGCGGGATGCCCCTGGTGGTCATGGAACCCAACCACCAAATTTTATGCACTCCTCTCCCGCTTGGTGCCATGCCAGAATCGCCTCAGCGAAAATGGTTGATGCTCATAGAGGCGCAGCAAAACGGCCCTGAGATTGGCGTGATCGGCGCCGGACCCGCCGGCCTTACCGCGGCCTACCTGCTCTCAGGGGCTGGATTGGATGTGTCTGTCTGGGAGGCCGATCCGCGCTATGTGGGGGGAATCTCGCGCACCGAAGTTTATAAGGGTTTTCGCTTTGACATCGGTGGCCATCGCTTCTTTTCCAAATCCAGGGAAGTGGAGGAGCTCTGGAGCGAGATTTTGCCTGATGACATGCTGGAGTGCGAACGACTTTCCCGCATTTTCTATGATGGCAAATTCTATTCTTATCCCCTCGATCTCGCCGAAGTGGTGGGAAATCTGGGCAAACGTCAATCGCTGCTCACCGTGGCCTCCTACCTCAAGGCCAAGCTGAGCACCACGTCCAATCCCGACAACCTTGAAGACTGGGTGACCCGCAAGTTCGGTGGACGCCTGTATCGGATGTTCTTCAAGAGCTACACCGAGAAGGTGTGGGGCATGCCGTGCCGTGAAATCTCCGCCGACTGGGCGGCCCAGCGGATCAAGGGGCTCTCCCTCGTCAAGGCGGCCCGAGCCGCCTTGCGGCCTCGACGCCAGACGCCCAGGGCCGGCGAAACGGGGCGCAGCGAGGTGATCAAATCGCTGATCACCTCCTTTCGCTATCCGCGCCATGGGCCTGGCATGCTCTGGGAGGCGGCGGCCGCCAGGATCCAGGAGCGGGGAGCACACCTCCAGCTGGGAACGCGTGTGCAGGGGCTGTCCCGGACCAGCGCCGGGCGCTGGCGGGTGCAGCTGGCGCTGGCCGATGGCTCCGAGCGCTTCCAGGAGGTGGATCAGCTGATCAGTTCCGCGCCGCTGGGCTGGCTGGTGCGCAACCTGGAGCCGCGTCTGCCGGCCGCAGCCCTGGCCGCCGCCGGCGCCCTGCGCTACCGGGACTTCCTTACGGTGGCCCTGATCCTGAAAACCCCCAGCGGCTTCCCCGACAACTGGCTGTATATCCACGATCCCCAGTTGAAGGTGGGCCGCATCCAGAACTTTGCCAATTGGTCCTCGGAAATGGTTCCCGATCCAGCTATGGCCTGCTACGGAATGGAGTACTTCTGCAACCAGAGTGACCAGCTCTGGAGCAGCAGTGATGCCGAGCTGATCGAGATGGCCACCCAGGAGCTACTCAGCTTGGGGCTGGCACAGAAAGGCGAGGTGGTTGATGGCGCTGTGGTGCGCCAGCCCAGGGCCTATCCAGTCTACGACGACAACTACACGGAACGGCGCGCCATCATTCGCGCCGCCCTCCGTGAGCATTGCCCGGGGCTGCATGTGGTGGGCCGTAATGGCATGCACCAATACAACAACCAGGACCATTCGATGATGACGGCCATGCTCACGGCCCGCAACATCCTGGCCGGCCAGGAGCTGTACGACGTCTGGCAAGTGAATCAGGATGCGGACTACATCGAAGCGGGTGCGCCCGGTGGCGGCAGCACATCGCCTGCCGAACCATGTCTGGCCGGCCGCGGTGCCTGATCAGCCGGTACGACGAAGAAGACTCAGTGCTGCCGCAGCCAGGCTGTTGCATCGCCTGCTGCTGCGTTCCGGTGTGCGCCGGCCCGGCAAGGCACTCACCGGCCTGATCGGCGAGACCGCCCGCCAGGAGTGGCCGCTGTTGGTCGCCAATCTGTTCTGCAGCCTGGTGCTGGCCCTGAGCGAGGGGCTCACCTTTGCGGTGATCTTCCAGGCTGCCCGTCTGCTGAGTGGTGGTGGTGCCCCGGTGCTGCTCACGCTGTCGGGGCCTCTGGCGCCCCTAGGCCAGGTGCTCAGTGCCTGGCCGGCAGGGTCGCAATTGGGGCTGTTGCTGGTTTGCGCGGTGGGACTGCAGACGCTGATGAGCCTGGCTCGATACGGCAATGGCGTGTCCTCCGGCTGGTTCGCGGCCCGTTGTCAGCGGCGGGTGGCGCCCGCCATCCACCGCCACCTGCTCAGCTTCAGCTACGCCTGCGCCAGCCGCTACCGCATCGGCGATCTCGTCAACCGCACCACCCTCGCCCCGCTGGCCGTGCAGGTCCAGTTGGAGGAGGGGGCCCAGGTGCTCAGCAACCTTCTACTGGTGGGGGTGTATCTGGTGGTGCTGCTGCTGCTCACGCCGGTGCTGTCGCTGGTGGCGATCGCCATGGCCGTGGCAATTGCGGCGGTGCAACGCCAGCTGCGGCCGCGGATCCGCAGGGCCTCCAAAGAGCTGGCGGAAGTGCGGCAGCAGATGGCCTCCGCCATCACCGAGGACATCCAGATTCTGCGGCTGCTGCACAGCAGCGCCGGCATCGCCGCCGCCGGGGAGCGGCTGGAACGGCGGGCGATGCAACAGGAAAGAAGGATGCGGCAGCTCAGCCTGCTGGTGCAGGTGCTCGAGCCGGTGAGCGACCTGTTGCCGGTGCTCGCGGCAGCGACGATCGGGCTGCTGAGCTGGCATCTGTTCGGCGGCCAGGCAGACCGGCTCGTGCCGAACCTGGTGACTTTCGTGCTGGTGCTGCAGCGGCTCAATCTGCGTCTGTCGCGGATTGGCTTTTCGCTCAACCGCGTGACCGAGTTCAGCGGCTCGATGCAGCAGGTGGAAGATCTGCTCGATCCGGCTGACAAACAATTCCGCCGCTGCGGCGGTATCACCTTCAGCGGCCTGAAGCAGGGCATCCGCCTGGAGGCGGTGGCCCTCACCTACCCCGAGCGAGACCAACCGGCGCTGGAGGAGATTGATCTGGAGATCCCGGCGGGCAGCACCGTGGCGCTGGTGGGTGAATCGGGCGGCGGCAAATCCAGCCTGGTGGACCTGCTGGTGGGCTTGATCAGCCCCAGCCAGGGGCGGATCCTGGTGGATGGGCTGGATCTGGAGCAGATCGAACTGGACAGCTGGCAGCGCGCCATCGGCGTGGTGAGTCAGGACGTGCTGCTGCTCAACGGCAGCATCCGCGAGAACATCGCCTTCTCCTTGCCGGAGGCGGATGATCGGGCTATTCGCGCCGCCGCCGTCGCCGCCGATGCGGCCGCCTTCATCGAGGCGCTGCCGCAGGGCTATGACACTCAGATCGGCGAGCGCGGTTTCCGGCTCAGCGGCGGCCAGCGCCAGCGCCTTTCCCTGGCCCGGGCGCTGCTCAAGAATCCTGAGCTGCTGATCCTTGATGAGGCCACCAGCGCCCTCGACAGCCCCAGCGAGGCGCGCATCCTGGAGGCCGTGGATCGCTTTGCCAAGGGGCGCACCGTGCTCACGGTGGCGCACCGGCTCAGCTCGGTGGTACACGCTGATCAGATCCTGGTGCTGGAGCGCGGCCGCATTGTGGAGCGGGGGCGGCATGGGGAGCTGTTGGAGCTGGGGGGGCGGTATGCGGGGTTGTGGGAGGGGCAAAGGAAGGGATTGCAGCGCAGGGAGGGCGGCGCGTGGTCGTCTCTCGGCCCTGGAGGGCAGGATGAAGAAGGCATGGTGAGGGAGCTCTGGCTTGGACGGTGGGCAACATCCAACCAGTCCGATGATGTCATCTGAGGGTGGACTACCTGACGGGGAGGATGATCAGACAGCTCATGAAGCGGCGGCAACGGGTCGAGATGTCTTCGTGGGGTCGGCAGATCTCCGGACCATGAAGCGTCACTTCCAGGTCGACTTCACGCGGTTGACATGGTCCCCAAAAACTAAATTGGTGATTCATCGCCCACTACAATACGGGCTCAGTCCCATGCACTTGGACTGCAACCGGGGTAGGCCATGGAGCCCATGCCCATAAAGTGGGCTCGCTGCTTGTATCCGTTCAGGGGTCGGGATGCTCGCCGCGAACGGTGGCCCCATTAAGCCCTTGACGCCAGCATGAATCTCGGTTGTATTTCAGGTAGAGATCGCCTGCGATGGCCATTCCTCCGGCCGGGATTTCAGAAGCAGATTGGCAGGCGACACCAGCCGGCAGCAGGTCGCTGATTCTGTCTCAACAGCAGGAGATCCAGGTTCTCAGACAAGAGAACGAGCAACTCCGAGTACAGCTCACCGCCTTAGCAACCGAACTGACCAGCCTGAGGGAGCTGATCAGCCGCAGCTCGCGCAACTCCTCCAAGCCGCCCTCCAGTGATGGGCCTGGGTTCAAGCCACCTGAGCGACGCAAAGGCAGTGGCCGCAAGCGCGGCGCTCAGCCGGGCCATCCCGGCGCGGGGCCGGAGCTGCTGCCGATCGAGCGGGTGGATGAGGTGGTTGAACACCACCCCGATGCCTGCCGCCGTTGCGGAACCCTGCTGTAGGCAGAGGATTCCGAGCCATTGCGCCATCAGGGGTTCGAGATCCCGCCGATCCCGCCGCTGGTGATCGAGCATCGCCTGCACCGCTTGGTCTGTCCCTGCTGCTCCACCAGCACCTGCGCCTCGTTGCCGGCGGAGGTGGAGCCCAGCCGCTATGGGCCCCGGCTCAGTGCCTTGGTGGGACTGCTGGGTAGTGCTTTCCCTCGGAGTTTCAGCAAAACCCAGGCGCTGTTGGATCAGCTGCTGGGGGTGGAGATCAGCCGGGGGGCGATCGCTGCGATCCGCCAACGGCTCAGCGCAGCCCTGGAGCAGCCCATGCATCAGGCCATCAATTTTGCCCGTCAGCAGCCGGTGGCCTACGTCGATGAAACGGGCGCCCCCACTGACAATGCCGATGGTGGCAATCCCAATGGCAAACGCGGCTGGCAGTGGGTGATGGTATCTGCCGTGGTCACGTTGCTCGTCCAAGGCCTGAGCCGCTCGACCGCCGCCGCGATCGAACTGCTGGGCAGTGCCTTTGGCGGCATTGTGGTGAGCGATCGCTACTCGGCCTACAGCCACATCCCCCTTGAGCAGCGTCAACTGTGCTGGGCGCACGTGATCCGCGATCTCACCGTGATCGCCGAACGCCCTGGTGCCAGCGCCGAGATCGGAGCGGAGCTGCTGGGTCTGCAGCAGCAGCTGTTTGCTCACTGGTACCAATGGAAGGACGACACGATCAACTGGTCGCAGTTGCAGCAAGGCTGCCTGCCGATCCGCCAGGAAGTCGAGGCGACGCTGCGACGGGTGGTGGATCTGAGTTATCGGCGTAGCGAACGAAGCCCATGGGCCAAGACGGTGCGCACTTGCTAGCAGTTGCTGAAGGTGGCTGCCGGCCTGTGGACCTTTCTGGAGACCCAGGGCATTGAACCCACCAACAATGCTGCAAAGAGAGCACTTCGCCAATCGGTGATTCAGCGGAAGATCAGCCATGGCGTTCAATCAACAAGCGGCGCCATCTGCCGCAGCCAGCTGCTCACGGTCACCATCACCCTTAGACGACAAGAGCGGAATATCTGGGAATTTCTTGAGCTGGCCTGGATCGCCCATCACCGCGGCGGTGTGAGGCCGTCACTGCCGCCGGATCGCTGAGCTCGTCAGCAACAAACCATTGATCTGAGCCCCCTCGCTACGAGGAGTCATCCAGGCACAATGGCCCGACTCATCGCCCCACGCTCTGAACGTGTAACATTCATCAATGGCAACCGCACTGCCGCGGTGCATTATATTATTGACAAAAGCACGCCTTGATGTCATGAGGTCAATGATTCGGAACTCAATAACATATATTTAATGTCCCTTGTCCCAAGCGGCTCATGCAAGTCGATCACATCGGCTCTCATTATTGCCCACCCTGGTCACGAACTTGTCTGTTTTGGATGGCTTGAGGCCGCCCAGCCAACCGTGTTTTGTCTGACCTCGGGAGGAGGCTCGTCTAAATCAGGAAGAAGACAACGATCCATAGACCTGATCGAGGCCTGCGGCGCAAAAGTTGGAGACCATTTTGCTGAATTCTCAGACGCCGAGATCTACGAGGCTATGCTTGCTCGCGACAGCACACCGTTCCAAAGCTGGGCAACAAAGATCCTCGACCACTTGCTGTCATCTGAGGGAGATATTGATCTACGGGGAGACATGCTAGAGGGATACTCGCCCACTCATGATATGTGCCGACATGTAATAGACTGCATTGCCGAGATTGCCAACGTAGTACCGAAGCATAATCATTCCTTGGCATTGGAGAATTCTCACCCCGCTGCTCCAATCCCAGGCTTTAAGGTAAGCCACTACCACAAGCTCAACGAAGATGTCGTGCAAAGAAAGCTGAACGCTGCCCGGAATTACAATGAACTGCAAGGTGAGGTTCGCGAACGACTTCAATCCATTCTGCCAGCGAAATTATCTAGAGAGTATTTTTACCTTACCTCCGAGCTCCCCTATGTCTATCTGCAATCTGGTTGCCAGCCTTTTTATGAAAAATATGGCAATCGGCGCGCAACAGAAGGAAAGTTTGATCAAGTGATTACATTTCTTGACCATATCGAGCCCCTCGCTTCCAAGCTTCGCGAGGCTATGAGCCTGCAAAGGAGGCCGATTCCTGTTTGCGCTCTCAAATAAATGGACATCCTGTTTACCAACTACTGCATCAGCCATGGCAGTGGCACGGAGATGTTTCTGTATGACCTATGCGAGGAGCTGGTACGGCTTGGTCATCGGTGCGCTGTTTACACCCACCGGTACGGGCCCTTGGTCGACAAGTTTCGCTCCGCACATATAGAGGTGATTAATGATTTTTTTGCATTGCCATGGAGGCCAGACGTTCTTCATTGTCATCATAGCATGGAAACACTAGAAGCAATTTCGCATTTTAAAACAGTCCCCGCGCTGTACCTCTGCCACGATGCCACTGTTTGGTTCGACCAGTGTCCTCCTCCGTTATGCGTAGAACGCTACCTCGCTGTTGACACATTTGTTCAATCCAGGGTAGTTGTTGATACAGGTCTCCAAGCCGATCAGATCGGCCTCGCATTCAATGCGATCAACGAAAGGCGTTTTACCAGCCAACGCAAGCACAGTCTCCAGAAACGGCCCAGTAAAGCTCTGCTCTTCCATAGTAATCTTCTGAGTAGCGCCTACAAAGATATTGCTAGAGCCGCATGCGCAGATCTGAACATCCACCTAAGCGAGGCTGGGCATGGCGGCCTCAGAGTGATTCAGTCGCCAGAAATTGAATTGCCGAAATATGATGTTGTTTTCGCCAAAGGACGTTGTGCTCTTGAGGCACTGGCCTGTGGATGTGCCGTTGTACTTGCCGGCGGCGAAGGGTTCGGCCCATTGGTGACAGTGGAAAATTTTCATTCGCTGCGAATGGCGAATTTTGGGCGGAGCCTGCTGAGTGATCAACGGGGCGTGGAATGGGTAATCGACAAGATCGGGCGCTTCAACCAGGAAAACGTTGAATCCGTCTCTGCTTTAACAAGAGAGCACTCCAGCTTGGCGCGACTTGCACAATTCATGCTTGCTGAATACATGCATCTTGGAGAGCTGACGCCACCGCCTTCACAGCAGATGCGCACTGCCATTGCGCACACTTTGCACGTCAAGCGATTCACGGATGCTCAAAATCCTTCATGTGCACCTAAGTCGGAGGCAGCCCATGGGCTGCGCAAAGTAGCAACCAGGCTTAAATCTTATTTTCGGCCCTGATCTATACGACCACAGCCGTCATCAACCCAGCAGTCATTGCTGCCATTGTTGATATGCTAATGAGTTAAAGCTTGACGATCACGTCTACCACGTCCTGGCTTTTTGCTCCGCGACGATTGGATAGGCGGGCGGAACTGCGCAACTGCAGTGGCGGGTCTCAAGACGCGACAACAGGGATCCGATCACGGTTTGGAGTCCCGCGATGCCCGCCCCTCTGTCGTTGCGGATCAAGGAGCGGTACATGGCCAGACGGGCTGATGGGCTCAGCCAACAGGTGGCGGTTGATGCGGTGGGGATTTCAGTGCGCAGCGCCCAGCGGATCGATCGCGGCCAGCCAGGACCAAAGGACGAGGGACGACTGCTCAACAGCGAGGGGCGCGATGAGCTCAATCGGCTCCGCAAGGAAAACCGGGAGCTCAGGAGAGAGAAGGATTTTTGCGGCTGGCGGCGGAACACTTTGCGAAAGAGCAGCTGTCGCCGAGGGGTTTCGGCTGATCGAGCAGCTGGCCGAGTAGCACTCGGCCTCCTGGCTGTCCTACAGCTGGGCGTGGGCCGCAGTGGCTTCTACGCCTGACACCATCCATCCGACTACGTTGGTTATGGCCGCCTGATCAGCGACAGGGGCGTCATCTTTCCTGGTAGTCACCGAGGCACAGTGATTCGGCAGCAATGAGGGCATCACGCCAGCGCGGTGATGGGCAATCCAGGCCCAGGGCCTATTAGAAGTGTGTCCCAGTAGCCTTGGCACGGGGCATTCAGTTCCGGTTTGGTGCGCAGGTCTCGCCCCAATCTCTTGGTCTCACCGCTCGAGAACCCAGCCGCGGCAACAGATCTGATCAGCTTCCTCAAGGCGCTTCCCGATTGCCGTCTGCGTCGGGGGATTCGCTACCCGCAGTGGTGGATGCTCCTGGTGGCGATCCTGGCCATCCTCAGCAACCAGGGTTCACTGCTCGGGATGGAGCGTTTTGCAAAGCGCCACCGTGTTCGGCGACGATTAGATAGGCGGGCCTACGTAGTTGACACCGGGCAGCCACCGCAAGACTCCTCAACGAGCTGCTCGGCACCCATGTGGCCAACCCGTCGTCGGACTCGACCTTCCGGCTGCTCCTCTCTCAGCTCGATGTCGACGGGTTCGAGGCTCTACTGCAGCAATGGATGGCAGCCCAGCCTGGCGTAACCGAGACCGTCGACACCCTGGTGTGCGACGGCAAGACCCTGCGGGGTTCAATCGACCAAACCGCTTCCGGCGCAGCGCGTTTTATCGCCCAGGTGAGCCTCTACTCCAACACCCTTGGCGTGGCGATTGCCCAAAACACCTACGCCACCGATGCCGGCGGCGAGATCGCGGCCTTGCGCCAGCTGTTGGATCGCGTTGATCTCAACGGCTTGCTGGTGCAGGCCGACGCGCTGCATTCAAACCGCCCTTTTTCCTCTACCTCGAGCAGCGTGGCGCCGACTTCCTGATTGCGGTGAAACACAGTCGCCGCAAGCTTTCCCAGGTGATCAAGGACCGCCTGACCTATGGCCGCACGATGCCGTGGCAAGCCAGCAACTGTGAACGCAAACGCGGCCGAGACCTCACCTGGACGTTGCGGGGCATGCCCGCTCCAGAGTGGGTGGTGGAAAACTGGCCGGGTAGCGCCACGATCCTGGCGGTGCGCTGTAAAGGCGCCCGCGATGGCAAGTCCGTCGACGAGACCCGTTACTACGTCTCGAGTTTGCGCACCAGCGCCAAGGGACTGATGAAGTACGTTCGGGACCGCTGGTCGATCGAGAACTCCTGGCACTGGCCCCGCGACACCCAACTCAGGGAAGACGCGCACCGCTACCGCGAGACCAACGGCGTGCCGATCATGGCCACGCTCCGCAGCCTGGCCATGAACGCCCTGCGGCTCGATGGCTTCTGGTCGATCACTGAGGGCTTGGCCGCTCTCTCACACGACATCAGGGGCATGTTGGCACTGCTGGGCTGGCGAGAACTCCCTCAGGCACTGAGCTCTGCTCGACTTCTAATGAGCCCTGCAATCCAGGCCTGCTCGAGGAACTGCCAGATATCCCGGCCCTGTTGCCGCAAGCTGGTGGTGACTGTGAGCAAGCGGCTGCGGCAGACGGCAGCATTGGCGGACTGGACGCCAAGGCTGATCTTGCGTTGGATGACGAACTGGCGCAGTGCTCTCTCGACGCTATTGTTAGTGGACCTGATGCCCTGGATCTGCAGGAAGGGTCAGAGGGCTTTTTAGCGCAGTAGGAGTTGTTGGTAGGTGCGCATGGTCTGGGTCCATGGCGTACGATCCACTCCCGAACGATGCGGGCCATGCCTGCTCCTGACTGGGTGTTGGAGAACTGGCCTGGCAGCGCCATGGTGATTGCAGTGCGCGGCAAGGGCATCCGTGATGGCAAGCTAACCTGCCGACGAGAACCGTTACTACGTCTCGAGTCTGCGCACTGGCCCGGAGGCTCTACTGCGTCACGTGCGCGACCGCTGGCCGATCGAAAACTCCTGGCACTGGCCCCGCGACACCCAGCTCAAGGAAGACGCGTACCGCTACCGCGAGACCAACGGCGTTCAGATCATGGCCACGCTCCGCAGCCTGGCGATGAATACGCTGCGGCTCGATGGGTTCTGGTCCATCACCGAGGGCTTGGCCGCCTTGGCCCACGACATCAGGGAATTATTGGAGCTTCTGGGCTGGCGGGAAGCTCGTCAGCGAAAAGGTTCTGGGTAACTTCTAACAAGTCCTGGGGGAAGGGGGCGCAGCGGCGGGGATGTCAGAACGAGCCGGTTGGCGTCGAAAGTCAGGAACCGGTTGGCGCTGCAGGCCAGGAAGTGGGCTTAGGTGCTGATCCGATCTGCGATGACAGCAGCTCCAGCGAGGCCCCTGCCATCAAAATGGCAAGATTGTGTTTCTATGATACTGATCTTCCGATCAGCACAATCAGGCTTCATTCGCTCACAGCAAGCCGAAAGACATGATCACCAATCTTCAGGATGCAAGATTCAAGCAGACTTTAAGGAGCTTGCTGCGTGGCCTACGCAAGGCGCTGCCCTCCAGCAGAACTGCCAAACTTGCGCAGTAAGCCGCAAGAATCACAGCGCTGACCAAAAGAATGGATGATCTAGAAGCCCTGTTTCGTGAACAGATTGGCACGCAGTATCTCCTCCTCGAAAACGATTTGGCCGACCAACTCGGTGAAAAGATAGGGCAAGACTCTGAAGACCCATGAATCACCCAGAGGGTGAGCAACAAGCAAGCACGATTCTGCTGGACATGCGTGCCGCCCAGCTTCACGGTGGTCGTGGGATCGGCACCTATAGTCAAAGCCTGGCTCTCCAGATATGTAAGGATTTCCCGCAGCATCAATATCTGCTTCTCTACGACAGCCGGCTACCCCCTTGCACCCACGCCGAAGAACTCGGACAACATGGTCACTGGCAGGGGGAATCGGCACTCAGCCGGATGGTCACAGCGCGGATCAGCACTCTGATCACCATGGGTTTTTTCATTCCCCTTCACGGTAGAGGCGGGGAATACCTTCTTCCGGCGTGGCTGGAACCGCATCAACCCCATAAGCTTGGGGTAGTTTACGACCTGATTCCTTATCTGTATCCCCAGCAGTATCTGCGCTCACGGGAGGAGCGTGAATCGTATCTTGCTGCGCTACGAGTCATGCGTAGCTACGAAAGACTGTTTGCAATTAGCCGCGCCACAAGGCGGGATACAATTCGCCATGTGGGTGTCAGCCCGGGGCGTATTCAATGCATTGAGGGCGGCATCGACCAGCGGAAACAGCAAATCATCAACTCTGCACCATGTGTGGGGACCGCAAAACGTCACCCCATAAGAAAGGCCTATTGCGTGTATGTAGGAGGTGATGATTGGCGCAAGAACATGGCTGGCATGGTGAAGGCATTTGCGCGGTTTCATCATGAGCATCCGAGCCATCAACTGGTCATCATCTGCGCGATGTCGCCGCAAAGGTGGGCCCACTACGAGCAGCTCTCGAGAGAACTCGGCATCCCGCAAGATTCTCTTGTATGCACGGGAAACGTAGCCGACGACGATCTCATCGGTCTCGTCCGCGAGGCTGAGATGATGGTGTTCCCATCGTTCTACGAGGGACTCGGCTTGCCGATCCTCGAGGCGTATGCGTGCGGGGTTCCTGTGATTGCTTCCAAGACATCCTCCATGGAGGAACTGGTCATTCCGGAGTTGGCATGTGATCCTTTACGACCCGAAGACATCGCCTTAAAGATGAGAGCACTGCAGAACGCACCAGACCTTCGCGGAAAATCCCTGGCGTTCGGCCGCTGCTTGCTCCTGGGCCGTGACTGGAAGCAAGCAGCCGCAGCAACCGTGGCCCACCTGTGCAAGCAACTGCCCCACGCGGAAACGGATGTAACGGGTCTCCCGATCGCCGTCGTTGGGGCACTGCCACCTGCGACAACCGGCATTGCACCGTACACACTGCGATACCTGCAATCACGCAACTGGACAACACATTTCTTTGATGCCAATCCTGGTTCACACATTTGCGACACCAAGAAGCTTCTACCAGGCAACCGAATGCTTCCGGTGGAGATACTCCATGCAGCCCTTGACACGCATCAATATTCAACAATAATTTTCGTGCTGGGCAATTCCCCTCATCACAAGAAAGTGCTTTCGGCGCTAATGCAGACGCGCATAAACAGCAGGTGCAGGCGACTAGCCTACTTGCATGAAGCAAATCTAGAGGCTTTGCTGAAAACGTTTCTCGATAAAAGATGGGAAAATCAAAATACAGTCGACTGTGACACGCCCTGGATCCAGCGCGCATTCAAGCATTTTCCCGCCATGCAGGCAGGCTTGATTTTTCTGTTTGAGGTTGCCGCTCTCGATGGTTTGATCGTTAATTCAGAATCCTGTCGAGATCTTGTTCGGGCTGCACTCGGCACCAAGGCCGAGGAGTGGACAATTGACGTAGTAATGTTGCCAATCGAGATTGATATCTCGTGCCTTGCGCAGCCGGCAAAGCAGCAAAGCGACGCCACTCTTCACATTGGCTGTTTCGGCATTCCAAACGCATTTAAGCGACTAGACCTTGTTGTCAGTGCAGCCAAACTGCTCGCCAGGAAGCGTCGAGTAAAATTGATATTTGCGGGTTGGGACGTCAAGCGGGCGTGCCGGCAACTCAGGGTCGACGCTCTACCATTTATTGAGGTGCATGATTCACCAAAAGACGATGCTCTATACAAACTAATGAAGCGGATTGATGTTAGCGTGCAGCTGCGCATGTCCACCCAGGGCGAGTCGTCGGGAGTTGTCAGTCATTTGTATGCCCTTGGCAAGCAGGTGATCGTGATGAACGAGGGGAGCTTCAGCGATTCACCCCCAGAGATCGCGACATTCGTTCAGCCCTCGTGCGACCCCCAGTCGCTTGCTGATGCCATCGAGTTGGCCGCTGCCAGGCCAACGCTTGAGCCTGCCGCATTACAGTCAGTCCTAGAGCCGTGGTCTCCCGAGACGTTCGAGTCAAAGTTAGCTAGAATTTTAAGAATACAAGCCTCCCTTGTCTGATGATGACGTAATACGACCGATGGCCCATGAATCAAGAGCTATCCAATGAACTCCTTAGCCTCTGATGCTGTATAGCCCTTTTCATGATATCGCATTCGCCCATTACCCGAAAACAGCGGGCCATTCTCTGGTTGAGTGGTTTCGCTTAACCTTTCCCGACGCCAGATTCGTAGAGTCCCCAGAGCACTACGATGTGAGCCACCTTCCGGTACGTTCTTCGCTTGAGCGCTTAGGGATCATCGCAGCACCGGCACCTTCTTCTCGAAATCGCGTCGCTCAGTTTTTGAATCGAGCGGCACGTCGGCTGAGTGCACCGAACAGAGCGGAGTATTGTCCGACTCGAATCATTGGGGTTCTTCGTGATCCCTTCGAAATGCTGGTGTCACTTTTCGAATACTGGAGGGCTTTCCCTTTCACTCAGCCACAAGACCAGTTCGTGATGTCCGCCCGAGTTGGAACGTTCCCCGAATTTCTCGATATGGCGGTCGTGCGTGGATGTTCGTATAGCTACGAAGCATTTTTCGACGTGGGTGGACCCGCCTGGAGCTCAACCAGGCTGATCGATTTTCGCACGATTGAGACCGGCCTGAAAACGGTATGTCAGGAATTTGGAATCGCTTCTCCGCATCCGCTCTTGTATCGCAATCAGGGCCCTACAAGCGGCCGTGGCCTCGAGCCCTACAGGCTCGCCGCGGGGCTACTGATGACCGATGTGCATCGACACTTCCGCTGGTACTACACAAGCGCCGCACAGATCATGGTGCGCGGTGCTGATCCTCTCAAATGAGTGCTGTAAAATCTCTCTTTTGCGTTCAAGACCCACCGAATAACGACTCTCTGGGCGTATTCCGGCTGATCGCGGGAAGCTTGATTCCTGCATCGGCAGCAAGAAAGCTGGCCACGATCAATCCATCGCCGCTGAACGACTCCTCGACCATGTGCTCGCAGAGAATCACTGCTCCGAGCCTCTCTAGTCTTCGCACGCAGTCCTGATGGGTGGTGGGCGATCCGCTGATGAGGGCATGGTGCGTCGACACCAGGACGAACCTCAGCAGGCCCTCGTTCACGGCGTGGTCTAGTGATTCGAGAAGTGGCAGCTCGGCTCCCTGGCAGTCAACGTGAAGCATCTCGATCGGTTGGTGTCCGATCACCTCCAGCAGGCTGTCCAGCGAATGGCACGGCAGCGTCGTCGTTGCGCCGTCCGACTCTCGGCAGAATAGTGTCGCCGTAGCGTGACTGCGGCCGACGCAAGCGTTGACCCATTGGGCCGTTCTGGCATTGATTGCGAGATTCCGCTGGCCGCAAATCATGTTGTTGGCATCCGGTTCCACACAGACCGCGGTGGAACCGTCAACCGCCCCCATGTACCAGGAGGAGTAATAAGCCCAGAAGGCTCCCACTTCCACGATCCGAGTCCCCGGCCTGCATCGGCGGAGCAGGTGATGAAAGGCAAGCTCTTCCTGAGGTTCATGATGTCCTTGCAAACCTCGGATGATCTCCATCATCCAGTCGCCGTAGTACCCCCCCGCCACAACGAGCGTGCCGTCGTGCATAACCTGTACCATCCAGGCACCGTGATCGATCACCTCCCCAGCCATCGACACTTTTGGTATCGGGTCCGAATCACGACACCGCAGAGTCATCGAGACACGACGTGCGGCCTCGGGGCTCAGCTTGGGTCGTGGGTCATTGAGGTCGCCGGCAACGCGCGGCAACAGTCTGCGGAGGAGTGCTGCAATCGTCATGGCGTCACTCCTCAAGCTCTTTAAGCATGTATTTACTCTGATTGGAATGCCAAATCCACTCATTCGTGAACAAGCAAAAGTGACTCCCCCTAGATTCAGATCCTACGCCCAGAATTTTGAAGACATCCTGCTGTGGAGGGCACTTCGTCATGTGACGTGCGGCTGCTATATCGACATCGGTGCCCATGATCCGCGGTGTGAGTCGGTCAGCCGAGGCTTTTACGAACAGGGCTGGAGGGGCGTTCACTTCGAGCCCAATCCAGTCATCGCGCAGAAGATCAGGCAGGACAGGCCCGACGAGATTGTGAACGAGGTCGCACTCTCCGACAAGGCTGGCACACTCAGATTCGTCGTCATGGCACTGTCGGGGTTGAGCACCGGAGCGGCTGCCTACGTGGATGCTTACAGGCGATCCGGCCGGGTTGACGAAGAGCTGGATGTCACAACCACAACACTCAGTGGAGCCTGCGCGTCATTAGTCGGCCAGGACGTGCATTGGATGAAGATCGATGTGGAGGGGATGGAAGAGCAGGTGCTTCGTGGCTGGGAACCACGGACGCTGCGGCCCTGGATCATCGTCATCGAAGCCACTCGGCCACTATCGACTGAGCCATCCCATGAGGCCTGGGAGCCATTGCTCCTGGATGCGGACTACCGCTTAATGTTCTTCGATGGCTTAAACCGATTTTACGTGGCAGCGGAGCGGCCCGAACTGATGGCCGCGTTCTCAGCACCGGTCAACATTCACGATCTTGCCTCGGGATGCGACATCGACGCCTCCAATCCGTTCGTGGCTGGGGCAGTCGACCGCAGTAAAAAGGTGATCGCAAGAATGCAATCAAGCCGTTCCTGGCGATGGACACGGCCCTTGCGGTGGCTGTTTGCGCTCCTGACAGGAACCGACCGAACCGATGAGCTCTGACTCCATCGACGGCCACAGGCCGCAGTATGAAGTCGTTCAGACATCGCCACGAGTAGCCGCCGCGCAAGCAGTGGACGCATCACAGCTGTTCTCGTGAGGCCTGGGAGAAAGAGGAAGGTCCTGTCACTTCAGCGGAGTGGATCGGCTGACAAGTCGTGTAATCGGTGTTAATACAGTACACAGCCAAGAACCATTGCAGCAGCTACGCTTTGACGCCAGAGGGAGAGACACATCGTTGACACAACCCCAGTCAACGACTAGGGTAATGCCACAGAATTGACACAATCTCAAGTGCCAACTGGACAGAGCGGCAAGCTAGTCCTCAACAAGACATATATTTTTAGCGAGGATTACTGCTACATCTATCAGCGTGGAGGAACGCAAAGCAAGAAGTGGCAGTTCTATTACTGGGACTCCGAAGGAAATGAACGGTTCAGAATAAGAAAGTCTCTCGGAACACCTGATTTTGCGAAAGCTCAGTCACTTGCACAAAAAGAATTCATCACAATCAAAGCAAAGATCCAGAACGAAGAGTCACTAGCGACACTAACCATCGCAGAGATGGCAGAGATTTTTTTAGCAAAGAAGAAATCGCAAATCAGTCCATCGCCACACAGCGGAGTTACGCAGGAAACGTACAGGGTACTGGTGAATAGATGCGAAAAGCTAGCAATGTACCTTGGGGCGAACACAAGGGTTGACCATGTGAAGAGAGATGCATTCCAGGCTTATGAACAATGGAGGCTAGATGGGCATGGAGGGAAGATCCCGAAGACCAAAACAACGATCAAAACAGAGCTATCAACCTTCAAGTCGATATTTCAGTCAATAGCGATAAAAGACAAGAGGGTCATCAGCAACGTACCAGACATTCCAGAAATCAAGGTCCCACGAAGCGAGTCGGGCCACAGAAGGAATCATTTCAGAGATGACGAACTAGTCACTTTCCTGAAAGCAGTCGACCACTGGAAAGAAGAGGGAGCCATCAAACGCTCGACAGTGCTGCACAAGCAGATAGTGGCCTGCGCAATAGAGCTAATGCTAAATAGCGGAATTCGGATTGGAGCCGTGAAAAAAATAAGGTGGAGAGACATTCGCAAAAACCCGAAAGACTCACGAGCGCAGCAGATTCTTTACCGAATCATCACTGTTCCACCAGAAAACAACAAGACTGGCAAAGAATACGAATGCAACTGCGAAGCAGGCCTAATCTTGCGCAGACTCCAAGCAATCTCTGCCTTTACAAAGCCAGAGGACTTCCTGTTTTGCAATCAAAGCGACGGAAAACCATTTTCAAGTCGTATTTGGGCAGACTATTGGAAGCAGATAATGGAACTCAGTGGCCTCCAAGCCAACAACAGTCGAAGGTTTTCTTATTACTCTCTAAGGCACACCTATGCCACGACAGCATTGTCCAACAAGGTGCCGCTACAGCTTTTGGCATCAAACATGGATACAAGTACAAAGTACATACAAGATCACTACTATCACCACGAGCCAGAGATGCTTACTGCGGAGCTTAATCCCAAGAAGAAACGGCGGGCAATGACAGGAAATGATATATATCGCACATACGGCAGCCAATAGGCACCGAGCGCAATGCAAAAGCCAGATGCTTCGGCCGACATAGGCTAGTCAGAACGTGTGATTGGGGCCCGGTGACTTTCAGGAAAGATGTCACTCCTTGGCT
>CAMBZX010000043.1 GCA_945872185.1 Synechococcus sp. UW140 | reverse complement strand
CGGGCGGCGGCGGAGCGCACCCTGATGGCCTGGATCCGCACCTGTCTGTCCCTGATCAGTTTCGGTTTCGGCCTCGACAAAATCATCGCCGCCATCAATGCCAACAACCTCAGTAACCACGGCCGTGCCGAGCTGAGCGTGCGGCTCGTGGCGGTGGGCTTCGTGCTCACCGGCATCCTGGCGATGCTGGCGGCCACGGCCCAGCATCGCCAGATGCTGCTGCGGTTGCGGCGCGATGACTTCGTCTACTGCGAGAAGCCCTCCATCGCCCTGGCCACCGCCATCAGCATCGCCCTGATCGGCGTGCTGGCCCTGGTGCTGCTGCTGGCCGGGGCACTGTCGGCCTGAATTGCCCCGGTCCCACCAGAGTCCTGTTCCCTTTCAACCCATGTCGCCCCAGGTCGCCTCTGGTCGCCACGGTTCAGCTTCTGATCAGTTTAAGCCTGTTCGTCCCGCTGCAGAAGGCCGGCCAGCAGGGAGGCGATCATGAAATGGCAGCCCTGCTGCAGCGGCTGGCGGCAATCGCGGCCATCGTCACAATCCCGCTGATGGCAGCTCTGTTCCGTCAGGTGTTCAGCATCCAGGGCTGAGCCCGGCGGAGAGCACCACCACGGCCTTGGTTACCTCGATGCCCAAATCAGGCCTGGCACTGCTGTTCGCCGCCAGCCACGCCCCTGGAATTTCGGCGGTGAAATTGACCATTCTCAGCTGCCTGCTGGTCACGATCCTGGTTTTCATTCCCTCCTGATGGCGCAAAAACGCCGTCATCTGCAGCAGCTGCAGACGACAAACACCTGAGGGCGACTGGGATCCGGCCGCCTGAGGCCCTCCCTGAAGCTTTGCGTTTTTTGCCTGGTCAACAGGCCTCGGACTGAACACAATTCCTTGGTACCGCGCCAGGGTGCGCCTTGCCTGCCAGGGCGCTGCCGCCACAGCCACCACTTCGCCAGCCCACTGCTCCCGATGCCCAACAGCCAGCCCAACATCCTCATCCTCTGGGGCGATGACATCGGCCAGAGCAACCTCAGCTGCTACAGCCACGGCCTGATGGGGTATCAGACACCCAACATCGACCGGATCGCCAACGAGGGCGCCAAGTTCATCCATTACTACGCCGAGCAGAGCTGCACCGCCGGCCGCGCCGCCTTCATCAGCGGCCAAAGCGTGGTGCGCACCGGCCTCAGCAAGGTGGGCCTGCCGGGGGCCGAGCTGGGCTACAAGCCGGAGGATCCCACCATCGCCGAGCTGCTCAAACCCCTCGGCTATCGCACCGGCCAGTTCGGCAAGAACCACTTCGGCGATCGCGATGAGCATCTGCCGACGCTGCACGGCTTTGACGAGTTCTTCGGCAACCTTTACCACCTCAACGCCGAGGAGGAGCCGGAGCTGCGCGATTACCCCCAGCCCGAGGATTTCCCCAACTTCCGTGAGCGCTTTGGCCCCCGTGGTGTGTTGCACTGCTGGGCTAATGGCGATGGCAGCCAACGGATCGAGAACACCGGTCCGCTGACGCGCAAGCGGATGGAGACAGCCGACGACGAGTTCATGGCTGAAGCTAAGCGCTTCATCCGCGACGCCGTGGCTTCAGGAGAACCATTCTTCGTGTGGTTCAACACCACCCACATGCACTTCCGCACCTATGCCCGGCCCCAGGATGTGGGCCGCAGCGGCCGCTGGCAGTCCGAATACCACGATGTAATGCTCTATCACGATGACTGCATCGGTGAGATGCTCAACCTTCTCGACGAGCTGGGCATCACCGACAACACCATCGTGATGTATGGCACCGATAATGGCCCCCACCTGAACAGCTGGCCCGATGCCGGCATGACCCCCTTCCGCAGCGAGAAGAACACCAACTGGGAAGGGGCCTACCGGGTACCGGCGCTGGTGCGCTGGCCGGGCCACATTGCCTCCGGCACGGTGATCAGCGGCATCGTCAGCCATCTGGACTGGTTGCCCACCCTGCTGGCTGCAGCCGGCGAACCTGAGATCAAGCAGAAGTTGCTGACCGGCCACCAAGTAGGCGACAAGACCTTCAAGGTGCACCTCGATGGCTACAACATGCTCGACTACTGGACCGGCAATAGCGCCAAGAGCCCGCGGGTGGAGTTCTTCTACTTCTCCGACGACGGCGATCTGGTGGGGCTGCGCTACGACAACTGGAAGTTCGTGTTCATGGAGCAGCGCCAGAGCGGCACCTGCCAGATCTGGGCCGAACCCTTCGTGAAGCTGCGGGTACCGAAAATCTTCAACCTGCTGACTGATCCCTACGAGCGCGCCGACATCACCTCCAACACCTATTGGGACTGGATGTTCGACCACATCTTCCTGCTGGTGCCGGCCCAGACCTACGTCGCCCAGTTCCTGTCCACCTTCCAGTCGTTCCCGCCACGGCAGAAGCCCGCCAGCTTTTCGCTGGAGGATGTGATGCAGCACATGGTTCAAGGTGCCAGCGGTGCGGCCTGAACGCGACGTACTCGGGTCCGCTACAGACTCTGACCATGTCCCGTTCGCGCCCTGAGTCCGATCCCTACCGGCAGGCGGCCCGCCCTCCCGGCAGGCCGCCGCACCGGCAGATGGTCTGGATCCCGGCGGGCTCGTTCCAGATGGGATCAGACCATCACTATCCAGAAGAGGCCCCCGCCCATCACGTCGAGGTGCCCGGCTTCTGGATCGATCGGGCTCCCGTCACCAATGCCCAGTTCCTCAAGTTCGTCAAGGCCACCGGCCATGTCACCCTGGCCGAGCTGCCGGCTGATGCCAGCGCCTACCCCGAGGCGCAGATGGAGTTTCTGGTGCCGAGTTCGATCGTGTTCGTGCCCCCGATGCGAACTGTCAGCCAGGACGATCCCTACGCCTGGTGGCAGTACCTGCCAGGCGCTGATTGGCGCCATCCGGAGGGGCGCGGCAGTTCGATCAAGGGGCGCGAGCACCATCCGGTGGTGCACATGAGCCATGGCGATGCCCTTGCCTACGCCACCTGGGCAGGCAAGCAACTGCCCACGGAGGCGCAATGGGAATGGGCCGCCCGGGGAGGATTGGAGACGGCGGAGTACGCCTGGGGCGACGAGCTGCAGCCTTACGGCCGGATGCTGGCCAACACGTTCCAGGGGGATTTCCCTCATCACAACACCCAGCTGGATGGCTGGGAACGCACCTCACCTGTTGGGTCATTCCCCGCCAATGGCTACGGCCTGTTCGACATGATTGGGAATGTCTGGGAGTGGACTGACGACTGGTACCAGGACCATGGCTCCAACTTCAGGGCTCACCAGGCAGCATCGGGCTGCTGCAGCGCCAACAATCCGCGCGGAGCGACGCAGGAGGCCAGCATCGATCCCCGGTCGCAGCATGGACTGGTGCCCCGCAAAGTGGTGAAGGGCGGCTCCTTCCTGTGTGCACCCAGCTATTGCCGCCGCTATCGCCCCGCCGCTCGCATGGCCCAGGGGATTGACACCTCCACCTGCCATCTGGGTTTTCGCTGCAGTGTGCCCATCCCAAGCCCCGTACCTGCCGCAAGCGACAGCAGTCGCTGAGGGGTCGAAAACCATGGGCGACGCGCGCATGATCTGCCGTCACGTTTCTATCGCGAAATGTGTCGTCCTCAGGTCTGGACGCTGCCAACCCCAACCTTCCGTTGACACACTTCAGCTATCTCCTACTGGCCTGGGAGACATTGTCTCTTGCCCCCAATTTCATGCACCTGCGTACGGTCCCCCAGGGCATGAGCCTGAAGCACGCGCCCCACCCGGGGCAGCTTTCAGTCTTCAGCCGATCCCTCAGCCGCTGGCTCCGCCAGGCGTTCAAGCCGCTGCTGACTGCTGGCTGTGTCACCTCGTTGCTGATCACCGCGGCTCCGGGCCGTAGCGCCGAAGTGGTGCTGTACAAGCTGGAAACCCAGTGCAGCCAGCGCGGCGGTGCGTCGGTCAACTGCATGGTTGAAGCGGTGAATGCCGGGACCAGCACGCGTTATCGCCATCACCTCGGCAAGACGATCGAAACCGTCCGCATCAGCGACGATCCCTTGACGATGAGCCTCTGGAAGCCTGAAAGCAAGCAGTGGCAAACCTTGCAGAATGCCTCCGGTCGCTTCTCCACCAACACGGTCTGCTTCAACGATCAGGATCTGTGCGTCATCAATCCCAACTACCTCAACAGTGTGCGGCAGGACAATCCCACCAGGCTGGCGGGTCGGGATCTGGTGCGGGTACATTTCGGCAGTGATGGCCGCATTGATGCCAGCTGCTACGACGCTGGCTGCGAGTTGGTGAAGCCATGACGATCCATTCCGGACTGGGGCTGCTGCTGGCGGGGATTGTGGCGCTGCCAGCCCTGCCTGCCATGGCAACGTTTCAACCACCTTCCTCGAGTGCCGCTTCGGAACTCAGCACGCTCGTCGCCCGTGGCGGTGGTGGCGGCAGCCGTGGTGGTGGTGGTGGTAATCGTGGCGGTAGCAGCAGCCGTGGCAACCGCGGTGGCGGTGGTGGTGGTGCCCGCACCGGCTTCAGTACGGCCGGCAGTGGAGGTGGGTTGAACCGCGGTGCCAGTCGTCCCGACGGCGGTTGGAGCAGCAATTCGCGTGGCCCCAGGGCCGGTGGCGGCCCTTCCCTGGATCGTCGTCCGGCCACCGGCTTCGCCGGTACGCGTGGATCCGGTACGACCAACCTGGGTGATCGCAATCAAGGCAACCGCAATCTGGGTGATCGCAGCCTCGGTGATCGCAATTTCAGTGATCGCAACCTGAATCAGAATCTGACCCGTAACGTTGAACGCAACTGGAATCGCACCGTCAACATCAACAATGTGAATCTCCGTCCCGGCTGGGCCCGACCGGGTTGGGGCTATGCCAGGCCCTGGAATTATGGTTGGTATGGCGGCTGGGCCTCACCCTCCTGGGGATGGTGGGGAGCACGGGCGGCCGTGTGGGGAATTGGCGCGCTGGCGAGTGCCGCCATCATCAATGAGGCCGTCGATAATGCCATCAACAGTCAACAAACCATGATTGTGGTGCCCAACAGCAACTACCAACTCCTCTATGGCACAGTGCAGCCAGTTGGTAGCAGCGGTGTGCAGTTTGCTGTCAACGCCAACGGCAACACCTATCAGCTCAGCGCAGATTGCCAGAGTGGCCTGCTCAATGGGGTGCAACCAGCCAGTGCAGCCGAAGCGGAGTTGTTGAACGCAGCCTGTCAAGTGGCATTTGGCAATAGCTGAACATCGTCAGGCGGTCACGCTACGATTTCTGCCCTCTATCTTGGCTCGGTAGAGGGCATTTTGAGCACGATTAATCAGAGATTCACTGTCATCATTGCCCCGTCTCAAACAGGAGAGACCAATGCTGATGGTCACACTGATCTGCTGATCCGCAAGTGCGACCACGCGAGATTCAACTGCACGACGAAACTGTTCAGCAAGTCCCGCTGCCGCTGGACCTGAGCACATCGGCAGCACCAGAGTGAATTCAGCGGCGCCACTGCGACAGAGGCAGTCGGTGGTGCGAACGCGTGCCTGGAACTCCGCCACGATGTCGATCAGCACCTGGTCTGCCATCGTTGAGCCGTAGCTGTCACGAATCTGATTGAAGTGATCCACCTCTATACAGAGACAGCTCAGATCACTGCGATCACGATTGCAGCGCTGAAGCTCAAAATCAAGGCGGCGATAAAGTTCATGCTTATTAAAGCATCCGGTGAGTGAATCAATGGGGTTGAGCACATCAACTTTGGCCCGGGAGGTCTCGAGCTTCAGGGCTGTACTCTGCAGCTCATGACGCAGGATATTGATTTGGTCATTTCTTTCATCGAGCAAACCAAGAATCTGATTAAGGTCGCGAATCCATCCGGTCTTTAATGGCCATAGGCGTGACAAGCCAGGCTTTTGGAGCCTCGTTTGTTCAGGAGCTTCTAAGCACTCAGCCTGGGCTGCGACCCGGAGATTACTGAGATTGAATTGCCGTGCCAGCAACTGGGCGAGCGTTTCAGCCACAACGACGGCGATCATCAGAATCCAGGCCAATATCGCCATGATTCGACTACTGTGAGCCTGAAGTTGCTGGACGACAGCCCTGGCGGGCTCAACCACAATCACGTCGCTACGATCCACCGCCATGCCAAGAACGCTGTCTTCGTCCATGCTGGCCTTGGCGAGGTTAAACCACCAGTACCCGTGGATCAGTCGGTTCGGGCTGGTTGCTGAACTCTTTGCTGTCAGAAACTCCAGTCCCCTGACCTGAGGCATTGCACCGATCTCGGGGCTGTGTGCTTGTGACAGAGCCTTGAAGAGTCCCGGATTGGATTGAAATCGCTGCGGTAGCGCCGATTGATGGCCTCGTTCAAATTCAATCAGGGTGCCACTATCGTGAAGAATATCAGCGATCATTGAAACGTCAGCGCCTCGAGCCACGGCAACTTGCCTGGCAATCACCTCAAGTCTCTCCACTTGCCCCTGCAGACTGAACTTCATTAATTGGCCAGCAGACATTGATGAGACGATCAAAGCAGGCAAGATTGCAGACAATACGACTGACGCAATCGTTACTCCATGGATTGGAACTGCATTCGATCGATCAGCACGTGCCCCAGCGATCCGAATCAGCAGATAAAGGCTGAAGCCAAAGGCAGTACTGATGGATCCATTCAAGGCTTGCCTGGTGACCAGCAGCAGCACCTTGGCAGGATCAAGATTGCTGAAGACGCCCAATAGCAGAAAAGCAGCTGGTGCGCCAATCACGAACCAAAATAAAATATCGACAATGATAATTCGACCATTCCCCCGGCAGTCTCCTTGATCACCAAAAAACCTGAGGTAAGCCCATAGCCATAGCGATTCACCCATGGCCGTGAGGGCAAACCAGGAATTGGCGTGGCTTGTCCAGATCACCAGGCTGGCACTGATGCCGACCAGCAAGCCCATGTCGCCGAGCAGCAACAGGGCGAGGACGCCGAAGCCTGATCCAAGCAGCAAGTCAAGGCCAAAAGCGATATTAATTTGCAGTAGATTGAAGCCAACAGCGCACAGGCTCAGGATCAGCACCTGGATCCCGTTCCGTCGCAGCTGGGCATTGAATATCATTGCAGTTGTGGCTCGTCTCTGCTGCCGCTTGCCAGGCTAGGTGAAGCCTGGCTGTAATTCATGGCCCCATGGGCCTTGATTGGCCAGCTTGATGATGTTCAGTGGCAACGCCGATGAGCTGGAGTGAACTGGAGCGATTGGTCGAGACCGCGGAACAGGATGGCCGCCTGCGTCGTGCCCTGAGTCACTGCCGTTCGCGTTCAGAGTTGGTAATGGCAGCACGTCGGCTGCAGTTCTGCATCACCTTGGACGATCTCGACGCGGCCTGGCAGCTGCATGTGAGTCTGGCCGGTGAGTCCCTCGCCCACAGAACTCGGGGAGCTTGAGCTGTCTCATCCCCAGCCCAGCCCAATTCGACACTGACGCTGAGCCCAGCCGCTGGCAAGACGGTGGGAGCAGCTGTCCTCAACCTCTGAACCTCAGCCTGCGGCTCTGCTGGATGTTGGTTCTCGCCAGGACAGCACCTTGGGCTACAAGCACCACACCATGGCAAGCCCACGGCGGCCAAAGCCTGAGCGGCAAACTCGTTGGCAGAGCTCTGGCACAGAAGCGCCTGTGCCTGTCGATTCTGTCCTGAGTTCCCTCAAGCCAAGCGACAGCACTGGTCAGAACGATCGGACGCCGCGGCAGCCACTGGATGGCCCATCGCCGCAGCGCTCAGGCCTGGAGTTGCAAACCCACAGAGCCAACCCTGGGCAGCGGAGCAGAACCCAGACCAAAGTGTGATTGCGGATCGGGTACCGCAGCGGAGCGCCCTCGGGCTTGGCGGGCTTGCCAGCCTCACTGAGTAAGTTGGGCTTGCTCAACAGCCATTGGGCTGTTCTTACTGCCGTCTTGCTCTTGGCCCCCAGATCCCCCCAGCCCTCCACTTCCGATCGAGTGGTGCGCCTGCAGATCTTTGCCGCCTTTCTTGTCCCTGTGGCTCTGGTAGCCATCTGGCTCTGGTCGAAGGGTTTCTTCTCACCCGGTTGAGGCCGCCC
Source organism: Synechococcus sp. UW140 (assembly GCA_945872185.1). GTDB lineage: Bacteria > Cyanobacteriota > Cyanobacteriia > PCC-6307 > Cyanobiaceae > Cyanobium. The sequence continues at coordinate 11,280 of CAMBZX010000043.1, read as the reverse complement.
CGCAGCTTCAGGAGTCGAGGCGGACCTGGGTGTCGCCCTGGAGCAGGCGGTTGAGGTTGACGCCGGCGGCATAGGCGGCCTCGTGCAGGTCCCGTTTCTGCTGCTCATTCAGGCCGTCCCAGAAGGCATGGACCAGGTCCAGGGAGGCCTTGCCCAGTCCCACCACGCCCAGGACCCCAAGAGGCAGCGATAGCCAGGGGAAGATCAGCAGCAGCAGGCTCAGGACCAGGCCGATGGCGGCACCGTCTTGCATTGAACCCCAGACACTGCTGCCGATCAGCCGCAGCTGGGCACCACGGTCAAGCTGCGAACGCCGCACCATGGCTTCGGTGCGCAGGGCCGTGAGCAGCGCCTGATAGATCGCGTAGACCACCACAGCGCCGAGGGTGGATTCGCTCAGGAGGCGGGTGCTGCCCAGGGGGGAGCTGGCACTGCTCAGGGGCAGGCTCGCCAGTCCAGCGAGCGGGGCCATCTCGTAGCCGGCACTAGGGATCCGATCGGGGTCACGGTCTCGGCCCATGGCGGTGCTGGGAAGCGTTCGTCGCTGCAATTCTCGCCCAGCAGTCGGCTCTGTCCAGGGGGAGGAGAACCGGCGGACCGCCGATCCCGAAGTTCAGCGATACACCAGCACCGGGCAAGGGGCCAGGGCGAGCACCCGCTGGGTTTCGCTGCCGATCAGCAGACCAGGCAGCCCCCGCCGGCCATGGGAGGCCATCAGGATCAGATCGCAGCCCAGTCGTTGAGCCGTGTCCACGATGGCGCGGTGGGGCATGTCACCAGGCACCCGTTCGCATTGGGCGGAAACACCCGCCATGGCTGCGGCCTGGCCTGCTTGCTCGAGAATCCGGTCGGATTCCTGATGACTGGCCGCCAGCAGCAGCTCCATGGTCTGCACATCGAGCTTTTCACCCAGGCCGATCAGGGGAATCGGCGTGTTCGCCTGCACATGCAGAAAGGTGATGCGAGCCCCCAGAGCCGCCGCCAGCTTCACGGCATGGACGATCGCGTGGCTGGACAGGTCGGATCCATCACTGGGCACCAGCAGATGGGAGTAGGGCATCAGAACCAACGCAACTCCCTCCTGTCTACTCATCCCGGCAGAATCAGCCGATGATCAACCCCAGCCTGACAGCGAGCCGCAGCGATGCCGGCCTGAGCCCATCAACCCCCGCCAGCTGGCTGGATCGCTGGTATCCGGTGGCATTCCTCAAGGATCTCGATCCGCAGCGCCCGCTGGCCTTCACCCTGCTGGAGCAAGACCTGGTGATCTGGTGGGATGGCCCCGGCGGCGCCTGGCGCGCCTTTGAAGATGTCTGTCCCCATCGCCTGGTGCCCCTGTCCGAGGGCCGGATCAACGCCAGCGGCGCCCTGGAATGTCCTTACCACGGCTGGAGTTTCGATGGCTCCGGCCAGTGTCTCGCCATCCCCCAGGCGGCACCTGAGGCCAGCCATTCCCGCTCCCGCAGCTGTGCCCGTGGCCGCGAAACCGCCACAGGCCAGGGCCTGTTGTTCGTGTTTGCCGGCGAGCGCGCCAAGGCTGCAGACCAGCCTCTACCCACCGTGCCCCAGCTGGAGGAACCGGGCTGGCTGGTGCAGGACACCTTCCGCGATCTGCCCTACGACGCCCTCACCCTGCTCGAGAACGTGCTGGATGTGAGCCACGTCCCCTTCACCCACCACGCCACGGTGGGACGCCGTGAAAATTCGGGCCCGGTGGAGTTGGAACTGACAGCCGCTGGCCCCACGGGCTTCAGCGGCATCTGGCGGGAGGGGCCACGACGGGGCAAGCTCGGCACCCAGTTCACCACCTTCATGGCCCCAGTCCTGATGTGGCATGAGCTGAGCGCCAAAGGCTTCGCCCGCATCCTCACCGTGGTCTATGCCACGCCGATTCGCCCCGGCGAATGCCGGCTGTTTGCCCGCTTCCCGTTTCAATTCGAATCTCCCTGGCCGGCCCGCCTGTTGGGCCTGCGCCCGCAATGGCTGCAACACATCGGCAATCACCGTGTGCTGGAAGACGACCAGATCTTCCTGCACTGGCAGGAACGGGTCCTGGCCCAGCGCGGCGGCAGCGAGGCCCTGGCCCGCAGTTGTTATCTGGCCACCCCCGCTGATCGCTATGTGCAGGCCCTGCATGCCTGGGTGCTGGAGCACGGCGGAGTGCCGTTCCCCCACCAGGCCCTGCCGGCCCGATTGGGCGACGGCCCACTGCTTGATCGCTGGCAGAGCCACAGTCGTCATTGCCGCAGCTGCCGCGGTGCCGACCGCCAACTCCAGCGCCTGCAGGCAAGCTGCGGGGCGCTGGCAGCGCTGTCCCTGGTGCTGCTGGCCTGGTCTGGACTGACGGGGGCGGCAGTGGCCTGGGGTTTGGTGCTGCTGATCTTCGTTGGCCTGAGCTGGCAAAGCGGACGCTGGCGGCAGCAACTGCGCTCCGGTGATCGTCTGCCGCCACGCAACCAGCCAATTAACGCCCAGCGGCAGTCCTGAATCGTGGTGGCCAACAGGCAGGCATCTAAGTCCTGTTCTGAACGTTGATCACGGCCTGAGATCAGAGGAAGATCCTGGCCGTGATCAACAGCAACCGCCTAGACAAAACTGATCTGGGCAAGGGAGTCGAAGCCGGTGGCGAAGCTGAAGGAACTGATGTCCACAATGGCGTCGGTGCTGCTCTTGTAACCAGCAATGCCATCATTGAAAGCGATGAAGGTACGCAAGTTGGCGCCACTGCCATAGCTGAAGGTGGCGACACCATTGGCTTGGAAGGCACTGCTGCTGAGCAGGGAACTTATGGCCGCGGTCGTGAGCGCCGAAGCGGAACCAAGCGTTGTGAAGGCGCCCGCTGCCGGTGTGGTGATGAGATCAAAACGATCAGCGCCCACAGTGAAGCCGATGATTTTCTCGAAGAGCGGGGCAGAGCTGGTGCCGCCGATGATGGCATCGGTGAGCTTGGTGTAGTCAAAGGTATCCAGACCGCTACCGCCGGTGAGACTGTCCAGACCACCACCACCACTGATGCTGTCATCACCGTCAGCGCCATTGAGCTGATCGACCCCGAGACCACCCAGAATCTTGTCGGCAGATGCGCTGCCGATCACCGTGTCGTTACCACTGCCGACGTCGATCTGCAGGTTGGTACCCACCAGGGCGGTGCCGCTGAAGTTAAAGCTGTTGGCGTTGCTGTCGCCCAGCAGGCGCACCAAGCCGCTGCTGGCGGTGGCATTGATTTCTTCGATGCCAGTGCTGCTGGCGAAGCTGATCAGGCCGATATCCACTGCGGCGCTGCCGGCGCCGACCACAATCCTGTCAATCTCAGCCACTCCGCTACCGCTGTCGGCATAGGTGTCGTAGCCGCCGAAGGCGCTGGCGCTGGTACCGCTCACCTCATAGGTGTCGGAGCCGCCGGCACCATTGAGGAAATCGGTGCCCGTGCCGGCCAGGATGCGATCGGCGGCCGCACTGCCGATCACGCTGTCATTGCCACTTCCGACTTCAATCTGCAGGTTCGATCCCAGTAGAACGACACCACTGAAGTCGTAACTATTGGCACTGCTATCTCCGAGTAGGCGTACACGGCCGCTGCTGGCGGTGGCATTGATTTCCTCGATGCCAGTGCTGCTGGCGAAACTGGTCAGGCCGATGTCCACCGCGGCGCTGCCGGCGGCGACCACAATCCGGTCAATGTCGGCCACTCCGCTACCGCTGTCGGCATAGGTGTCGTAGCCGCCGAAGGTGCTGGCGCTGGTACCGCTCACCTCATAGGTGTCGGAGCCGCCGGCGCCATTGAGGAAATCGGTGCCCGTGCCGGCCAGGATGCGATCGGCGGCCGCACTGCCGACCACGCTGTCATTGCCACTGCCGACTTCAATCTGCAGGTTCGATCCCAGTAGAACGACACCACTGAAGTTGTAACTGTTGGCACTGCTATCTCCGAGTAGGCGTACTCGGCCGCTGGTAGTGCTGGCATTGATCTGCTCAATGCCACTGTTGGCGCGGAACATCCTGATCCCGATGTCCACGGCTTCCGTGCCGGTCGCTGCAACGACCACGATCTGGTCGAGTTCACCACTGCCGCTATCGGCATAGACGTCGTAGCCCTGGAAAGCGGAACTGCTGTTACCACCCACCTCATAGATGTCACTACCGGTTCCACCATCGAGTGAATCATCACCCTTGCCGGCCAGCAAGATGTCGGCTGCCGCACTGCCATAAATGCTGTCTTGGCCATCGCCGGATTCAATACGAAAGTTGCCACCAATCAGAGCTGTGCTGCGGAAATCAAGGAGATTGCTGCTGCCGTTACCGAGCAGGCGAACCCGCGCGGCTGTGCTGACACCATTGACAACCTTCGTAGCTGTATTGACGATTTGCTCGATGCCATTGGAGGCCAGCCAGTGGCCACCAGCCAGGCCGATGTCGACGTCATCGACGCCCTCCGCCACGATCTGATCAAGGCCGCTGAGGCCGCTGTCGGTATAGGTGTCGTAACCACCGAATGTTTTCCAGCCACCAACGACCAGGCCGCTGACGCGGTAGCTGTCACTGCCTAGGCCGCCATCAAGACTGTCGTCCCCACCCCCGCCGATGAGGGTATCGTCGCCAGTGCCACCGCTCAAGCTGTCGTTGCCATAGCTACCATCCACCTGATCAGCAACACGGCTACCGAGGAAACTGTCGTGGCCATCCTTGAGCTCAATGCTGATTCTGCCACCCCGCAATTCGGTGGCGCTGAAATCGAAGCGGTTGGCTTCCCAGTTGCCCAGCAGCCGTACGGCGGCGGTCGTGGTGCCACCGGCGCCGTCATCCATGATGGTGGCATTGACGATTTCTTCGATGCCACTGGCAGGGCCGAAGTTCAACAGGCCGATATCCACTGGACCGTTGCCTACAGCCACGAGCTGATCAAGGCCGTCGGCACCGCTATCGGCATAGGTGTCATAGCCCTCAAACAGGTAAGGCTGGCCTGTGATGCGGTCCGGCCCGGCGCCGCTCACTTCATAGGTGTCGCCAGCAGCGCCGCCATTGAGCCAATCGCTATCGCCGCCGCCGCGGATACGGTCGGCCAGGTTGCTGCCACTGATGGAATCCTTGCCGCCGGCACCATCGATCAGGAAAGCGCCACCCACCAGGGCCGTAGCGGAGAAATCAAGCGTGGTGGCTTGCCAATCGCCCAGCAAACGCACAGCCGCCGGGATGCTGCCACCGGCGCCGTCATCCATGATGGTGGCATTGACAATTTCTTCGATGCCACTGGCAGGGCCGAAGTTCAACAGGCCGATATCCACAGCGCCGGCGCCTTCGGCCAGGATGCGATCAAAGCCGGTGCTGCCGCTGTCTGTGTAGCTGTCATAGCCCTGGAAGCGGTAGGGCTGGCCTTCTATCCACTGTGGCCCGGCTCCACTCACCAGATAGGTGTCGCCATCGTCGCCGCCATCGAGAAGGTCGTTATCAAAGCCGCCATCGAGTTGGTCAACACCGCTGCCACCCTGCAGCGAATCCCGGCCCCAGCTGCCATCAAGCAGGTCGGCACCGCCCCAACCCTGCAGCAGGTCGTTGCCGCCATAAGCCACGATCTGATCAACCCCATCGTTGCCGATCAGAACGTCTGCATCCCCGGTGCCGGTGGTGAGGCGACTGTCATTGACAAAATAATTGAGCCAGCCGGAAACGTCACTCAGAGACTGGTTAGCATTGCCATCCTCGTTGACAAAGTTTTCGCCTTTGATGTCAAAGCCGATATGAAATAGGCCATCGGCCACGGTATTTACCAGGTTCTGGCCGAAGAACTGGGTGCTACCGCCGTCGTTCTGGATCAGATGGAAGCCGGTTTCGGTGCCGTCGCCTTCATCGTCACCATGCAGCAGCACAAAGGCATCGTAGCGATTGTCACGAATCCACTGATTGATCGTGCGTAGATCAACGCGGCTCAACAAACCATCTGCATTGACACCCGTAGCCGCGATCGCCTCAACATAGAGCTGATTGATGCCATTAGCTGCAGCCAGTCCATCATTGATGTCCTTGGCAGCGGTGTTGCGTGCCAGACCCGTATCCAGCTTGATCCAATCCACCAAGCGATCAAGGCCCGTACCAGTGTTTGAGGGATCGCCGTAGTAGTACGTGATCCATTCGGCAACATCACTCACCTGGGCATTGGCATCACCGTCCTCGTTCTGAAACCGGCCATCACCATTGATAGTAAAGCCGACATGAAAGATGCCGTCGTCGATGGTATTCACCGCATTCTTACCGAACAGCCGGGTCGTCGCACCGTCGTTCTGCACGAGATGGAAGCCCGTCTCGCTGCCGTTTTCATCGTCACCATGCAGGGCAATGAAGGAGGCGAGGCGAGTGGCATCACGGCGGATCCAGCCATTGATCCAACGCAGTTCAGTCGCACTGAGGCGGCTGGTATCGCTGTCAGCGGCACCCTCCTGCTGGAGAGCAGCGATGCCCGAGAGGATTAATTGGTTGAGCTCATTGGCTGCACTGGCACCACCCTGGAGATCGGTCCAGGGAATCGTGGCCTGCAAGCCAGGGTCGGCCACGATCGTCTCGATGATGCGATCCAGGCCGGTGTTGCTGGTTGCCAGATCAGTTTTCAGAGCCGTGAGCCAGCGGGCGACATCACTCAAGGCGGCATTGTCAGCGCCGTCCTCATTGGTGAAACGGCTGCCATCGCCGTTGAGCGCAAAGCCGAAGTGATAGAGGCCATCGAGCACCGTATCAATCAGAGCCAGGCCATCGAACTTGCGATTGCCGCCATCGCCCTGAATCGTGTGATAGCCGCTTTCAACTCCATTTTCGTCGTCGCCATGCAGGGTGGAGAACAGGGCCAGACGTTCGGGATGGGATGGATCACGCACCCAGGCGTTGAGGGCCACCACATCAGCGACCTCCAGCACCGCTTTCTCAAGCCCGCCGATCGCCCGTAATCCATCGATCAGCAGGCGATTGAGACCATCCACGGCCGCGAGGCCAGCCGCAATGGAACTGGCATCATTGGTCCCAGCCAGTCCGCCATCGCTCGCAACCCAACCCAACAGTTGATCAAGGCCACTGCCGCTGCTACCCGTTGGCGTGTCGAGATAGGGCGAGATGGTGCGGATCGTGGAGGGCATCGTGAGTGGGCGAGAAAAGAGTTGAACTGGGAACAAATCAGCAATCGGAATCAGCTCGCCGTTTTCACTGCGCGCTCAGGGCTTCAATAAGCCACGCCGACAATCTCGAGGCCGAACCGGCCAGGCAGCCCGGAGAGGCGGGCGGTGAAATCTGGATTCCGGCTTGATCAGGAAGATCGGTACTGGGATCAAACAGGCTCGATAGCCGATCCAGCCCGGTAGTCATCAGAGAAGTCGCATCACCTTCTGAACCGATTCACCTTAAACCTGCAACACCCACTCAGAGCTATCCAAGGATTTGAAGTAAACGAGTTTGCAAACCTGATCAAAGAACCCGAAGACATTGCTCGAGCCAGGAGCAAGATTCCTGCACAACCTGCGTTTTTACTCGAAGATTGTGAACACATTTACCAATCTCATCCAGCCAATAGCTGGCAAGCAGGCGTGGCTTCAACCCGGATGAAAACCACTATGGCTTGGGAAAAGTTCGGCTGCAAAATGCCGATGGCGCTGTCATTAGTGCTCCTGATAGCCAAGCGTGAGTGCCAGATCCAGGTCCAGATCGTCTCGACATCACCGAGACGCACAAGCAAAAATCAGGCAAAACAAAGCCACCCCATGGCATTGCTTACCGCTTGGGTGAGAACTCTCGTTCACCAGGTTCTTTTCGCAAGACCAGGGCTTTCTGTCAAGTTTGCCTTGGCAGTGTGCCCACCTTGGAGCAACGCGCCTTTTCGTTGCTTGCTGGGGTAAAGCGGTGACGACGAGGGCTAACGCCGGCCTTTCCAGCCCGCCAGATGGGCAGCCGCCTGGGATCGCACCAGGGTGCGGGCGGCAGGTAGGGCAGGATCAAGCTCCGAGGAGCTGAACGGCGGCAGCGGCCGGCGACGCAACCAGGCACCCCAGCGGAATTCGTGGAACGGAATCAGGGGTGCCGGTTCGATCATCCCCTCCTTCTTCAATTTCCAGACCAGACTGCGATAGGGGTCGTCCTGCAGTCCTGAAAGGGTTTCGGGCAGCACAGCCGGTACCATCGGACCCAGACCGCGCCCGTCATAGAGGTAGAGCCAGCCGCGTCGATGCAGTTCGTCCAGGGCGCTAGCCCGGTCGCTGGTCGTCAGCTCTAATACCACATAGCCATATGCTTCGGCAGCGGGATCAAGCTCGATCAGCCCGCGCAGGCGATGGTGGCGATCCACCATCCAGAGCCTGCCACTGGCGTTGCGCACGATCGGCACCGGCTTGCGCTTGAGGTAGTTCAGCCGCTGTTCACGGCTGTCCTGGCTGAAATCCACCTGGCGACTGCGTACCTCCGCCAGGCCAACACACATCTGGGTGGGATGCAGGGCACCAACGGACAGCTTGAAGATCTCCGTCGCTTTGCCGGGGGCTGGCAGCGGCTGATAGGGAGGGATATGGAGGCTCATGGACCCATCCTTGCGCCTCCCGGGGACCGCTGCGATACGTAGAGCGCATTCCTTCGGGGGACAGGCAACATCAAGCCCCGTAAGCCGACTGGGTCCGACTGTCCAGGAGCTTCGATCCCCAGCAGCGCTGGGAAGCCAGCAGGGCTGGGAATAGGGTCAGTGCAGGTGCCTGGGGTCATGACGTCCGTAACCAGCCGTGCTGATGGCCAGGCCTCGGCCCCAACTGCCGTTCCCACCATGGGGCCCTATGGCCCGCTTGGAGTTCTGGTGTGTGGCCATGGCAGCCGTAATCGGCTGGCCGTGGCTGAATTCGCCGCCCTGGCCCAGCAGCTGCAGCAGCACTTGGCCCCGGTACCGGTGGAGTATGGCTACCTCGAATTCGCCCGTCCAATTCTGCGGGATGGGCTCGAAGCCCTGCGCGCCAAGGGGGTGAGCCATGTGTTGGCGGTTCCAGCCATGCTGTTTGCCGCCGGCCACGCCAAGAACGACATCCCCTCGGTGCTCAATACCTATGCGGCCGAGACAGGCTTGCGCATCGATTACGGCCGGGAGCTGGGCGTCGATCTCAAGATGATCCAGGCGGCCGGCGCCCGCCTTCGTACCGCCCTGGATGCTGCCGATCGTTGCACCCACCTCGCGGGTGAGCAGTCGGTGCCGTTGCACGACACCCTGCTGGTGGTGGTCGGTCGGGGTTCCTCCGATCCCGATGCCAACTCCAATGTGGCCAAGGTGACGCGCATGTTGGTGGAGGGCTTCGGCTTCGGCTGGGGCGAGACGGTCTATTCCGGTGTCACCTTTCCGCTGGTCGAACCAGGCCTGCGTCAGGCGGTCCGGCTCGGCTACCGCCGCATTGTGGTTTTTCCTTACTTCCTGTTTTCAGGCGTGCTGGTCAGCCGCATCCGCCAGCACACCCAACGGGTGGCGGCGGATCATCCGGCTGTGGAATTCGTCGAGGCCGGCTATCTGGGCGATCACGCTCTGGTGCTGGACACCTTCCAGGAGCGGGTGGCGGAGGTGTTGCGCGGGGACACCGACATGAACTGCTCCCTCTGCAAGTACCGCGCCCAGGTGCTCGGATTTGAGCAGGAGGTGGGGGCGCCACAACATAGTCACCATCACCATGTGGAGGGTCTGGTGGAAAGCTGCCAGCTCTGTGAGGCCGAGTGCACCGGCGCTTGCCAGGCAGATGGCATCCCCCTGCCCGGAGCGGGAGCAGATTCCCGTCACAGCCATGACCATCCCCATGGCATTGACCACGACCACTCCCATGCCGGCAGCCATGAGCCGCCGCCAGGCACGGCCCATGAGCACGGCGCGATCCAGGAGGGGCATCACCACACGCCCTATCCCCACGCCGATCACCCCCTGGGTCCCCGCACGCTCAAGCCACCCCGGGGCTGAAGGCTGAGGACAGGGAAGCCGGAGAACAGGGAGGCCGGAGAAAGTGGCGGCCGAGGTCCTGGAGAGAGGTCATCGTTTTGCTGCGACGCGAAGGAGGCAAAGCAGACCAAACCCACCGCAACGAGGACGTTGCCATCTGTCGCGATAAGAGCCCGACGGAACGCACAGCCCCATAGCCCTTAGGCCTTGTCTCAGGAGACCCATTCGGGTCCAGAGTCCTTGACTCATGGAGATTTCCCCATGTCTATGGGCTTTTCCCCCGTTTCAGCCCAGTTTTTCCACAGGCGAGGCTCCTGGCTGGCCGTGAAGGCTGCGAATCTGTGGGAAACACCGCAAACGTTCGCCTCCTGCTTTGCAGGGTTCTACGGGCATGACGCGGACAGCCGAAGCGGTCCAAGCGCCCAGTCCCGAACGGATGCCTCGATGGCGATTGAGTCTTCTGGGGTGATGTTCGCTGGCTGCTGGGCGACCGATGCCACCGTTGCTGGTCAACGACGAATCGTTTCAGCAACACAAGAGTGGTGCCCATTCACAGGCTGTACCGCCCGCGAACGTGCCGGCCTGTGTTGCCGCTGAAACCAACACCGCAATCGCCAAGCGCAGGGGCCTCGCCGGCATGACCGGCGGCAAATAAGCGCCAGCGCTACCGAGCGCAGGGACTGGATGGGCTTCAGGACGAGGTGCGGCCTGGTCGCCCCCACACTCACACAGACTCCCCGCCGCCGCACCGGACAAAAGGCATGGCCAGCAGTGGGCGGAGGGATAACGGGGTGATCCCGACCACCGACCATCGAGAGCAACGGTAAGCGGGCAGCGCCCGATCAACATGCGTGGCGGTGGGCAATGGCAATCAGGTGCTGTTCCAGTGGAAAGGAGTGCACCCGGAGCCGCTCACCGGTTGCAGCCTGCTCAATCAGCAAGACGCCATCAGGATCTCCGCCGACGAGCGCGAAGTCGCGAGGGCGGCCCTGGAGGCCGGTGCCACAGGCTTTGGCCGCTGCCTCCTTCGCACACCAGAGCTTCAGATCCCAAGCCTCATCAGGTGCCTGGCTGGCGATCTCAGCAAGCAGCGCTTTTTCGGTGTCTGAGGCATAGCCGTTCAACTGGGCATTGCGGTTGAAGAGGGGTTCAAGATCGATCCCGATTTCCTGATCCGAAGCGATCGCAACTGCAGCACCATTACTGTGGGAGAGGCTGATCCAGGGCAACACCGGCTCCCCGTCCTGCGAGACAAAAGGACGACCGCGAGGATCGTGGTCAATGCGGATCGTCGCCGGATGGATCGGGCCGGCACCACGACGCATCCACCAGAGCCGTACCGCATCCTTCACCGC
>CAMBZX010000042.1 GCA_945872185.1 Synechococcus sp. UW140 | reverse complement strand
TATTCAATCCTTGCCATCGTGGTGCTGGGATTGATTGTCTGGGCCCATCACATGTTCACCAGTGGCACCCCACCCTGGATGCGCCTGTTTTTCACGATTGCCACCTCCTTCATCGCCGTTCCAACTGGCATCAAGTTCTTCAACTGGCTGGCGACTCTCTGGGGCGGCAAACTGGCTCTGAACAGCGCCATGTTGTTCTCCTGCGGCTTCATCATCAACTTTGTGTTCGGCGGCATCACCGGCGTAGCCCTGGCCCAGGTTCCCTTCGACATTCATGTCCACGACACCTACTTTGTTGTGGCTCACTTCCACTACATCGTGTATGGCGGTACTGTCTTCGTCATCTTTGCCTCGGTTTATCACTGGTATCCAAAGTTCACCGGCAGGATGCTCAATGAAGATCTGGGTCGCCTGCACTTCCTGCTCACGTTCATTGGCTTCAATCTTTGCTTCACTCCCCAGCATTGGCTGGGTCTCAATGGCATGCCCAGGCGGGTGGCTGAATATGACCCCTCCTTCACCACCCTCAACCAGGTGAGCAGCGTCGGTGCCCTGCTGATGGCGATCAGCACCTTGCCGTTCCTGATCAATGTGATCTGGAGTGCCTTCGCCGGCGAGATTGCTGGCGACAATCCCTGGAACGCCCTCACCCCTGAATGGCTCACCGCTTCACCGCCGCCGGTGGAGAACTGGCTGGGTGAGGCGCCCTTGGTGACCCACCCCTACGACTACGGGATCCCGGAGGGCAAGATTGATCTACGGGTCGCCAGCGGAGCAGACCTCTGGTTTGGAGGAAAACGATGACCAGTCTCGCCCCAGGTTCTCCCAATCCAACTGGAGCGGCCGTTTCGGCCGAACCGACCAACCAGGCCCACGGCACCTCAGCCCACGCGGCAGATGACCATGGCGGCCATGTCGATGCCCGCTTGTTTGGTCTGGCCACTTTTCTGGTGGCCGATGGCATGACCTTTGCCGGCTTCTTTGCCGCTTACCTGACCTTCCGGGCCGTCAATCCGCTACCGGCCGACTCCAGCTATGAACTGGAGCTGATCCTGCCCACCATCAACACGGCCCTGTTGGTGATCAGCAGCTTCACCTTCCATCGGGCCGGCAGCAACCTGCGGGCAGGCAAGCAGGCGGCCTGCCGCAGCTGGCTGCTGGGCACAGTGGCGCTCGGTGTCGCCTTTCTGGCCGGCCAGATGGTGGAGTATTTCAACCTGCCCTTTGGCCTCACCGACAACCTGTTTGCCAGCACCTTCTATGCCCTGACCGGCTTCCACGGCCTCCACGTCACCCTGGGGGTGATCTGCATCCTGATTGTCTGGTGGCAGGCCCGCCAAGGCGGACGCATCAGTCAACAGGACCATTTCGGTCTCGAAGCCGCCGAGCTCTACTGGCACTTCGTGGATGGCATCTGGGTTGTGCTGTACGGGATTCTTTATCTCCTCTGAACTCCCCACCTCTTGGCCAATGGCCGGTTTCTTCGCCACAATCACTTCATTGCATCCTGCGCATCCGCCCGATGGCTGGCACCAGAAGTACGGACGGAGCCTGCCCCATGCTTGAAGGCAAGGATCTGCTCGACAAGGCGCGATCCCTGAGCAATCGCCCCGAAGATCAGATCGCTCGGGCCTGCGGCTATGTGGGACCCAGCGGCAGGGTGCTCAAAAAGAGCTTTTACCGTGCCCTGGTGGCCGCCAAGGGCTACAGCCTTCCCTCCAGTGGCGGCGGCGGCGGTGGCACCGGCTTGAGCAAGGGGCGTCAGGCCGAGTTCCGCACCCGGGTGCATGGCAATGGCAATCTGCTGATTGGCCAGGCCTACACCCGTCGCATGGGACTGGAGCCGGGACAGGAGTTCCGCATCGAGATCCACAAGGAAACAGGGGCCATCTGGCTGCTGCCCCTCGAAGACAGCACGCTGCCAGGCTGATTCCAACGCTGGGGTAGCCAGCCATCGTGTGCCAACGCGCTCGCCAGCCAGGCCACCCAGTCCCGGCCAACCCTCAGCCGGTTTCAGCCACCCCAGCCCTGCTCCGCCAGCCAGCTGGAGGTCAGCGGTGGCTCATCCCTGGGATCGGTCGCGCCCAGGGGTCCGGCCGCCAGCAGACGCTCGGTGTACTTGGCCAGCAGATCCGCCTCAAGATTGACCCCCTCGCCGGGGCGCCGATAGCGGAGGGTGGTGCTGTTCCAGGTGTGAGGAATCACGGCAAGCCAGAAACCGGCCCCATCGCTGGAGCAGCCAGCCACGGTGAGGCTGACGCCATCTACAGCCACCGAGGCCTTCTCGCACACATAGCGGCCCAAGGCTGGATCGTTCCAGACCAGCTCCAGGCGCCAGGAGGCCTGCAGCCTCTGGATGGCCCGCACCGTGCCGAGGCCATCGACATGACCACTGACCAGATGCCCCCCCAGGCGATCCGAGAGACGCAGGGCGGGCTCCAGGTTGACCGGCAGACCGCCCTGGGCCCGCACCCCCAACACACTGCGCCGCATGGTTTCCTCACTGACATCGGCCCGGAAACCGGCCGCAGCTCCGGCGGCTCCCAGGCACTCAGCCACGGTCAGGCAGATGCCATCGACCGCAATGCTGTCGCCCAGGGCAATGGCACCAAGGCAACCAGGGGTTTCCAACTGGACCTTAACCCCGTCGGGGCAGCGCTCCAGCCGGCCGATGGCCTGCACCAGTCCGGTGAACATCTCTGTGCCGCGGTTCTTCTGGCCATAATCCAATAACGGGGAGTGGCGACAGCCAGGAGCGGACCCGAACCATGGTGGAAATGCAAGTGGCGGGAATCGGTCTGGATGCGGCCAGCCGCAGCCCGATCGTGTTGCTGCGCGACCCTTCCGGCCGACGCCAGGTGCCGATCTGGATCGACCAGGCCCAGGCCCAAAACATCCTGGCGGGCCTCGATGGGCGGCGACCGGTGCGTCCCCTCAGCCACGATCTGATGGTGGAGCTGCTCAAGGCCGGCGAGTTGCGGCTGGAACGGGTGATCATCCATGCCATCGAGGACAACACCTTCCGGGCCGTGCTGAAACTGCTGAAGAGCAGCGGCGAAGCGCTCGAGCTCGATGCCCGACCCAGTGATGCCATTGCCCTGGCCCTGCGCTGCGACAGCGGTATCTGGATGCTTGAAGAGGTGGTCGGCGATGCCTCGATTCCCGTGGATGTGGAAGCCGATGCCGAGGAAAAGGCTGATTTCCGCCGCTTCCTCGAGCGCACCAGCCCGGCGGAATTGATTCGCCATCTCGCCAAAGGCGCTGGCGAGTGTGAAGCGATCGGCGAGCCCGAGGCAGCAGGGGAAGCGGATGAGGTGAGCGAGAGCCTGGAAGCCTCAGCAGCGGAGGAGCGGCAGGGGCTTCAGGAGCCAGAACGGGAGGCAGGATCCACCCCTGAGCCCCCGCCGGAACCGCCCCAGTCCTCGGGCAGCGAGCCACCCACCGCCTCCCCAGGAGGCAGCGAACCCAACCGTGACACCTGAGGCCGGCCGCCGCCCCTTCGGCCGCGGCCGGCCGGTCTCGCTGTTCACGCTCGGCACGATGCGCTGCGTGGAGAGCGTCGCCCAGATGGGAGCGGTGCTGGGCGCCGCCCTGGACGCCGGCATCAACCATCTGGAGACCGCCCCCGCCTATGGGCCAGCCGAGTCCTTCCTCGGCACGGTGCTTGCGGAGCTGGAAGCGCGGCATCCCGAGCAGCGCCGTGGCCTCGTGCTCACCAGCAAGCTGCTGCCGGGTCTGTCCCTGGCCGAGGGCAAGGTGCAGCTGGCCGCCCTGCTGCGCCGGCTGCGGATCGAGCGGCTCGACAATCTGGCCGTGCACGGCCTCAACCTGAGCGAGCATCTGGCCTGGGCCCTGCACGGGCCGGGACGGGAGCTGCTGGCCTGGGCCCTGGGGGAAGGCCTGGTGGGCCAGGTGGGCTTCTCCAGCCATGGCTCCACTGAACTACTGACCGAAGCGCTCGCTTCCGATCGTTTCTCCTTCTGCAGCCTGCATCTGCATCTGTTCGACCAAGAAAGGATCCCTCTGGCTCAGGCCGCCCTGGCCGCGGGGCTGGGGGTGATGGCCATCTCACCGGCTGACAAGGGGGGGCGGCTCTATGCCCCACCGGTCGAACTGGTGGCAGATTGCGCCCCCTTTGAGCCACTGGAGCTGGCCTATCGCTTTTTGCTGGCTGCCGGAATCAGCACCCTCACGCTGGGGGCCAGCCAACCCGCCGATCTGTCCTGGGCCCGGCAGCTGGCCAGGGCCGACCATCCCCTCAGTGACGCCGAACGGCAGGCCTTGGAGCGGCTGGAGCAGACAGGCCGTAGCCGGCTGGGAGCGAGCCACTGCGGCCAGTGCCGCCAGTGCTTGCCTTGCCCCAGTGACGTCCCGATCCCGTCCCTGCTGCGGCTGCGCAACCTGGCGCTGGGCCATGGCATGGACAACTTCGCCAGCGAGCGCTATTCCCTGATCGGCCGGGCCGGCCATTGGTGGGAGCAACACGATGCCAGTGCCTGCAACCGCTGCGGCGACTGCCTGCCCCGCTGCCCCCACGGGCTGCCGATTCCCGACCTGCTGGCTCACACCCACCAGCAACTGGCGGCGCCGCCCCGGCGGCGGCTCTGGGGCTGAACTGGCCGGCCCCTAGATGGTGGCAGGGGCAGCCCCATCCCAGAGGGCCTGAAGTTCCACCCGTTCAGAGGCCGATAGAGGCGGCAGATCCCTGCAGCGGGCCAGGACCGCGGCCGGCGGCAACAACAGACTTGCCACAGCTGCAGGGAAAGGGGCCACGGCTCGCTGCAACGCGGCCCGCGGCAACGGCGGCACCCAGCCACCCGCCAGCAGCAAAGGCAGCAAGGGGGGCTCCAGCACGGCTGCCAGCCACTCCAGCGGTGGGATTGCCGCGGCAGTTGCGGAGCTGGAGGCAGGCCTCAGCAGCAGACTCCAGCCCAGGGGCGCGCCCTGCTCCGGCAGGATCACGCTGAGGCGCGGATCGCGGCGCAGCAGCGGCACCACCCGCGGACGGGGCAGCACCAGGGCCTCCGCCGCACCGCTGAGCAGCAGGCTGAGGCCATGGCGATCGTCCTGGGCGAGAACGTTCTGGCGCAAGCGGCGCAGGCGGGCCGGATCGCCATCCACCAGGGCGATGGCCACCCGGGGACTGGAAGGCAACACCAGCTTTGCCTTGAGGCTGGCATCCAGCAGCAGATCCCAGCCCTCAGTCCGACGCCGCTGCAGATCAGGGCGATTGCGCAGGAGCAGCACCCAGGGATTGCACGACCAGGGGAAGGCCAGGCTGGGGGCCCCCTCGGGGGCATACAGACGGCTCACCGGCCCCGCCTCAGGCGCCAGTCGGGCCATCAGCTCCGGGGTGCCGATCGGCCCAAAGGCAGGCCGGGCCAGCTCGGTGGCCCAGCCATCCCCCAACTGCAACAAGGAAGCCCTGGCACGGGCAGCAAGCACGGCCGCAGGATCATCGAGCAAGCCCAGCTGCCAGGGCCTCGGCAGCCGGGAGCTCCAGGCCGCGGGCAGATCCCCGCGACAGGCCAGCAGCTGGGGCCCCTGGCCCCGGCAGCCCGCCAGCAGACCCAGGCCGCCGATGGCCCCCAGCCGCAGCAGCTGGCGCCGGCCCAGGCCGCGGCCCGGTGGGGCCGCCGACCAGGCCAGGGGCGGGGAGAAAGCGAGGCGATCGGGAGCGGCCATCGGGCGACCGTAGGCGTTGAAAGCGTCCTGCGCCTCGGAGCTTGATGCCCGTAGCCCGTTCTGATCGAAACCTGCACACACGCTGGCGACGACCGTCCCAAGGGCAGTTCGAACAATCGCCCCTGGCGCCCACCTTTGGGGAGGCCGAGCACGTTGCCGCCATGGATCTTCCGTAGCGCGACGATGGAGATTCAGGTTTTTTTCCACGTGCCTGCAAGCGGTCTCAGACTGATCTCGCCTGGACGCCACCTCAGCCATCGCCCGCGTTCGAGATCGATGGCCGGGCAGCGGATCTGGTCGGGACAGGGAGTCAAGACGCCACTTGCTGATCCAGCTCGCTCCGTGGCGAGGCGTGCTGCCGAAGGCCTGCCGTGCCCCGCCACGTGACGAAAGCCATGCCTGGGACTGATCCAGAAGTGGCGGAGCGCCTTGGCGCCCAAAGGACTCCTTTCCTCTGATCTCAGATTGATTCCGTCTGGACTCTCCCCCAGCAGTCCGCCCCCGATGCCTGGTTAGGAATCGATGGGCGACCGCCGCGCCGGCCTAGTCGGAATGAACATGGCGCCGGAGCGTGGTTCGCGCCTGGGGATTGGATCGCCGCGCATCAGTCCGCCGCCAGCAGGAGGCGACAGGCCCGGTCGCAGGCCAGCTCCAGGGCTGCCGGCGAGCGGCCCGCCAACTGCCAGAGCAGGGCCAGACCGCCAGCGCCGACGCCCTCCTTGACAAAACCACGCTCGTAATCCTGCAGGGCCGGATGGCAGTCCGGGCCGAAGTGCAGATCGGCGGCGAAGCCCAGGGGAGCCACGCCCCAATGGGCGCCGATGCGGGCCAGCAGCTGGGCCAGATCACTGGTCGCTTCATCGGCCACCCAGGCCGTGGTGCCTACCGCCACCAGCGCGGCGATGGCCCCACGCCGCTCCACCGGGGCCAGAGCCAGGGCCAGGGCCAGCACCGCCGCCATCTGGCTACCACCAGCCAGCAACAGCGGCAGCCCGGCGCTGGCGGCGGCCACCACCAGAGCTGCCGCCAGCGGTTGCATCGGATCCCCCAGCGCCATCACCACGGCACACGGATCCACCGTCTGGCCAGAGCCAGGCTCCAGGGCCGCCGCCCGCAAGCCGCGGCGCACCAGCTCGGCCTTGAGCCCATGCACCGGCCCAGGCATGCTGCCGCTCACCAGCCCTGCCACCTCCAGACCCAGCCCCGTCAGCAGGGCCTGGGCGGAAGTGGTGCCGCCCGGCACGCACTCGGCGATCAGCAGGGGCCGGCCCGAACGGGCCAGCTGCTCCCCCCAGAGGCGTCCCTGCCGCAAGAGGCCCTCAACCCGCTGCGCCGCCATCGCGGCCCCGCTGCTGAGGCAACGCGCCGGACCCTGCTGGCCGGCCAGGCGCAGATGGGGCACCGCCGGGGCGACGGCACAGCCCAGATCCACCACCAGGGGCGCCAGACCCAGCTCCGCCACCACCACCTGGCTGATCAGGGCGGGGGACACCCCCGCCGGTAGCGGCGGCAGGCGATGGCTCCGCCGCCCCGCCGGACCCTGCAACAGCAGTTCAGCATCCGCTGCCGCCGTCTGCAGGCGGGAGGCCGGCGTAGCACCGGCGGCGGAGATCCCCGCGACAGCGGCCGTATCGGTGGCGGCCAGCAGCAGCAGGATTTCGCTGGCACCAGCTTGGAGCCGCCACGGGCGGCACCAGCGCTCGGCCGCGGCTTCGGCGCCCGCGAACTGACGCACAGGCCTCAAAGTGGATCCAGTGACACCAGGGATCGCAGCGCTGGCGGTGGCTCACTGATCGGCGACTGCAGGCGCGGGAAGATCCAGTAGGCCACGGCGTGGAGGCAGAGCACGATCAGCAGGTTCTGGATCAGCACCAGCGCCAGGGCCGCCAGCTGCACCTGCAACAGATCAAAGCCGGGCCCCAGGGCCAGCAGCCCCAACAGGCGTTCCAGCAGACCGGCGGCGGCGGACGTGATCAGCACCCAGAGGTTCTCGCCCACCATCACCGACAGCACCGCCACCCGCACCAGGAATCCGACAGCGCCGATCAGCCCCCCCACCGGCAGCGTGATCCACCAGCTGAGACGACGGCGCCAGCCCCAGCCCAGCCAGAGGGCGAGAAAGCCATAGGGAAACAGCACCAACGGGCCCCGGATCGGGCCCATCAGCGCCAGCAGCAATAGCGCGGTGACCGCCACCCCCTCGAGGGCACAGCGCCAGCCATGGCGGAGCTGCAGCAGCGCCAGCGGCAGGGGCAGGGCCAGCTGGAACAGGGGCCTGCCCACCGGCAAGTAATACAGCGCCAGCCAGAGCAGGGCCGTGGCAGCGGCGAGATAGGCGGTATCCATCAGCTGGCGCGCCTGGCGGGCACTGAGCTGGCGGTCTTGGCGGCGGCGTTCCATCTCAGCGGGGGGCCGGAGCCGAACGAACCGTGGGAGCCACCTGGGTGGAGCCAGCACCAGCCGCCGGGGCCGCAAGGGAGGATCCAGAGCCGATCCGCTCGATGCTCTCGACCTCGAACGGCACTCCCGCCGCCCGCAGGGCCTGGGTCACCACTTCGGCCGGTGCCGAGGCATCGGCCTGGGGCAACAGAATCGTGACCCGGTAAGGCGCAGGGCGGGCGGGCAAGGGCGCCGCCGGGGCGCGAGCCGCAGCGGCCGCAGCGGTGGCTTGAGGTACGCCAGGAGCTCTGGTTTTACTAGCCGGCAGCGCCTGGCCGGCGGCTGGGGCGGTGCCAGTTGGGGCGCCCGGGGCGATACCCGGGGACGCCGAGCCTGGGGGGGCCGTGCTGGTGCCGGAGGACAGCGTCGGAGTGCTCGATCCCCCGCCAGCGGGGGCCTGGCCCGTGCCCACGGACAGGGAATCAGCCGGCGGGACCGTGGGGGCACCGGAGAAGCTGCGAGAAAGGGTCTCGCCCAAACGGGTGCCGCTGCACCCGGTGAGCACCAGGGGCAGCAGAACGGCGGCGAGCCAGCAGCCACCCATGGCAGCCCGTACGGTGAGCGTCAACTGCCCGCCGGCTTGATCACCCGCACGGCGCTGGCGCGCAGGCGGCCGGTCTTGGTGGTGGCAGGCGGCTTGGGGGCCGCTGGTGCCTTGGCCGACGAAGACTTGGCGGCTCCGGTCTTGGCGGCACTGCGGGGTTTAGCCGCGGTCTTGCTCTTGGTCTTACCGCTGGCGGCCTTGGCTGCCAGCAGTTCCACCGCCTGCTCCAAGGTGATCGTTTCGGCGGTGCTGCCTTCCGCCAGGGAGGCATTGAGCTTGCCCTGCTTCACATAGAGGCCGTAGGGACCATCGAACAGCTGGATCGCCTCCTCGGCACCGGCGGGGAGGCCGAGATCCTTGAGGGCGGTGCGGCCGCCACGGCCCTTCTTGGGCATGGCCAGCAGCTCGATGGCCCGAGCCAGCGTGATCAGCAGCACATCGTCCTCGGCCTTGAGGGAGCGGTAATCCTTCTCCCCCTTGGCCTTGTCGTGCACCACATAGGGGCCGAAGCGCCCCAGCCCCGCCTGCACTCTGCCGCCCTCGGGATGCTCGCCCAGCTGGCGGGGCAAGCGCAGCAGACCGAGGGCATCCTCCAGGCCCAGCTCCTCGGGCTTGACCCCTTTAGGCAGGGAGGCGCGCTTGGGCTTGGGGTTCTCCTCGCTCACCTGGCCCAGCTGCAGATAGGGCCCGTACTGACCGAACAGCAGGTAGATCTCGTCGCCGGTTTCGGGATCGGTGCCCAGGGCCTCGGGGCCATCAGCCTTTTGCCGCAGGATCAACTCCGCCTTCTCGGCATCGAGATCCCCAGGGGTGATCTCCGCCGGCAGGGTGGCCTTGAGCAACTCCTCAGACCCATCGTCCGAAACCCGCTTGGTCTCGAGATAGGCACCGAAGCGGCCGATGCGCACCACGCAGGGCAGCCCCTCCAGTTCCACCGTGCGGGAGGCGCCGGGGTCGATGTCGCCTTCGCGCTGCTGCACCTGGGTTTCCAGGCCGGTCTCCCCCTTGTAGAAGCCCTCCAGATAGGGCAGCCAGGACACCTTGCCGGTGGAAATCTCATCGAGGGTGGACTCCATCCGCGCCGTGAAGCTCGTGTCCACCAGATCGGGGAAGTGCTCCTCCAGCAGGGCCGTCACCGCGAAGGCGGTGAAGCTGGGAATCAGGGCATTGCTCTGCAGCGTGGCGTAACCGCGATCAATGATGGTGCCGATGATGCTGGCGTAGGTGGAGGGGCGGCCGATGCCCTCCTTCTCCAGGGTTTTCACCAGGGCGGCCTCGCTGTAGCGGGCGGGGGGCTGGGTCTGGTGGCCCAGGGCCTCAACGGACTTGCAGGCCGGAGCATCCCCCACTTTCAGCGCTGGCAGCAGCACCTCCTGCCCCTCCAGGGCCGCCTCGGGATCATCACTGCCCTCCACGTAGGCACGGAAAAAGCCGGCGAAGTCGATGCGCTTGCCACTGGCCCGAAAGATCGCCGGCCCGCTGGAAGAGGCCGCGGCGGCTTCCAGATCGACCGCCAGCATCGTCAGCCGAGCATCGGCCATCTGGCTGGCCACGGTGCGCTTCCAGATCAGCTCATAGAGCGCCAGATCGCGGCCATCAAGGCCGGTTTCGTTGGGGGTGCGGAAGCTCTCACCGGCGGGACGAATCGCCTCGTGGGCCTCCTGGGCATTGCGGGCCTTGGTGGAGAACTGCCGCGGCGCCGGGCTGAGGTACTCCTTGCCGTAGCGCTCGGCCACACAGGCACGGGAGGCCTGGATCGCCTGATCCGACAGGTGCACCGAATCGGTGCGCATGTAGGTGATGAAGCCCTTTTCGTAGAGACCCTGGGCGGTGCGCATCGTCTCCCGGGCCGAGAGCCGCAGCTTGCGGTTGGACTCCTGCTGCAGCGTGCTGGTGGTGAACGGCGGCACGGGCTTGCGCACCGTGGGCTTCTCCTCCACCGAGGCCACCCGCCAGGGGCCGCTCTCGACGGCCTGCTGCAACTGGCGCGCCTCCACCTCACTAAGCAGCTTCACCTTGCTGCCGGCCTTGAGGCCACCGGTGTTCTCGTCGAAGTCGGAGCCACCGGCGATGCGCTCGCCTTTGAGGTGGGTGAGCTTGGCCTCAAAGCCAGTCCCCTGCTGCGCCAGTTTCGCCTTGAGATCCCAGTAGCTGCCGCTGTGGAAGGCCCGCCGCGCCCGTTCCCGCTGCACCAGCAAGCGCACCGCCACCGATTGCACCCGGCCGGCGGAGAGGCCCCAGGCCACCTTTTTCCAGAGCAGGGGCGAAAGGGTGTAACCCACCAGGCGATCGAGGATGCGGCGGGTTTCCTGGGCGTGGACCAGCTCCATGTCCAGCTCCCGGGTGGCATCGAGGGCCCGGCCGATCGCCTCTTTGGTGATCTCGTGAAAGACCATCCGCTTGACCGGCACCTTGGGAGCCAGCAGCTGCAGCAGATGCCAGCTGATGCTCTCGCCTTCGCGGTCTTCGTCCGTGGCCAGCAGCAGCCGGTCGGCGCCCTTGAGGGCCTCCTTGAGCTCCTTGACGATCTTCTTTTTGTCCTTCGGCACCACGTAGAGGGGCTCGAAGTCTTTGGCCGTGTTGACGCCGAGATTGGCCCATTTCTCGCCCTTGTGGGCCGCTGGGATCTCGCTGGCGTTGTTGGGGAGATCGCGAACGTGACCCATGGAGGCCTCCACGCGGAAGTCCTTCGGCAGGAAACCCCGAATGGTTTTGGCCTTGGTGGGGCTCTCGACGATGACCAGGGTATGGGTCACGGGAAGGCGCTGAACCGCTCCCTTCTTTATCGCATCGCTGGCCGCTGCGTGCGCTGCCGCTCACCGAAGACCCCGGCCAACACCAGACCACGACAGCTACAGTCCGCAGCACTGAAGCCTTTTCACGCCGTGGCTGACGTGTTTTTCGCTGCCACTCCTGTCGCTTCCACCGCCGCCGATGCCACGGCGGCGATCGGCTCGGGCCTGAGCACCGGCAGCCTCAACCTGCAGCTGAATGCGGCGGCCATCGCCCCGGAAGCTGCCGTCCTGATCGCGCTGCTGGTCTGCCTGCTGGTGGATCTGGCCGGAGAGAAGGCGGCCAGCCGCTGGGTACCCCCGATCTGCTACGGCGGCCTGGGCAGTGCGCTGGTGCTGCTGGCCCTGCAGTGGAACGGGCCGCTCGAACCCTCCTTCCTCGGCGCCTTCCTGGCCGATAACCTCGCCATCGCCATGCGGGCGGTGGTGGCTGCCTCCACCCTGATTTCCCTGCTGCTGAGCTGGCGCTACGTAGAGCGCAGCGGCACGCCGGTGGGCGAATACGCCGCCATCCTGCTGGCCGCCACCCTGGGCGGCATGGTGCTGTGTGGAGCCACCGATCTGATCAGTATTTTCATCTCACTGGAAACCCTGTCGGTTTCCAGTTATCTGCTGGCGGGCTACATGAAGCGCGACGCCCGCAGCTCCGAGGCGGCGCTCAAATACCTGCTGGTGGGCTCAGCCGCCGCCGCTGTCTTTCTCTATGGCGCCTCCCTGCTCTACGGCCTAAGCGGCGGCGCCACCAGCCTGGATGCGATCTCAGTGGCTCTGCGAACTTCCGATACGCCGATCACCGCCCTGGCCCTGGTGTTTGTGTTGGCGACAGTCGCCTTCAAGATTGCGGCAGTCCCCTTTCACCAGTGGACCCCGGATGTGTATGAGGGCTCCCCCACTCCAGTGGTTGCCTTCCTCTCGGTGGGCTCGAAGGCAGCGGGCTTCGCCCTGGCGCTGAGGATTCTGGTGGGCTGCTTCGAGAGTTTCGATGCCCAATGGAAATTCTTGTTCACGGTGCTGGCGGTGCTGAGCATGGTGCTCGGCAACGTGGTGGCTCTGGCTCAGACTTCGATGAAGCGGATGCTCGCCTACAGCTCGATCGGCCAGGCCGGTTTTGTGATGATCGGCCTGGTCTGCGGCACCGAGGAAGGTTTCTCGGCCATGGTTCTTTATATCGCTGCCTACCTGTTCATGAACCTGGGGGCGTTCGCCTGCATCATTCTCTTCTCCCTGCGCACCGGCAGCGATCGCATCGCCGATTACGCCGGCCTCTACCAGAAAGATCCCCTGATCACCTTGGGCCTGAGCCTCTGTTTGTTGTCGCTGGGCGGCATCCCGCCGATGTTGGGATTCTTTGGCAAGATCTACTTATTCTTTGCCGGCTGGGCCGACCACCAATACCTACTGGTTGTGGTGGGCCTAGTCACCTCAGTCGTATCGATTTATTACTACATCTCCGTCATCAAGATGATGGTGGTCAAGGAGCCTCAGGAAGCTTCAGACGTTGTTAAGAGCTATCCGCCCATCAGCTGGAATGTTGCTGGCATGCAACCCTTGCGAGCCGCCCTGATCGGCTGCGTGCTGGTGACGGCAGTCGGCGGCATTCTTTCCAGCCCCTTGTTCAACTGGGCAAGCTCCACCGTGGCGGGCACGCCGATTCTGCAGCAAGCGATTGCCAGTTCCCATGCCATTCCCCTCGGCTGAGCCCCTCCCTGCCATGGCTAAACAGATCTCCTCGGGTCCCGAACTGCGGCTCCGAGGTCGATCAGTTCAGGGTTCTGCAGAACAACTGGCCAGTCCGGTGGCCGAACTCGATCAGATCAGCAAGATCTACGGCAGCGGCGACACCGAGGTGCGCGCGCTTGACGATCTCAACCTGACGGTGAATCGCGGCGAGTACCTGGCGATGATGGGCTCCTCCGGCTCGGGCAAAAGCACGGCGATGAACATCCTCGGCTGCCTTGATCGGCCCAGTGCCGGCACCTATCGGCTCAACGGCACGCCAGTGGAACATCTCAATGACGACGAACTGGCCGACCTGCGCAATCGCGAGCTGGGCTTTGTGTTCCAGCAATTCCACCTGCTGCCCCAGCTCAGCGCCCTCGACAACGTCAGCCTGCCGATGATCTATGCCGGCGTGCCCCTGAAGCAGCGCCGCGAGCGGGCCGCTGCGGCGCTGGAGCGGGTGGGTCTGGGGCATCGGCTGGAGAATCGGCCCAACCAGCTGTCCGGCGGCCAGCAGCAACGGGTGGCTGTGGCCAGGGCCATCATCAACCACCCGATCCTGCTGCTGGCCGATGAACCCACCGGCGCGCTCGATTCCAGCACCACCCGCGAAGTGCTCGATCTGTTTGACGAACTCCACCATCAGGGCATGACGATCCTGATGGTGACCCACGAGCACGACGTGGCGGACCGGGCCGAACGGGTACTGCAGTTCAAGGACGGCCACATCGTCGATGGGCTTGGCGACTGGATTCACCACGTCTGAGCCGGGACACGTCTGAGCCGGAATCAAGCCCAAACGGTCGGCACCGACCCCGAACAGCCCCCGCCGCTGACCAACGGGTCGGGGCTCCGGGTCGGTGATGTGATGCAGGAGCGCCTAGATCAAAACGATGCTGGTCGTTGGATCGAAACTCGAGAAACTGACACCGAGCAAGGTGGTGGTGCCTTGCGCACGGATGATCTGAACGTCGCCGATACCACCACCCTCGGTGCTGTCAAGGATGTAAGGAGTGGTGCTCAGAATTTCAATTGTGTCACCCTCTTCTGCCGAGAAATCGAGGATCACATCGAAATCTTTGGAGAGAACAAACGTATCGGCACCCAGGCCACCTGTGGAGGTGTCGTTGCCACGGTTGCCATTGAGGTGGTCGCTGCCAGTGCCCCCAAAGAGCTGATCAGCGCCAAGGTCGCCGAATAGCCGATCGTCGTCGGCACCGCCAATCAGCGAGTCACGCCCCCTGCCTCCATGCAGAACGTCCCTTCCCACCTCACCATCAATAACATCTTGCCCCTCATTACCATTGAGGAAATCCCAACCATCTCCGCCGAAGATGGAGTCTGAGCCAACCGATCCGCTGATCTGATCAGCACCAGCAAAGGCGACGAGTGTATCATCCTCATTAGAGCCAATGAGCACATCGGCACCCTTAAAAATGTCCGCACCAAGGGCGTAGACCTGATCAGCTTCAATGAAATCCAAGGCAACCTGAAGGTTGATGCTGGCGCCAGAAAACTCGTAGAGAAGCGTCGAGGCAGCAGACCCATCATACTGCTCATAGCCCGTAACTGTTGAGGTGTCGTACTTCTGCTGCTCAAGGTCTGCCGGAACAAAGGTACCGAAATACCGCTGCAGCCGACCCAAGGGATCGATTGCATCGACCTGAGTGGTGGTGACCGAGATAATCGAAAGCAGGGATTCGGGGGGCAAGTAGCTTTCGCTGAACGGACCCATGTCGATTCCGCTGTAAGCAATCAATGCAATCATGACCGATACTCCCAGGAAAGTAGATTTTTGAGCCTTTTTGACGGAGAGCCTCGGGATAGCTTCCGACTGCCGCATGTTATCGACAAACTTCAATCCAATGATCAGCCACAGTGCATGAATTCATGCTGGCAAATGCAGTCTATCTGCATCGGCTAATCCCTATCTCGCCTCGGCGATCTAGTGGAGACCTTGAAATTGACCACTCCGCTCACCCTTGGTCAGGGCATGAGAATTGCCGTAGGCAATCTCCCGTAGCGCGACGATTGAGATTCTGAGTGCTTAGAGCGGCCCCGGCATGAACTGGCAGATGGAAGGCCTGCACGCGGAGCCTTGCCTCTGAGATCCAGGCCGCTGATTCCGAACCGCTCGGTCCGAGCCCGGAGTCGGGCCGGGGTCTCGGTTTGGTTGGCGGGGAAAGTCAGCCCCGCTGGCGTACCCAAGGGGCCTGGGCAGGAGCGGCCGTACCCACCGGCACACCCGGGCTGGGGGGAGTCGCGGGCATGCCCAGGGGTGAACGGGGCCGTTCCAGCGTCTGGATCAACTCGCCCATCAGCAGCGCCACCGCATCCGTGGGCAGCCCACCGGGTTGACCCAGCTGGGAGGCGATCAGGGAGCCGCTCGGATCCAGTTCGCCCGGATCGACCGCCACCCAGCCGCCCTCCTGGGGCATGCGCAGCTCAAAGTGCAGATGCGGCCCCGTGCTCAGCCCCGTACTGCCGACCCGACCGATCACCTCGCCCTGGCGCACCACCTGTCCCTCCTTGACATACAGCTCGGAGAGATGGCCGTAGAGGGTGCGGCGACGCGGGCCATCGTGCTCGATTTCGACGGCCAGTCCATAGCCACCAGCCAGGCCACTGCTCATCACCCGACCGTTGAGAGCCGCCACCACGGGCGTACCCTCCGGTGCCGCCAGATCCCGACCGGCGTGCATCAGCCAGGTGCCCATCACCGGATGCAGACGCCAGCCAAAGGGACTGGACATCACCGCCGAGCCGATCAGGGGGAAGAGCAGGCCGGCATTGCCATTGCCGGCGATCGCGGCGGGCCTGGGCGTGCGACCGAAGACATCAGTGAGCCGAAAGGTGCCACCGGCGCCGGAGAGCAGGGCCGACACCGGCACGGAAATGGGCGGCAGGGGTAGGGCATCGGTGCCGAACCGACCCACGCCAGCGGCGTTGAGACCAGCTTCCCCATCCCCGGCGGCGAAACCGGCGCCATCCAGCCGGCCGCGACCACGCAGCACCACGCCCGTGCCGCATTCCAGCGCCGAGAGGGCGCCATTGCTGCAGGCCTGGCGGCGGGCGGCATTCATCGGTCCGATCAGGCCGCCATGAACCCGCACCCGCTCGGAAGGAGAGATCACACCATCACGCACCAGCTCATCCAGGGAGGCATCGAAGCGGCGGGGCGGCAGACTGCGGCGCTCGTCCGCTGAGGGCCGCAGGGGAGATTCCGCCAGCGGCGGCTGGGGTGAGGAGCTGGGCGGCAGCGGAGACGCCTGCGGCCTCAGCGAAGCCTCCGGCGGCGCCATCGGCGGTACCGCTGGGGCCGCCGCAGCAGCGGGTTCTGCAGCAGCGGTAGGCACCGGCGGAGCCGCACTCTGGGCCAGCACCAGCGGGACGACCGCCAGTGGAGCCGCACCCAGCAGACCGAGGAACAACAGATGCAGAGGCTTGGAGGCCATGGGAAGCAAGGGTTGGATCCTCAAGGACCGGCAGGGAAACGGGTGGGGACAGGCTTCGGTTCGGAACCGGATGGCAGCGGCACCGCTGATCGTGGTGACGGTGCTGACGGCGAAGGCCATCAGGTCGGCGGGAGGGATTGGGGCCGGAGAAACTGATCTGGCAGGCAGAGCCGCAGGGGCTGGCGGGTCGGGGTGATCTGGATGGCCGCAAGGAGCAAGATGGCCTGGAGAGCCCAGCGGGTCTCGGCCGTGATCGCCAACCGTCGGGATTGAACCGAATGAATGATGCTGCAATTTAAGGGATTGCCCCAAACGGGCCGGCGTCAAAGCGGCGCTGCAGCACCCGCAGGCGTGGGCCGCACTGCAGCCGCAAGCCGCCATCGCCTGCCAAGCCCAGGGGCCGCCAGTCTTCGCCGTCGAGCAGCAGCGCCGGCCCCAGATGCAGCCGCTGCTCCGCCAGCTGGCGCACCTCCTCCGGCCGCCGCGACCAGGCCATCGCCCACTCCAGGGCCAGCAGCACCCGGGCGGCCAGGCGCAGCGGCTCGGAGCCCCAGGGGCCCAGGCTTCGGCGCAGGTTCGTGGCCGCCGCCGGCACCGGATTGCGACCGTTCAGTCCCACCCCCAGCCGGGCCCAGCGGATCCGGCCACCCCGAAAGCGCAGCCGCGGCAACAGGCCGGCGAGTTTGGCCAGCTCGCCATCGGCCCCCTGCAGCAGCAAATCGTTGGGCCATTTGAGCCGCACCGGCACTCCGAGCTGCTCCAGTTGCAGGGCCAGTCCCACCGCCACCGCCAGGCCGGGGGCGGCCGCCTCGGCCGGATCCTCGGGCCAAGGCAAGGCCGCACTGAGCCACACCCCCCCCGGGGGAGAAAACCAGGACCGCCCCTGCTGGCCATGGCCGAAGCGCTGCTGGCGCGCCACCAGGGCCAGGGGCGCCTGCAGCGGCCCGGAGCCGGCGGGCCAAGCGTGCTCCAACCAGCGATCCAGGTTTCCTTCAGTGCTGGCGCACACCGGCACCCCCCGCAGCCGCCAAGGGGAGCCCAGGGCTGGCCCGGCAACGGCCTCACCCCGCCAGGGGGCCCGGGCCAGGCCGATGAGGCGCCGACGCTCGGCGGCGATGCGACCGATCACAGCTGCCGCAACCAGGCCCCGATGCGGGCGGCACCGGCTTCGAGCTCGGCGGTCGGATGCACCAGGGCCAGGCGCTGCCAGCCCTCGCCGCCTGGCCCGAAGCCGTTGCCCGGCGTGAGGCACACCCCAGTGCCCTGCAGCAGGGCGGCGCAGAATGCCTCCGAATCCAGCTGCCGGCGCTGGGCCACCTCCGGCAGCTGCAACCAGAGATAGAGGGCCATCGAAGGGCGCTGCAAGGGCCAACCCTGGGCCTCGAGCGCCGCCGCCATGCCATCGCGCCGCTCCCTGTACACCGCCCGCAGCCGCTCGGGCCACTCGGGCGCCTGCTCGAGGGCGGCGATGGCCCCGGCCTGCAGCGCCAGGGACTGGTTGAAATCCACCACCCCCTTGAGCTGGCGCAGGGCCGTGATCAGCCACTCGGCACCGATGGCGAAGGCGAGCCGGTAGCCGCCGAGGCACCAGCTCTTGGAGAAGGAGAAAAACTCAATACCGCACTGGCGCCAGGCCGGGTTGCGCAACAGGGCCGGGGCCTCGCCGTCCAAGGCCAGATCTACGTAGGGATTGTCGTGGGCGAGCACGATGTCGTGGCGCAGGGCCCGCTCCACCGCCTGATCCAGCCACAGCTGCTCGCCGGTGGTGGCGGTGGGGTTGTGGGGAAAGCCCAGCACCATCAGCTTCAGGGCGTCCCACTCGGCGGCGCCAAGGCGATCGAAATCAGGCCGCCAGCCACTGGCAGCCTCCAGCGGCAACAGCACCGGCCGAGCCGAGGCCAGGTGCAGGCCACCGAGATGGGAGGGGTAGTAGGGATCGAGCAGCAGGGCGGCATCGCCGGGGTTGAGCACCGCCAGGGGCAGGTGGGCGGTGCCCTCCTGGGAGCCCACCAGCAGCAGCACCTCGGTGCCCGGATCCACCGCCACACCGAAGCGCCGGCCCGCCCAGGCGGCCACGGCTTCCCGGAACGGCAGCGTGGCGCCATGCAGGCAATAGGAGGCACTTTCGGGCCGTTGCAAGCTGGCGGCAATGGCGTCGAGGGCCACCGCCGGGGGCTGCAGATCGGTGGAGCCGAGCGAGAGGTCGAGCAGGGGCGGCAGGGAGGCACCGCCAGCGGCGTCTGACAACCTTTGGCCATAGATCAGCTTGCGCTGGTCGTTGCGGGCAAAGACACCGCTGCCGAGCAGGCTCAACCGTTCAGAGATGGGCATCCAGGAAGGCCTGCAGCTGGGGCTTGGCCATGGCGCCTTCATGGCGGCCGATCTCAACGCCGTCGCGGAACAGGATCAGGGTGGGCAAGCCCTGCACCTTGTAGGCATCGCGGCTGCCGGGATTGCTGTCCGCCTCCAGCTTGCCGACGGTGAGCCGGTCGGCGTAGATGCTGGCGGCCCACTGCATCAGCGGCGCCATCAGGCGGCAGGGGCCGCACCAGGAAGCCCAGACATCCACCAGAACAGCCGAGGGCAGGGCGAGCACCTCGGCGGCGAAGTTGGCGTCATTCAGCTCGAGAACGGCAGCTACGGCGTTGGGAGCCATGGCGTTGGGGGTCTCAGGGTTGTGGGGCTCGGCGTTGTGATCAGTCGACACGGCCCGGGAATCAGCTGGCCCGATTGTATGGATTCCGCCTCACCGGCCGGTGGCGGCGCGCCAACCAGCGCCAGGACGGCACCGGACCTGACGAGAGGCCGAGGTCCTTGTCCCCTGCCCTGAAAAGCTCAAGAGAGAGGCACTGACGGCTCGCCATCCAGCCGAAGTGCCGGACAAGCGGGATAAAGCCGATGCCGGACTTGGGATCGGCCGCGGGCCGATTTGCAGAGCGCTTGATCAGCCGGACAGTTCCTGGAAGTCAGCGAGAGCTGCGAAGGGGCTGGTTGAACGCCGATGGCACCGAGCTCGCGCCGCATCGGCACTCCCGGCGGCCTCGGGGGCTTCCAGTCAGAGCTTGTCGATGGAGCGCTTGAGCTGTTCGAGCTCGGCATCCACTTCCGCCACCTGCACCGGCTGCAGCTGGGGCACCGCACCATTGGCAGCCGGCAAGGAAATCGG
>CAMBZX010000041.1 GCA_945872185.1 Synechococcus sp. UW140 | reverse complement strand
TGGTGTCTTGAACCGCCCAACGCTGACCTCCGGGCCCCCGGCCGTGCCGACCGGCTGGAGTTCATCGGCGGCAGCTACCTCGCCGCCACCCCCCAGCTCAGTTATCGGCGCCTGCTGGAGGCCTTCAGCCTGCAGGGCTGGAGTGTGCGGGCCTGGAGTTATGTGCCGGGTTTTGATCATCAGAGCCAGGCCAATGAGGCCTGGCGCGCCCTGCGCCGCGATCGCCTGCAGGGCGAATCGGGTGCGGCACCCGAGCCTGGCCAGCGGGTGCTGCGCCTGGGCCACAGCCTTGGCTGCAAGCTGCAGCTGCTTGCCCCGGACGGCGGCAGGGGCTGCGTTGGCCTGACGGCCCTCAGTTTCAATAACTTTTCGGCTGAGCGTTCGGTGCCGTTGCTGGCTGAAATGGGCCAGCAGTTCGGCTTTCGCAGTGAGTTCAGCCCTTCGCCGCAGGAAACCCTGCGCCAGGTGAGCAGCGACTACCAGCAACCCCGCAACCTGCTGGTGCGCTTCCGCCGCGATGACCTCGACCAGAGCCCCAGGCTGCTGGAGGCCCTGGGGCGCCGCCGCCAGGATGCCAGTGAACTGCTGGAGTTGCCCGGTGATCACCTCACCCCGGCCAGTGCCGGTCTGCGCCGCCAACTGCTGGGGGCCTGGGCGGATGATCCCTCCAGGCAACGCCAGATGGAACGGCTGGTGGAAACGGTCAGTGGCTGGAGTCGCGAACCGAAACGGGGTTGAGCGCAGCCGGGTGTGAGCCCCGTGGCGCCACCGTGCAACCTGGTTTTAACGCCGATCGCCAAGGGCGGTCAGCGTTGGCGATCGCTGGGCCTGCGGCTCGTGGCAAGGCTCAGGCACCTAAAGAAGCAACCCAAATCGGCCGCTGCCCATTGACGCCCCGAAAGCCTGCCAGCACCCTGGGCCTGCCTCACTGTTCACCATGCACTCTCTGATCGACGCCTTCAGCGCTGCCTGGAGCCGCTCCTTTGACTACAGCGGCCGCTCCAAACGCGGCGATTACTGGTGGTTTGTGCTGGCCAACGCGATCATCTCGGTGGTGTTACTGGTTCTCAGCCAAGTTGCCAATCTTTTTGGCGCGATCTATACGATCTGGACTGTGGCCACGATCGTTCCCTCGCTGTCCCTGTTGGTGCGCCGTCTGCGCGACGTCGGCAAGGGCTGGGGTTGGATCTTCATCGGCCTGGTTCCGCTGATCGGAAGCATCTGGCTGATCTACCTGCTGGTTCAGCCTTCCCTGGCCGTCTGAGCTCCATGCCCGGCAGGCCTGAGCCGGGCTGAATGGTCGCTTACACCCTCACATCCGCAGGCTGTCCAGCACCGAGCGGTCCTCCAGGGTGCTGGTGTCGCCGCTCACCTCCTGGCCCGCGGCCAGGGAGCGCAGGATGCGGCGCATGATCTTGCCGCTGCGGGTCTTGGGCAGGGCATCGGTGAACTTGATCACATCCGGCCGGGCGATCGGACCGATCTCGATGCCGACATGCTTCTTGAGTTCGGCGATCAGGGCTTCATCACCGCTGCGACCGGTTTCGAGGGTCACGAAGGCGACGATCCCCTCGCCTTTGAGCTCGTCGGGCCGGCCGACCACCGCGGCCTCGGCCACCGCCGCATGGCTCACCAGGGCGCTTTCGATCTCCATCGTGCCCAGGCGGTGCCCCGACACACTGATCACGTCATCGACCCGGCCCATCACCCAGAAGTAGCCATCGGCGTCGCGGCGGGCGCCGTCGCCGGCGAAGTAGAGCCAGCTGCCATCGGCGGGGCGGATCTCCTCCCAGTAGCTCTTGCAGAAGCGCTCCGGATCGCCGTGCACCGTGCGCATCATCCCCGGCCAGGGCCGGCGGATCGCCAGGTAGCCGCCCTGATCGGCGGCCTGGGAATGGCCTTCGTGGTCAACCACATCGGCGACGATGCCGGGCAGGGCCAGGGTGGCGGACCCGGGCTTGGTGGGGGTGGCGCCGGGCAGGGGGCTGATCATCACCCCACCGGTTTCCGTCTGCCACCAGGTGTCCACCACCGGGCAGCGGTTGTGGCCGATCACCTCCCGGTACCACATCCAGGCCTCGGGGTTGATCGGTTCGCCCACCGTGCCGAGGATGCGCAGGGTGCTCATGTCGTACTGATCGGGCACGGCGCGGCCGCTCTTCATGAACGCCCGGATCGCCGTCGGCGCCGTGTAGAAAATCGACACCTTGTGTTTCTGGATCACCTCCCAGAAGGCGCCGGGTTTGGCGGGGCGGGGCGCTCCCTCGTACATCACCGTGGTGGCGCCATTGGAGAGGGGCCCGTAGACGATGTAGCTGTGACCGGTGATCCAGCCCACATCCGCCGTACACCAGTGGATGTCGTCCTCACGGATGTCGAAGATCCACTGAAAGGTGAGATGGGCCCAGAGGTTGTAGCCGGCGGTGGTGTGCACCACCCCTTTGGGTTTGCCGGTGGAGCCGGAGGTGTACAGCACGAACAGCCGATCTTCACTGGCCATCGGCTCAGCCGGGCAGTCGGCGCTCTGGGCCGGCACCAGCTCATGCCACCAGTGGTCACGGCCTTCGACCATGGCAGTGGCTTGCTGGGTGCGCTGCACCACCAGCACGTGCTCCACCGTCGGGCAGGCGCCATCCTCGAGGGCCCGATCCACCGCCGGCTTGAGCGCCACGGCCTTGTCCTTGCGGAAGCCGCCATCGGCCGTGATCACCGCCTTCACGGCACCATCGATCAGCCGATCGCGCAGGGCCTCGGCCGAAAAGCCACCGAACACCACGGAATGGGGGGCGCCGATGCGGGCGCAGGCCAGCATCGCAATCGCCGCTTCCGGCACCATCGGCATGTAGAGGGCCACCAGATCGCCTTTGCTGATGCCCAGGGCCTTGAGCGCATGGGCCGCCCTGCCCACTTCGGCGTGCAGTTGCCGGTAGGTGAAGCTGCGGCTGTCGCCGGGTTCTCCCTCCCAGATCAGGGCTGTCTTGTCGGCCCGGGGACCGTCGAGATGGCGATCGAGGCAGTTGTAGGCGAGGTTGGTGGTGCCGCCCTCAAACCAGCGGGCAAAGGGCGGATTGCTCCAATCCAGCACCGTGTCGAAGGGCTGGAACCAGTGCAGCTGGCTGCGGGCCTGCTCGCCCCAGAAGCCATCGGGATCGTTCTGCGCCCAGGCCACCAGCTCCCCATAGGCCGCCATCGACGGAATGCGAGCGCCGGCGGCCAGTGCTGCCGGAGGGGCGAAGCTGCGCTGCTCCTGCAGCACCGATTCGATCGTGTGGGCCGGATCGCCGCTGGGGACCTGGGTCATGGAAGGTACGGAAGCCGAAGCATTCAAGCCCAGCTCCTCGCTCCTGACAGCGATGCGCACAGAGATCAGCAGCCCTGATCGAAGTTGGCACTGCCGTTAGCTTGCAAAGCTGGCCCAGCGGCATTAGCAGGAAGGAATGACGGTGGTCGAGGACACACGATGACGAACAACAACCCCGTCACGCCCCATGCCGGTCCCACCCTTGATGGTGATGGCCATCTCAGTTACATCGGCGACGATGGCTGCCGCTACGTGATCGGGCTGCCACCGGAAATCGACGACGACAGCGTTGAGCGGGTGATGACCATGCTGCGCAGCAGCAGTCCCCTGTTTCAGAGCATCGAACACCTCTGTCATCGCTGGATCAAGGACGTGAGCAGTGAAGAACTCGATGCCCGGGCGGCGCTGGTGCTGCTGCTCACCACCCTGGAGACAGCTCTGGAGGATTCCTATCCGGACTCCACCTTTGACTAGTCCCCTGGCGAGCGGGCGTTAGGGCAGGCTGGGATCCATGCCTCGCCCCGCCGCCTGCCTCTTTGACCTCGACGGTCTGCTGCTGGACACCGAACCCAGCCACGCGGAGGCCTGGAGCCAGGCGGCGGCCCGGTTCGGCCTGCAGCTCACCGCGGTGCAGTTGCTGCAGCTGCGCGGACGGCGGCGCCTGGACTGCGCACACCAGGTGCAGGCCTGGATTGCAGAGGGCTGCTGCATCCAGGTGAGCAGCGAGCAGCTGCTGGCCGTGCGTCAACCGATTGCCGAAACCCTGCTGGCCCTGGCAGCGGCCATGCCCGGCGCCCAGGCCCTGGTGCAGCGCTGTCAGGCGCTGGCCATTCCGATGGCCCTGGCCACCAGCAGCAGCGCCGCGGCCGTGGCCCTCAAGGCGGCGCCCCATCCCTGGCTGGCGGCCATCACCACCCGCGTGCATGGTGATGATCCCCAGCTCCAACACGGCAAGCCGGCACCGGACGTGTTTCTGCTGGCGGCTGAACGCCTGGGGGTGGCCGCCAGCGACAGCTGGGCCTTCGAGGATTCACCGGCCGGTGCCCAGGCGGCGCTGGCGGCCGGCTGCCAGGTGCAGGTGCTGCGGCCCGCCGCCATCGCGCCATCGCTGTATCCGCCCGGGGTTCACTGGCTGAGCTCCCTGGCGGCCGTCTCGCTGACCTGAGTGGGTTGGCGTCACCGGGTTCGGCGGGGATCGGGAATCCTCGGGGATGCCGCGCCGACCCAGGCCGAACGGCCAGCTCAGTCGGCCAGCTCAGTAGAGGCGGCTGAGTACAAATTCCGGCAGGGCCCGCAGGGCGCTGCGGGGCTCGGAGGCGGGCAACCAAGCGATCGCCCCATGGGCGTCGCGGGCAAACTCCTCGGCCAGGACTCGCGAGCGGGGAATGGCCTCGCAACCGCGCACCAGGGACAGGGCCTGCTCCAGGTCGCCATCTTCACAGAACTCCCGCTCGATCAGGCCGGCCAGGGCCGGACGTTCCTCCAGGGCATAGAGCACCGGCGCCGTGAGATAGCCAGAGGCCAGGTCGCTGGCGGCGGGCTTGCCGAGCTGCTGATCGCTACCGGTGAAATCGAGGATGTCATCCACCACCTGGAAAGCCAGTCCCAGTTGGCGTCCAAAGCGATAGAGATCGTCGAGATCGCTGCCGCTGCGCCCCGACAGCACCCCGGCGGCCCGGGCGCTGTTGGCGATCAGGGAGGCGGTCTTGCAGTAGCTCTTTTCGAGATAGGTTTCGAAGTTCTGGCCCGTGTCGTAGCGGAACAGCCCCTGCTTCACCTCGCCATCGGCGAGATCCATGATCACGCGGGATAGCAACTTCACCACCTCGAGATCATCGAGGTTGGCAAGATGCCAGCTGGCCTGGGCAAACAGAAAATCACCGGCCAGCACGGCCACCCGATGGTTGAAGCGGCTGTGCACCGTGGCCACACCGCGGCGGGTGTCGGCGCCATCGACGACGTCGTCGTGCACCAGCGAGGCGGTATGGATCATCTCGGTGATCTCGGCCAGGCGGCGATGGCGCGGGCTGAGCTCACCATCCACGGCCATCGCCCGCGACAGCAGCAAGACGATGCCGGGCCGCAGGCGTTTGCCCCCGGCGGCAAACAAATGTTCAGCTGCCGCCTGCAAAATTGGATGACCAGCGCCGATCAGACTGCGCAGATCGGCCAGCAGGGCATCGAGGTCGGCCTCGACCGGCTGGAGCAACTCGGCGACCGTCGACACATGATCTCCTGGATGAAGTGGATCCTAGAAGGGTCGTGGTGGTGAGTGCAGGCACGGGGGCGAGAGTTCGCCATCACCGCCGTCCTGAACCAGCCAGGTAATCGAGGCGCTGGCCGTTTCGACGGCGATCAGGCGGCGGGCATCGCGATCGAACTGCCCGGCTTCGCCGGTGGTGAAGAAGCGATGGCTGGCCGTTCCCGCTGGGGCCTGCATGGCGTAGTGATGCAGCAGGGAGCCCAGATGGCGGGCCACCGCCGGCGCCGGATCGATCACGGCCACATCCGGACCCACCAGCCGCCGGATCGCTTCGATCACAAACGGATAGTGGGTGCAGCCCAGCACGATCGTGTCGGCTCCAGCCGCCAGCATCGGCTCCAGAAAGCTCAGCAGCAGGGCATCGGTCCGGGTTCCGGCCAGGTCTCCCGCTTCGACCAGGTCGGCCAGTCCCAGGCACACCTGCTCCACCACCTGCACACTGGCGGCATGACGACCCACGGTGGCTCGGTACAGCCGGCCCTGGAAGGTAGCCGGCGTTGCCATCACGCCGACCACACCGCTGCGGGTGATCGCCACTGCCGGCTTGACCGCCGGCTCCAGGCCCAGGATCAGGCAAGCCGGGAAGCGTTCGCGCAGATGGTGCAACGCCACGGCGGAGGCGGTGTTGCAGGCCACCACGATCACCTTGCAGCCGGCCTCGGTGAGAGCCGTGCAGATGGCTTCGCTGTAGGCGCGGATTTCCTGGGGCTGGCGGCCGCCATAGGGCACATGGGCCCGATCGGCGAAGTAGACAGTGGATTCATCGGGCAGCTGCCGCACGATCTGGCGCCAGACGCTGAGCCCACCCAGGCCGGAATCAAAGATGCCGATCGGCACAGGGGAAACCTGGGTCATCGGTTGAGATAGGCCAGGATGCCGCTGGCCACGGCCTGGGCCAGACGGCGGCGGAAATTGGGATCCGCCAGCCGCGGGGCGTCGATCTGGCCGGTGACAAAACCCATTTCGGTGAGCACCGACGGCATGGTCGTGCGGCGGATCACGTAGAAGCGACCGGGCCGGGCGCCACGGTCTGGGGTACCGGGGGAGACGGCCATCAGCTGATCCTGAATGATCACGGCCAGATCCCGGGAACTACCCCCTTCGAAGAAGAAGGTTTCCACCCCGTTCACATCCGGCCTGTCCATGCTCAGGGCATTGGCATGGATGCTGACGAACAGATTGGCGCCGAGGCTGTTGGCGAGGTTGACCCGGGGGGGGAGGTCCACATCCACCTCCGAGGTGCGGGTCATCGCAACGGTCACGCCACGGGCCTGGAGCAGCTGGGCCACCTGCAGGCTCACATCCAGCACCACATCGGTCTCGCGCAGGCCGTTGATGCCCACAGCCCCCGGATCCGGCCCGCCATGGCCCGGATCAATCACCACCCGGAAACGGCCGCGGGGCACCAGCGGCAGACCCTCCGGATTAAGGGGCTGCCTGGAGGTGCCGCGACCACTGTTGGCGTAATCCGAGCCGAACCGGGGCGGACTCCAGCGGCTCCTGACGACCGCGGCCGGGGCCTCCATATCGCCTTCGCCGACGCTCTGCAGGCTGCCGGCCGGCACGCCGGTGAGTTCCATGCGCCAGCGATCGCGGGCGGTGCCCACCAACCGCAACTGGCGCGGATCGAGGCGGGTGCCGGGCTGGAACTCCAGCACCAGGCGCGTGGTGCTGTTGTCGGGTTTGCCGATGCGCACCTCCCGCACCGCACCAGCGGACGGCAGCACCCGGGCGCGGGTGGGTGCCCCGGGCAGATCCACCCACACCCGGGCCCCCTGGCCATTGCGCCCCTCCTCGAAGAAGGCCTGCAGCGGAATCCCAGGGCTGGTGCGCAGCTCAAGGCTGCCGTCACGCCCGATGCGCCAGGCCGAGAGGCTGCTGCCCGCCCAGGCCGGCAGCTCGACCGCCAGGGCCAGTCCCAGGGCCAGCAGGCCGCGGCCGACCACGGTGCCCAGGTTGGCGCCACGCAGGGGGGAGCGAAAAGCCATCAACGCGCTCAGAACAGGGCCGGGCGTCGATGCTGCAGGCTCGGCATCTGGCTGCGGATGCGCTGACCGTGGGCAATGTCCACCGGCGCCATGGCCAGGCCCGGCCCCTGGCCCGCATCGGCCAGCACCGTGCCCCAGGGATCGATCACCAGCGCATGGCCATGGGTCTGGCGGCGGCCGTAGTGCAGACCGGTCTGGGCCGGGGCCAGCACGTAGGCGGTGTTTTCGATGGCCCGGGCCTGCAGCAGCACCTGCCAGTGGTCCTTGCCGGTGTAGGCCGTGAAGGCAGCGGGCACCATCAGCAACTCGGCGCCGGCGCTGGCCAGATAGCGATAGAGCTCAGGGAAGCGCACGTCGTAGCAGATCGACAGGCCGACGCGGCACAGCCCCGGCACCGCGACCACCGGCGGCAAGGCCTGGCCCGGCTGCACCGTGGCCGATTCCCGATAGGTGGTGCCGTCGGGGATGTCGACATCGAACAGATGAATTTTGTCGTAGCGGGCCAGCAGCTGACCTTCCACCCCCACCAGTTCGGCGCGGTTGTAAGTGAGGGATTCGCCCGCTGGCACCGGAAAGCCACCACCGAGCAGGGTCACCTGATAACGCCGGGCCATGGTGACCAGGAAGCGGCTGCAACGCTCCGCCAGGCTGGGGGCCAGCTCAATCCGGCGTAGATCGTCGCCCATGAAGGCGAAATTCTCCGGCAAGCCCACCAGCTCGGCCCCGCGCCGCGCCGCCAGCTCAATCTGCTCTTCAGCCGCCGCGAAATTGGCATCCGGATCCGGCGTGCTGGTCAGTTGCAGGGCTGCCGCCAAAAAACTGCTCACCGACTCACCCGAAGCGACCGGCGAACTGTAAGGGGAGGGGGCAGCGGCGGCCAGCGCTGCCCTCACCGGCTCGGATCAGCTGGCCCGCAGCACCCCGGGCTCCGCCTGGATCGGCACGATCTCCAGGCTGTCGACGGCGGCGCAACAGGCGAAATCGGCGTCGTGATCACCCAGGCCCAGCAGTCGCTGGCCATGGCTGGCGGCCCGCAGGCAGGTTTCGGTGTCCAGCCGCCAGCGCTGCCAGAGGGCCAGGGCCGCCAGCATTTCGTCATTGCCGCAGCTCACCCCCACATGGGGGGCCACGGCCAGCTCCATCGCTGCTGAGGCCACGGCCCCGGCCGCCAGGCTGTCCTCCAGGGAGTAATCGCCCTCCCAGCCACTGCCGACGATCCAGACCCGTTCACAGCCGCGTTCCAGCAGCCGCCTGGCCACGGCCGTGCGATTCGGCAGGGCCGCCGTGACCAGCAGCGGCACCGCCCGCACCGCCGCCAAGGAGCGGGTGCCATTGGTGGTGCTCATGAAGATGCGCTTGCCAGCCACCAGCTCGGGAGTCACCGCCAGCGGCGAGTTGCCCAGGTCGTAGCCGGCCACCCGCTGGCCGCCGCGCTCGCCGGCCCGCAGGCGCTGCTGGGCCGGCCAGGCGGCGGCGGCGGCCTCCAGGGCGTCCAGATCGGCGAAGGCCTCGATCGCCTCGGCGCCGTTCTGCAACGACCAGGCGATCGTGGTGGTGGCTCGCAACACATCGATCACCACCGCGGCATCGGGGCCACCCTCCGCCGGACCCAGCACCGCAGGCACGGCCTCAGATGTGTGGAAGTAGGAAATCAGCACAGGCCGCGGCGCGATGAGAGGTGCGTCACAGTAAGCAGTCCCAGGCAAATGAAGGCGCGGTGGCGACCAGCAGCACAGAGGCAGGCGGCCTGATCGCCCCAACCCCCGGCAAGCCCGGTCGCCAGCGCGACTTGCGCGATTTTTTGCGATTGCTGGAGCAACGCGGCCAGCTGCGTCGCATCACGGCGCCGGTGGACCCGGACCTGGAGCTGGCGGCGATCGCCGATCGGGTGCTGGGGCTCGGCGGACCGGCCCTGCTGTTCGAGAACGTGATCGGCTCTTCGATGCCGGTGGCCGTGAACCTGCTGGGCACGGTGGAACGGGTGGTATGGAGCATGGGCATGGAGCGCCCCGAGGAGCTGGAGGGCCTGGGCGAACGGCTGGCCCTGTTGCAGCAGCCCCGCCCGCCCAAGGGCCTGGGTGAACTGAAGACCTTCGCCGGAGTGCTCTGGGATCTGGTCAAGGCCCGGCCCGACCGGGACCTCACGCCCCCCTGTCACCAGGTGGTGCTCAAGGGTGAGCAGGTGAATCTCGATGCCCTGCCCCTGTTGCGCCCCTGGCCGGCCGATGCGGGCGGCGTGATCACCCTGGGGCTGGTGATCACCAAGGATCCGGAAACCGGCGTGCCGAATGTGGGCGTCTACCGCCTGCAGAAGCAATCCGCCACCACCATGACCGTGCATTGGCTGAGTGTGCGCGGCGGCGCCCGCCATCTGCGCAAGGCGGCCGCCATGGGTAAAAAGCTGGAGATCGCCATTGCCATTGGCGTCCATCCGCTGTTGATCATGGCGGCGGCCACGCCGATCCCGGTGCAGCTGAGCGAGTGGCTGTTTGCCGGCATTTATGCCGGTGAAGGGGTGCGCCTGGTGAAGTGCAAAACCCTGAACCTGGAGGTGCCCTCCCACAGCGAAATGGTGCTGGAGGGCACGATCACCCCGGGCGAGCAGCTGGCGGATGGCCCCTTCGGCGATCACATGGGCTTTTACGGCAACGCCGAGGATTCGCCCCTGGTGCGTTTCCACTGCATCACCCACCGGCGCGATCCGGTGTTTCTCACCACCTTCAGCGGCCGACCCCCGAAGGAAGAGGCGATGCTGGCGATCGCCCTCAATCGCATCTACACGCCGATCCTGCGTCAGCAGATTCCGGAGATCGTCGATTTCTTCCTGCCGATGGAGGCCCTCAGCTACAAGCTGGCGGTGATCGCCATCGACAAGGCCTATCCGGGCCAGGCCAAACGGGCAGCGATGGCCTTCTGGAGTGCCCTGCCCCAGTTCACCTACACCAAGTTCGTGGTGGTGGTGGACCAGGCGATCAACATCCGCGATCCGCGCCAGGTGATCTGGGCGATCAGTGCCCAGGTGGATCCCCAGCGCGATCTGTTCGTGCTCGAGGACACCCCTTTTGACTCGCTCGATTTCGCCAGCGAGCGCCTGGGGCTGGGAGGACGGCTGGCCATCGATGCCACCACCAAGATCGGCCCGGAAAAACGGCATGACTGGGGTGAAGCCCTGAGTCGCCCCGCCGCCCTCGAGGCCCAGGTGGACGGACGCTGGGCTGAACTCGGTCTGGCCGATCTCGGCCAGGACGAGCCCGATCCGGCTCTGTTCGGCTACACGCTGGAGGCCCTGCTGGCCCGGCTGGCGGCGACGGCCAGGGGCTGAGCGGGGCTGTCCCCATGCTCGGTCGCAGCGCCCTCCATGCCATCCGGGCCCTGCTGGAGCTGGCCGAGGCGCCGCAGCGCTGGCGATCGGTGCCGGATCTGGCCGCCGCCCAGCAGCTGCCTGAGGCCCTGTTGGAGCAGCTGATGCTGCGGCTGCGGCGCGCCGGGTTACTGGAGGCCCGGCGCGGCCGTCAGGGCGGCTACCGCCTGGCCCGACCCGCGGCGGCGATTCCGT
This sequence comes from Synechococcus sp. UW140, assembly GCA_945872185.1. GTDB lineage: Bacteria > Cyanobacteriota > Cyanobacteriia > PCC-6307 > Cyanobiaceae > Cyanobium. Next base: position 9,284 of record CAMBZX010000041.1, on the reverse strand, counting down.
TGGCGGCGATCCTGGCGGCCGTGACCGCCAGCCGCCCCGGGTCGGGCGAGGCGGCCGCCCCGGCCGCGAAGGCTGGCAGCACGAACCGGGAGCACAGCAAGGCTGGGCTGGGATTGGCCGGGCTGGGATTGGCAGCGCTCGGATGCGCCGAGGCGGGGCTTGCCGATGGGGCGACGGCCAGGGGCGCCAACCACGAGGCGGCCTCCCAGGTGACGGCAGCCCTGGAGCGCCGATTACAGCAGGCCCTGGAGCGGGAGCTGGCCCGCTTCACCCTCGAAGAACTGCACCACGATCTGCGCAGTGCCCGCGCGGCCCTCAGCGAAGACGGCGGCCTGTTGCTGGGCTGAAGGCGTCCTGGCGCCGTCATCACGGCGGTGATGGGCTGCCGGCAACGTCGGGGACGCTGGGTACCCCGAGGCCTCCGTGGCGGCCAAGCCCATGCTGGAAGGGTGGGGCCTGCTTGCCTTTGGTGCTGGCGCCAGGGTGCGCCCGTTGCTCCAATGGGTTCGATCACGGCACCGCCAGCCCAGGCTTGGCGCCAACCGTCGCCGGGTGATTCTCCTAAATTTCCGGCATGACAACTGACGGTGCTCTCCCCGATCCGGCGGCCCTGCTGGAGCAGGTGCTCAATCCGCTGCTGGAGGATTTCGCCGCCTCCTTCGAGCGGGGGCTGCTGCTGCTGCAGCACTGTCCGGAGCGGGTGCTGTCGCTGGCGGCCCAGCTGAGCCTTGAGGGCAGGCTGCTGGAGGCCCGAGCCGAACTGCGGGCAGCCCGGGCCCTGCGGGCGGCCACACCGGCACCGATGGCCCTGGACATGGCGACGATCACCCCCTGGCATGCGCTGCTGGTGGACGTGTGGTCGCTGTCGGCCAGTCTGCGCGCGGCTGGGATCAGCGTGACCGGAACGGGTCCATAGGATCGGCTTATCCCTGCCGCTGCCGGTGTGCCCAGCCCCGAGATTGCGCTTCCAGGCCCGCTGCCCCATCCAGGCAGTGGTGCCGCCCTGCTCACGCCGGAGCTGCGGCTGGCCGCCGGCGGCAGCCTGCGGGGCTACGTCAAGGTGCCGGGGGACAAGTCGATCTCGCACCGGGCGCTCTTGTTTGGCGCCATCGCTGAGGGCGACACCCGTATTGAAGGATTGCTGCCGGCGGAGGATCCGCTCAGCACCGCCGCCTGCCTGCGGGCCATGGGGGTTGAGGTGTCGGCGATCGAGCGGGATCGGTCCGTGCTGGTGCGGGGGGTGGGTCTCGATGGTTTCCAGGAGCCGGCCGACATTCTCGATTGCGGCAACTCCGGCACCACGATGCGACTGATGCTGGGGCTGCTGGCTGGGCGCAGCGGCCGTCACTTCGTGCTCACGGGTGATGCCTCGCTCCGGCGCCGACCGATGCGGCGGGTCGCCGGCCCGTTGGCTGAGATGGGCGCCACGATCGCCGGTCGCCGCAGCGGCGAGCTGGCGCCGCTGGCGATCCAGGGCCGCGCCCTGCACGGCGCCACGATCCGCACACCGGTGGCCTCCGCCCAGGTGAAGAGCGCCCTGCTGCTGGCCGCCCTCACCGCCACAGGGCCCACCACCGTGATTGAACCTGCCCTCTCCCGCGATCACAGCGAGCGCATGTTGCGGGCCTTCGGCGCCGATCTGCAGGTACATGGTTCCGACGGCACGGAGGTCACGGTGCGGCCCGGCCCCAGCCTGCGCGGCCAGGCGGTGACCGTGCCGGGGGACATCAGTTCGGCGGCCTTCTGGCTGGTGGCCGCCGCCATCACCCCCGGCGCCGATCTCACCGTGCAGAACGTCGGGCTCAATCCCAGCCGCACCGGCATCCTCGAGGTGCTGAAAGCCATGGGAGCTCAGCTGGAGGTGCTCGATCGCCGTGATGTGGCCGGGGAGCCGGTGGGCGATCTTCGCGTCTGCCACGGCCCCCTGCAGGCCTTCACGATCGGCGGCGATCTGATTCCGCGGCTGGTGGATGAAATCCCGGTGCTGGCGGTGGCGGCCTGCTGCGCCACAGGAGTGAGCCGCATCAGCGGCGCCGAGGAGCTGCGGGTGAAGGAGACGGATCGCCTGGCGGTGATGGCCCGTCAGCTCGGGGCGATGGGGGCCCAGCTGGAGGAACACCCGGATGGCCTCACGATCGCCGGTGGGGTGCAGCTGCATGGCGCCACCGTGAACAGCGAAACCGATCACCGGGTGGCGATGAGTCTGGCGGTGGCCTCCCTCGTGGCCCGCGGCGACACCTGGCTGCGGGATCCGGAGGCCGCGGCCGTGTCCTATCCGGGCTTCTGGGATGACCTTGAACGCCTACGGGCCTGAGCTGGGGCTGCGGCGAACCGGCGACGGCAGTTTCAGCCTCTACAGCCCGGAGTTCGGCGAGGGCTTCCACTGCGCCGATGGTGCCCTGGCGGAGGCCCGCCGGGTGTTCGTGGCGCCGGCCCAGCTGGAGCGTTTCAGCCCTGGCAGCCGCCTGCGGGTGCTGGAGGTGGCGGTGGGCACCGGCACCAACACGGCGGCCCTGCTGCAGGCCTGCCGAGAGCGGCAGCTGGAGCTGGACTGGTGGGGGCTGGAGCTCGATCCGTTGCCACTGCAGCTGGCCCTCGCCGATGCCGGCTTTCGCCATCAATGGCCGGAGCCGGTGGTGGCGCAGCTGCAAGGGCTCACCAGCAGCGAACGGCTGCTCTGGGGTGAGGCCCGCAGCCGTCTGCCGGAATTGCAGAGCCGCCTCGGCGGCGATTTCGACCTGGTGCTGCTCGATGCCTTCTCGCCGCGCCACTGCCCCCAGCTCTGGTCTGTGGAGTTTCTGGCGGATCTGGCCGCCCTGCTGGCCCCCCAGGGCCGGCTGCTCACCTACTGCTCGGCGGCGGCGGTGCGCCGAACCCTGGGGCTGTGCCACCTGCAGCTGGCGGCCATCAGTAGCCCGGCAACCAGCACCGGCCCAACAACAGACGGGCTCTCCGCCATTGAATCGATGGCCTGGAGTGCTGGCACCGTTGCCAGCCCCATGGCGCTGCCGATGGCCGGAGTGCTGCGGCCGTTGAGTCCGATGGAACTGGAGCATCTGGCCTGCCGGGCCGGCGAGCCCTACCGGGATCCCTCGCGCCAAGGCACCGCGGCCGAGATCCTGGCGCGGCGTCAGCGGGAGCAACGGCTGAGCACCGCCGAAGCCAGTCGTCAGTGGCAACGCCGCTGGGGCCTGGCCCGCCGCCATCACCAGCACCAGACAAGCGCCGAACTGGGCCCTGACCCAGCGCCACCGGATCGCGCCGAGCGGGCCCGGTAGATTCCGCCGCAGCCATCCCCGCCCGCCAATGCTCGCCGTTGCCGTCCTGGCTGCCGGAAAGGGAACCCGGATGAAAAGCGACCTGCCCAAGGTGTTGCAGCCCCTGGCCGGCTCCACCCTGGTGGAGCGGGTGCTGGCTAGTTGCGAGCATCTCCATCCCGAGCGCCGGCTGTTGATCGTCGGCCACCAGGCTGAGCGGGTGGCCAGCACCCTGGCGGCTCACAACGGGTTGGAGTTTGTGCGGCAACAACCCCAGCACGGCACCGGCCATGCCGTGCAACAACTGCTGGAGCCCCTGCAAGGCTTCGAGGGCGAGTTGCTGGTGCTCAACGGCGATGTGCCGCTGCTGCGCCCCGAAACCCTCGAGCTGCTGCTGGCCCAGCATCGGCGCAGTGGTGCGGCCGTCACCCTGCTCAGTGCCCGCCTGGCCGATCCCAGCGGCTACGGGCGGGTGGTCGCCGCGGCGAATGGTGCGGTGAGCGCCATCATTGAGCACCGCGATTGCTCTGACGAGCAGCGCCGCAACACCCTCACCAATGCCGGCATCTACTGCTTCGACTGGCCGAAGCTGGCGGCGGTGCTGCCCCTGCTGGCCACCGACAACGACCAGGGGGAGCTCTATCTCACCGACACCATCGCCATGCTCAGCCCGGCCATGCACCTGGAGGTGGCCGATGCCGATGAGATCAACGGCATCAATGACCGGCTGCAGCTGGCCCAGTGCGAAGCGGTGCTGCAGGAGCGGCTCCGGCGTCACTGGATGGCGGAAGGCGTCAGCTTCACCGACCCCCTCAGCTGCACGCTCAGCGAGGGCACCCGCTTCGGCCGCGATGTGGTGGTGGAACCCCAGTGCCATTTCCGCGGCGACACCCAGATCGGTGCGGGCTGCCGCATCGGCCCCGGCAGCCTGATTGAGAACAGCCGTCTGGAAACCGGCGTGGAGGTGCTGTTCTCGGTGCTGCGGGATGTGGAGGTGGAGCAGGGCTGCGTGATCGGCCCCTATGCCCAGCTGCGCGCCGGTGCCCACCTCGGCGCCGGCAGCCGCATCGGCAACTTCGTCGAAGTCAAGAACAGCCGGCTGGGCGAGGGCGTCAAGGCCAATCACCTCAGCTATCTGGGGGATGCCGATCTCGGCGCTGGCGTCAATGTGGGCGCCGGCACCATCACCGCCAACTACGACGGCGTGCGCAAACACCGCACCGCCATCGGTGCCGGCAGCAAGACCGGCGCCAACTCCACCCTGGTGGCACCGATTCGCCTGGGCGAGAACGTCACGGTGGCGGCGGGATCCACCCTCACCATGGACGTGCCCTCCAGAGCCCTGGCCTTCGGCCGCGCGCGTCAGGTGGTGAAGGAAGACTGGGCTGAGACCTGAACCAGTAGCCGTCGCTGCTCCCTGCGTCCAGGCCGGCCAGGGGCAGCCCAACTCAAACCACTGCCGCCGCCAGCAATGGCAGCAGTTGCTCCAGAGCCACGCCACGGCTGGCCTTGAGCAGCAGCAGATCCCCCGGTGCCAGCCAGGCCACCAGCGGTTCGGCCGCCTGGGCGGGGGTCTGCACCCGCAGCAACCGGGCCATGCCGGCGGCACCGGCCAGCATGGCGTCGCCCTCGTCCCCCGTCGCCACGATCACCAGCCCATCGAGGCCCAGCGCCCGGGCCCGCTCGGCCACCTGCCGATGCAACGCCAGGCTTTGATCACCCAGTTCCAGCATCGTGCCGAGCACGGCGTAACGGCGGCGCGGCCCGGCGCTCTCCAGGCTGGCAGCGGCTGGTTCAGCAGCCAGCAGCTCCAGGGCCGCCAGCATCGCTTCCGGCGAGGCGTTGTAGGTCTCATCCAGCACCTCGATGCTCCCGAGCCGTAACCGGCGACTGCGGCCGCCCGGCACCGCCACCTCCAGGGCTGTCAGCGCCTGCAGGGGCACCCCCAGCTCCTGGGCCACGGCCACGGCCAGCAGCAGATTGCGGGCGTTGTGCCGACCGGCCAGGGGCAGGGGCATCACGCTGCCATCGCTCAAGCGCAGCTGTTGCCGGCGAGCGGATGGCGAAGGAGACGCTGGCGAAGCCGTCGCGGTGCCTGCGCTGGCCTCCGCTGAGGGTCCCAGGGTTGGATCGACTGTTGGTTCAACGGTTGGCTCAGCTTTGAAGTCAGCTGTTAAGTCAGCCGTTAAGTCAGAAGCGGGATCCAGCGGTTGTTCGCTCCGGGAAACGCTCTGCAGGCCGGCGATGCGGGCGGTGGCTGGATCCACAGCTCGCTCGGCGCTGCGATCAAGCGACAGATCGCTGGGCTGCTCCAAGGGTTCAGGCCAGGCCTGCCCGCCCCAGGCCTCGAGGGCCCCGACGAGATCGGCCGCCGGCAGGGCCGGATCCCAGCCCCCCAGCTCATCGGCCAGGCCGACCCGCCGCACCCGTCCGCTCCAGACCGCCGCCAGGGCCCGCTCCAGCAGCGGATCGCCGGCCGGGATCACCACCAGGCCATCGGCCCTGAGGGCGGCCGTGATTTCGCATTTGGCCTGGGCGATCGCCTCGCGGCTGCCGAGGCGACCGATGTGGGCTGTGCCGATGTTGGTGATCACCGCCAGATCGGGCTGGGCGCAGCGGCTGAGCCGTTCGATCTCGCCCAGGCCCCGCATGCCCATCTCGACCACCAGGGCCGCCGTGCTCTCCCCGGCTTTGCTCAGGGTGAGGGGCACGCCGATGTCGTTGTTGTCGTTGCCGCTGCTGGCCACCACCGGCCCCAGGCTGGCCAGGGTGGCGCGGATCAGCTCCCGGGTGGTGGTCTTGCCGGCGGAGCCGGTCACCGCCACCACCGGAGCCGTGAGCCCCAGACGCCAGAGGCAGGCGAGCTGTTGATAGGCGAGCAGGCTGTCGTCCACGGGCCAGATGGGCCGGCCCAGGCGCTCGGCCAGGGCCTGAACCACGGCGGGCTCGATGCGATCGCGCTGAACCACCGCCGCCGCCGCCCGCGTCAGGGCCGCCTCCAGGAAGCGATGGCCATCGAAGCGTTCCCCCACCAGCGGTACGAACAGGGCGCCAGCCAGTTCAGCCCGGCTGTCGGTGCTGATGGCCTGGATCAGTTCGCCAGCGGCGGCGTCTGGCAGCGGCCCCCAGGGCTTACCCCAGAGCGCCAGCAATGGATCGAGGTGCAGAGCCATCACACCTTGGGCACGGGATCGAGCAGGATCATGCCCGATCCCACCAGGGCCTTAAGGCCCAGGGGGTGCTGCTGTTCGTCCACCAGCTCAAAGCGTTCATAGCCGAGGTCCTGGGCCTGCTCGCACCAGCGCTGCGCCCACTGGCTGCGGCGGGCCAGCGGCAGATCGGTGTAGGCCGGCCCCAGGGTCAGGCGTAACAGGCCCAGGGCGGGCTCGGGATGGGCCGACACGATCCAATGGTCGGGATCGGCCTCAGCGAGCAGCTGCAGCAAGGGATCCAGGGCCAATGGGGCGGCCAGTGGAGCGGCTAATGGAGCGGCCAGTGGTGCCGCCGGGTCGCCCGGCTGCCGCTCCGCTGCGGACGGCGACACGTCAGACGTTGAGGCCGCCAAGGGCGAGGTCACCGCAGGTGACCTCTCGGGCGCCGCCGTGGCGAGATCAGCGATGGGGGGCGGCCCTGCGGGCAGGGAGGCCCGGGCCGTGGTCGCCGGCGGCAGCAGGGGCTGCCCTGGCTCCAGCCGCTCGGCCTGGGGCTGGGAAGATTGCGGCCCTGGTGCAGCAGCTGGCTCAGGGCCCCGGGGGAGCAGCCGCCAGCCGATCCCGGGCAGGGCCAGCAGGAGTGCCAGCAAGAGTGGCCAGAACAGGGCCTGCAGGGAACGGGGCCAGAAGCCAGGCACCGACAGCTCCCCTGCGCGGTTGCGGCGCCAGAGGGCCCGCAGCTGCAGGCCAAGATCGGCGACCACGGCCCTGAGATCCTGGCCGAGCAGGCCCCAGGGGTTCTGGTAGGTCGCCGGCAGATCGGCTGAGCGCGGGCGATCCGGCGGTTCAGCCGTCTCCACGGCGCAACAACTGGGCCAGGGGGTTGCGGGACCTCGGCTGGGGTTCGGCGCGCTGGATCGCGGCGGCAGAGGCCACCGCAGCCTCCCGTTCGGCGTCGCTGTGCAGGCTCGGATCGGCCCCCTGGCCCTGGGAGAAGCGCTCCACCTGGGCGGCGTCGGGGCTCGGCATCTTCACGCCGCACACCTCGCTGTACATGGCCTCGTATTCCCGGGCGGAGCGCTCCCAGCTGTAGTTCTGAGCCATCGCCCTTACCTGCAATTCACGCCAGCTGTCGGCATGGCGATAGGCCTCCCAGGAGCGCACAATCGTGGTGTAGAAATCCACCGGCTCGTAGCGATCGAAGCAGAAGCCGCTGCCCGTGTGGGCGCGGGGATTGTGGGGCGGCACGGTGTCCACCAGGCCGCCCACCTTGCGCACCACCGGAATCGAGCCATAGCGCATCGCCAGCAACTGACTGATGCCGCAGGGCTCAAAGCGACTGGGCATCAGGAACGCGTCCGTGCCGGCATAGATCAACCGTGAGAGGGCGTCGTCGTAGGTGAGGAAGACGGCGAAGCGGCCGGGATGGCGCGCCGCCAACTGCCACAAGCCGGACTCATAGCCGCGATCACCGGTGCCCAGCACCACGAATTGGCTGTCGGTGTAGGCCAGCACCCGGTCCGCCACCTGCAACAGCAGATCCACTCCCTTCTGATCCACCAGCCGGCTCACCATGCCCATCAGGTAGGTGTCGGGATTGACGGTGAGGCCCATGCGCTCCTGCAGGGCCCGCTTGTTCGCGGCCTTGCCGCTCAGGTCAGCGGCGCTGAAATTGGCGGGCAGAGCCTTGTCGGTGGCCGGGTTCCAGTCCTCGGTGTCGATGCCGTTGAGGATGCCGCGCAGCTTGCCGCTGATGTAGTTGAGCAATCCCTCCAGCCGTTCGCCATATTCCGCCGTCCGAATTTCGGCGGCATAGGTGGGTGAAACCGCGTTGACCCCATCGGCATAGAGCAGGGCCGCCGCCATCGTGTGATCGCCCTGCATGTACCAGGGGCACCAGGTCATGCGATCCAGCTTCCAGCGCCAGGGGCCCTGGTATTTGAGGTTGTGGATCGTGAAGACCGTGCTGATCTCCGGGTCCTGATGCATCCACACCGGGATCATGCCGGTGTGCCAGTCATGGCAATGGAGCACCTGGGGCTTCCAGACATTCCAGGCGAATTCGGCGGTGGCGCTGGCGAAGAAGGTGAAGCGCCAATCTTCATCTTCACCGCCATAGATGCGTTCGGGGTCAAAGACCGGATGGCCGACCAGATAAATCGGCAGCCCATTGCTGGGATGGCGCGTCTCGAAGATCGAGAAGTCGGTGCCCATCGTGTGGCCCCGCCACAGCGGTTCGGCGGGAATCTGCAGACGGCTCCAGAGCTTGCCGTAGCCCGGCAGGATCAGGCGCACGTCGTGGCCGAGGGCGGCAAGGGCCGGAGGCAGGGAACCCACCACATCGCCCATTCCCCCCACCTTGATCATCGGGGCACATTCGGCCGCGGCGAACAGGATCCGCATGGGGTTCAGGCGCCGTAGGGCGCGGTGGTCTGGCGGGCGCAACTCTACGGGTCACATCAGAGCCCCCCTGCATGCAAGACCCGGCATCAGAGACCCCTGGGCTCAGGGCAGCACGGTCACCGGTGTGCCGATCTGCACCAGATCAAACAGTTCCTGAACGTTTTCGTCATACAGGCGCACACAGCCGTGGGACACGGCACTCCCGACGCTGGCCCGGTTCGGCGTGCCGTGGAAACCGGCGATCACGCAGCCCTTCAGCTCCAGATGCTCCTGCCCGTTGAACCCCTTGCGGCCGCGGCAATCGCGATGAAAACCGATCCAGCGGCTACCGAGGGGATTGTCGGGACCCGGCTTGAACTTGGCGCCGGTGGCCGGATGTTCCCAGACCGGATTGGCCGTCTTCTCGATCACCTCGAACCTGCCGACGGGGGTCTCCCAGCCCGGCATGCCCACCGCCACGGCATAGCGATGG
>CAMBZX010000040.1 GCA_945872185.1 Synechococcus sp. UW140 | reverse complement strand
TTGCCGGTCTGGCGGTCGCCGATGATCAGCTCGCGCTGGCCGCGACCGATCGGAATCATGGCGTCGATGGCGGTGATGCCGGTCTGCATCGGCTCATGCACCGACTTGCGCTGAATGATGCCGGGGGCCATCGATTCGATCAGCCGCGTTTCGGTGGTGGCGATCTCACCTTTGCCGTCGATCGGCTGGCCAAGCGCATTGATCACGCGGCCCAACATGGCGTCGCCAACGGGCACAGCGGCGATCTTGCCGGTGGCTTTGACGGTGCTGCCTTCGCGGATGCCCCGGCCTTCACCCATCAACACGGCGCCGACGTTGTCCTCCTCCAGGTTGAGTGCGATGCCCTCGGTGCCGTCCTCAAACTGCACCAGTTCACCGGCCATCACCTGCTCCAGGCCGTAGACACGGGCGATGCCGTCGCCGATCTGGAGCACGGTTCCGACGTTGCTGACCGAAACCGACTTGTCGTAGTCGGCGATCTGCTGCTTGAGAATGGCGCTGATCTCGTCGGGGCGGATGGAAACCATGGGTGGAAGTCCCCGGAGGGGGAGGCGATGAAGGAGGGGGTGAGGGGAGAGAAGATGAAGACGTCGCAGCCAAAGCCGCTGCTGACGCTGGCGAGAGCGCTAACTCACCTTGGCCAGCTCCAGACCAAGCCGACGCACTTGACCGGCCAGGCTGGCATCGATCACCTGGGAGCCGACGCTGAGCACAAAACCACCGATCAGAGTGGGATCAACCAGCAGGTTGACCTCCACCTTGTCCGTGCCAGCGACAGTTTTGACTTTTTCAGTGAGCAGGGCCTGCTGGGCTTCGCTCAGGGCCGTGGCCGAGGTGACCGTGGCGAGGGCGATGCCGTTCTGCTGGCGATAGAGCTCCAGCACCCGTCCCAGCACCGCATCCAGATAGCCAATCCGCTGACGATCGGCCAGCAGCTTGAGCAGATTCAAAAAGGAGGGGGACACCTGCTCGCCGAACAGGCTGACCAGAGCCGCCTTCTTGGCCGTCACTTCGAGCACGGGAGAGGCCATCGCCGCCCGCAGCTCCGGGGATTGCTCCCACAGGGCCAGCACATCCTTGGCCTGGTCGATCACCTGCTCGGTGTCGCCCTTGGCATCACTCACCTGGAGAAAGGCCTCAGCCCAGGGATTGGTAATGGTATTGAGCAGCGGCATCAGGCGTTCCCCAGGGATTGGATGGACTGGTCGATCAGCCGGGCCTGAGCAGCGTCGTCAAGCCGGGTGGGCAGGACCGTCAGGGCCTGTTCAATCGCCAGGCGGGCCGCTTCACGGCGCAGCTGGGCTGTCACCCGGGCCGCCTCGGCATCGAGATTGGAGGCCGAATCGAGCTTGATGCGGGCCATCTCTTCAACGGTGCGGCGTTCGCTGTCCAGCCGAATCGCCTGGGCCCGAACGGCGCCATCTGCACGGATCTTCTCGGCCTTGGCCTGTGACTGGCTCAGCCCCTGCTGCACTTCGGCGAGAGCGGCGGCGGCAGCGGCGAGGCGATCCTCAGCGTCCTTGAGGTCGGCAAGAATGGTGGCTCGACGGCGTTCGAGAATGCCGCCAAGAAATCCCTTGAGGAACCACACCAAGCCGGCGATCACAATCGCCAGGTTGATGATGTTGGTGTCGAAGAGGTCGAGATTCAGGCCGAACCCACCACCGTGGGAGCCCAGAAGCAAGGGGATGGCCATGGTCAAGAGGCGGCAAGGAGGCGATCGACGATCAGATCGGCGAGTTGATGGGCATCACCCTTGAGCTGATCAAGGGCTGCGGTGCGCTGGGAGTCAATTTCGCGGCGGGCCTGCTCCCGGCTGCCATTGGAATCGGCCTGAGCCAGAGCCATGGCTTCTCGGTAGAGACGCTCAGATTCCTGTTCAGCCTCGACGATCAACTTCTGGGATTGCAGACGAGCCTCTTTGAGCTGCTCACGTAGATCAGCTTCAAGGCGTTCAGCCTGGGCCAGCTTGGCCTTGGCATCGGCGCGACTGGTGGCGATGTAGCCCTCGCGATCCTCGACGGCTTTGCCGACGGGACGGAAGAACAGGGCGTTGAGAACGAAGGTGAGAATCACCACCTGCAACGCCATCAGCGGCAGGGTGGCGTCGAGGTCGAAGAGACCTCCCTCCTTAGCGCCTGCCTCGGCAAGCAGAAGCCAGCTGGTCATGGGACGGGTTGGCGTGCGGTGGTGCGGGAGTGGAAGAAGCGAGTAAACGCGGTTGTGCCGCGCCAGGTTTGCCATCAAGGCCAGGTTTTTGTTCCCGGCCCCGAAGGGGACATCAGGGGAGGAAGGAGCCGGACCGCTTCAGACCGGTACCGGCTCTTGCCCCCCGGCAGACCTCAGGCGAACGGGTTGGCGAACAGCAGCACCAGGGCGACAACCAGGCCGTAGATGGTGAGGGCCTCCATGAAGGCCAGGGAGAGCAGCAGGGTGCCGCGGATCTTGCCTTCAGCTTCGGGCTGACGGGCAATACCTTCGACAGCGCCGCCGGCAGCGGTGCCCTGGCCGATGCCAGGACCGATGGCGCCGAGACCGACTGCAAGACCAGCAGCCACAACAGACGCGGCGGAAGTAAGCGAATCCATGGTGGGAAAGGGATGAGGGGCGCGATTGAAGCGCGAAACGAACCGGGGTTTGAACTCCGCGCCTGGGACGTTCCCCAGGCGGTAGCTGGGGAACGGGCCCGGATCAAGCCGGACCTGCGCGAGTTGAAGTTTGCCAGACCGGCGAACCGGCCTGGCACCAGAACACCTAGTGGTGCTCCTCGTGGACGGCCTCACCGATGTAATAGGCGGCGAGGGTTGCGAAGATCAGCGCCTGAATGGCACTGGTGAACAGCCCCAGGAACATGGCCGGCAGGGGCACCACAAGGGGCACCAGGAATGCCAACACCGCCACCACCAGCTCATCTGCAAGAATGTTGCCGAAAAGACGGAAGGAAAGGGATAAGGGCTTGGTGAAATCTTCGACGATCTTGAAAGGGAGCATGATCGGAGTCGGCTCCACGTAGTACTCAAAGTACCGGAAACCTTTGCGACTCAGACCCGCATAGAAATAAGCTAGGGACACCAGTAACGCCAGGGCGATCGTGGTGTTGATATCGGCGGTAGGCGCACCGAGTTCGCCACTGGGCAGATGGATGAGCTTCCAGGGAATCAGAGCCCCACCCCAGTTGCTGACAAAAATGAACAAAAACAAAGTGCCGATGAATGGCAGCCAGTCGCGGTAGGCCTTCTCACCGATCTGCTCGCGCGAGAGATCGCGAATGTAATCCCAGAGAAACTCCAGCAGATTCTGTACACCGCCAGGATCGCGTTCCAGCTTGCGCGTGCCGATCACCACGACAGCGAGCAGAGCGCCGATGACGATCCAGGAACTGATGAAGACCTGGCCGTGAATCTTGAGATTGCCGAGCTGCCAGTAGAGATGCTGACCCACCTCCAGTTCGGCAAGGGGAAGGGCGAAGGGCAACGGAACCATCGGGGTGACTGTCCTGGAGGGAGGTCCTGGGGAAGAAGGTCCTGGTGGAACCAGGGGAGCCCTGGGGGCAGGGAAGGCCCGGCCCGAAGGGGGCCGGCAGCCCGCGGGCCCAGAGCTTGGTGGCTCAGGAGTCGAGGACGGCCTGAACGATCAGAGCGGGCTTGTAGAGAAGGAATCCCACCAGGGCAGGAACGATCTCAAGCTGGGGAATCCTGGCGGCCGCGAGCACCAGGACGATGGGAACCACGAGCTGTACTTTTCCCACCGACTTGCGCTCGCCACCGAGGCGGGAGACGCTGCGAGCCAGAAGCCTGATGTAGAGGAGACCGGCAAGGCCCCCGATCAGAAGACTGACGGCGGTCGGGATGTCGAAGCAGAGCGCCGTGAGCGGCACCGCCAGGGCGGTGGCCGCCAGCGTCGCCAGGATCAGGCGGCGCTGCAGTCGGTGATATCCATCCATCCCGTTGTCGGACCCGATGCCAGGTCCTGGACTTTGATCAGGCCCGTTTCCGGGTCCGGAGCCGGGATCAGAACCGTTGGCGGGTTCCGGGGCGGCAGCTGGGGATGGCTCCAAGCAATCACCGTCGGTGAGGAGATCACCGGTGGGGGCATCGCTGGGGAACGTGCTGGTTACGGGTGCTTCCCTCGTCTCGGGTATCGACTCCCCGCTGGGGGAAGGGGGCACCGGAGTGGTGGGGGCAGCCTGCAACCGACGGGGTTCCGACTAGGCGGTCGGAGGTTATCACGCAGGGTTACGGGCCTGTTGCCGAACCCGCCGATCGCTGCCAGTCAGAGCTTCACCGGCAGCAGCAGCCGACCGGCGATCAACGGCCGGGCCAACCGCAGTCGCTCGTCGTTGGTCATGGGGATCGCCAGCGCGCTGAGCGCAGTGCCGGCCGGGGCCGCTTCGAAGGCCTGCAGCAGCTCCAGTTCCGCCGCCGTGATCGTGAGGGGTTCGAGATCCGGTCCCATCAGGCTGGTGGACGGCCAGCCCCAGAGGCAGCGGTTGCGTTGGCCGCCAAGGGCCAGCAGCGCCTCCTCATTCCACTCCGACGCTTCCACAACCCCCTTGGTGAGGAAGAACTCGAAGTGACTGATGTCGGGATCGAGGGCCTCCACCAGCGCCCATTGCTGCCGCTGGGGCAGGGCCCGGGCCCGCTGCAGCAGTTCCCCCTGCAACAGTCGCGCCGGATCCCACACCTGGGGGTTGGAAAAGCCAGCGAAACTGAGATCCGCCTGCTCAACGAAGCGCAGCAGACGTTCAAGGTTGTAGCTGGTTTCCTGCGGATGCAGGTACATGTCGGCGAAGTTGGCATCGGCGGCCGTATCGAGGGCCCAGCGCTGTTCGTGATGGCGCCGCAGTCGATTGGCCTCCGGCAGCTCGCGCAGCAACTGGCGCCCCAGGCGCAGGCCCTCGCCCCCCGTGCCCACCTCCAGCAGCGACAGAGCACGCTGGCTGCGGTGGATTTCCCAGCGGCCGCCATCGGCGTACAGAAACAGATGCAGGACCCCACCGGGGCGCAGCTGTCGGGCCAAGGCCCGCAGGCCCTGCTCGGGCTCACGCAGGTGATGGAGAACCCCCACGGAGTTGATGTAATCGAACCCACCCTCCTCCTCCAGATCGAGCAGGCTGCGCTGTTCGATCCGCAGCTCCTGCACCTGCTGGGCGGCCCCGGAACGGCGGGTGCGCTCGCGAGCCACCTCAAGCGTGCCGGCGCTGATGTCCACCGCCAGCACCGTGGAACCGGGATTGAGATGGCAGAGGTAATCAGTGCTTACCCCCGTGCCGCAGCCGGCATCGAGGATCCGCCAGGTTCGGGTACCAGAGGGCGGGGCCGCTGACAGGGCACCAAGGGCCACCGCCATGGCGCTGTCGACGCACCAGCGCCAGTTGTATCCGGGCGGCGGACCGTCCTGCAGAGGATCCCCGGGGTAGGGGAACCGATCGTAAAAAGCACTCACCACCGGCGTAGCGGCATCCCTGGGACTGGAGCTCATCGTCAAGAAGCTGGGCCGCTGGGGGAGCATTTCATGCCGGCGAAGGCGAAGGCGGTTCAAGCCCAGAGGGCTGCAAACATTTGTTCATCGCCGGCCGGTGGGCAGCGGGGCCAGCCGTAACGTTCCGGAGCCCGGCTCGCTCTCGTTCATGACCGTGACCGCCAGCAGCGGCAGCACCAGGGTCTCCCCCCAGCGCTACGACACCCTGCCGCTCTCCAGCGTCCGTCAAGCGGAGCAGCAGGATCGCTTCCCCGACGGCGGCGAACTCGACGCCCTGACCACCTTTTTCCAGAGTGGCCAGATCAGGGTGACGGTGGCCCAGCGCCTCTCGGCCAATGCTGCTGCGATCGTCGCCAAAGCCGCCAACCGCATCTTTTCGGGTGGTACGCCGCTCTCCTACCTCGATGCCCCCCTCCCCGGCGACACCGCTGGCGAGGGTGCGCCCCTGGCAGCAGACCAGGCCGCCTTCCAGCGCTCGGTGCAGACCTTCGTCGGTGCCACCGCCAGCCGCGGCAACCTGCTGAGCCGCCTGCTTGAAGGCGCCGGAGGCGAGGCCGATGTACGCGTGATCCTGCCCACCGGCTTCGCTCCGATCAGCGTCGGCCGCTACGGCACCGAGCGGATGAAGAAGTCGATCCGCGACCTGGCCTGGTTCCT
This sequence comes from Synechococcus sp. UW140, assembly GCA_945872185.1. GTDB lineage: Bacteria > Cyanobacteriota > Cyanobacteriia > PCC-6307 > Cyanobiaceae > Cyanobium. The sequence goes on along the minus strand of CAMBZX010000040.1, from coordinate 14,739 downwards.
GCGCTACGTCAGCTACGCCATCGTCGCCGGCGATCCCAGCATCCTGTCCGTCAACACCCGCGGCCTGCGGGACGTGCTCGAAAAAGCCTGCTCGCTGGCCGCCACCAACGTGGCCCTGCAGGAGATGCGGGCTGCTGGCGCTGGCCTGTTCAAGGGGGAGCCGCAGGCGCGCAACCTCGTCATCGACTACTTCAACGTGCTGCTCAAGGAGCTGGAGGTTGCCACCCCCTCCAGCCGCGCACGGCTCGGCAGCCCTGTGAACCAGGGTCTGCAACTCCCGGCGACCTACGCCCTTGCCGCCGAGGGAGCCCAGCGCTTCGTGATGCGCCCCCGCCTCTCCGGCAGCGAGAAAGCAGAAGTGATCCGGGCCTCCTACCGCCAGGTGTTTGAGCGGGACATCACCAAGGCCTACTCCCAGGTGGTCTGCCCCGTCGAAGCCACCCAGGTGCGCCAGGGCCAGCTGTCGATGCGGGAATTCATTCGTGCCCTCGGACGCAGCAAGGAATACCAGCGCCAGTTCTACGGCCGTTTCTCCAACAGCCGCGTTGTGGAGCTGGCCTTCCGCCACTTCCTCGGTCGGGGGGTGAGCTCGATCGAGGAATTCCGGCAGTATTTCGCCATCGTCAGCAGCAAGGGCCTCGGCGGTCTGGTGGATGCCCTGGTCAACGGCATGGAATATGCCCGCGTCTTCGGCGAAGAAACCGTTCCATATCTGCGCGACCTCGGCGAAGAGGCCCAGGAAAGCGCCGGCTGGGGATCGAATCGCAAGCTCTTCCGCTTCAGCGCCCCCTTTGAAGGCGCCCCGCAGTACATCACCCTCTACGCCTCCTACCGGCAACCCTTCGCCGACCAGCATCCCTACGGCGGTGGGAACGACCCGATCGGCCTCAACTACGGCGCGATCTTCCCTTCAGGCACCGCTTCGGTGGCCACCCGTCCGGCGCCGTTCAGCTACGACAGCCGCCGCATCCTGATCGGCAATGGCCTGCGCCAGCCGGGCCAGATGGACAGCGCCCAGTTCCGTAAGTCCACCCCACGCCGGGTCGGTCCCAAGGTGCTGCGCCTGCAGCAGATCGCCACCGGCGGCAGTTCCGTTCCCCGACGTGGTGGCCAGCCCAGCATCCGCGGCACCGAAGCGGCCACCCAGGCGGTGATCCGCGGCGTCTATGTCCAGATCCTGGGCAACACCGGCTATGCCGGCGAGCGCAACACTGTTGAGGAGATCAAGCTCGAAAACGGCGACATCAGTCTGCGGGAGTTCATCCGCCAGGTGGCCCGCTCCAAGGCTTTCCGTCGTCGCTACTGGAGCGGCCTCTACATCTGCAAAGCGATCGAGGTGATGCATCGCCGCATCCTGGGCCGCCCCAGTTTCGGCCGCTGGGAAATCGACAGCTACTTCGACATTGCGGCCCGCAGCGGCTTCTATGGCGTCGTTGACGCCATGATCAACAGCCGCGAATACAACGAAACCTTCGGCGAGGACACCGTCCCCTACGAGCGTTTCATCACCGCCAATGACCGCAACGCCCGCAAGGTTCCTGGCCTGCGCCGGCCCTTCAATGCGGAGGCCGTGGCCGATCTTCTCCCGATCATGCGGCCGGATGTGCCGCGGCCGCAGCAGCTGCGCACGGTCGCCGACATCGTGCCCCGCAATCTGCCCGATCGCAGCCGGGTGATCCGCGGCAGCTGGACGGCGGCCATCAGTGGTGGTCAGAGCAGTGCTCCGGTCGCGGACCGTTCAGCGGGGCCCCAGAGCCTCAGGCAGCCACCCCTGCCCACCCGCAGCTGGAGCGCGCCACGCTGGAAACCCGGTGTGGCCACTCCGCTGCCGAGCCGATCCACGGCAGCGGCCCCCACTCCGTTCGCGCCAACGGACCTGACGGGCACCGGCAGCTGGAGCGCTGCGCTGGGCAATGGCTACGGGTCCGCGAGCGCCGTACAACCGGGCGCCGCCATGGAGAAAGCCCTGCAGCCTGGCTCGCCCCAGGGTTTCCGCCGCCGCCAGAGCCTGGGACAACCCGTGCTGCTTCCCACCGCTCCGAGCGAGGACCAGTTGAGCGCAGCGATTGAAGCCAGCTATCGCCAACTCCTGAACCGCACGGTCCTGGTGGTGGAGCGGCTCGGCGACGCCGAATCCCAATTGCGCAACGGCGTGTTGACAGTGGCTGATTTCATCGGCCAGATCGCCCTCAGCGACCTGTTCCAGCAACGGATTCAGCGGATGGCGCCGTTGCTGGGCGCCTCGGCGGTCTATCTCGCCCTGCTGGGCCGAGCCGCCCAGCCAGAGGAGGTGAGTCTCTTCCTCGCCACCCGCTCCAACCAGGGCCAGAGGGCAGCGATCGCAGCTGTGCTCTCCGGTTCGGAGTACGCCAGCAGCTTCGGCCGCGATACCGTGCCCTACCTCAAAGGCCTGAACACTGCCGATGGCCTGCCCTTGAGCACGGTGAACCGCACGGCCAATCTCTATGGTGGCAATGCCGCTCTCAATCCACCCTTGGGCGGAGCGATCTGAAGAGCGGCAACCAAGAGCAGCGTTGATCTGCGGTTCTGAAGAATACAACCATTCTCCCCAACCTCCCGGAGCCATACTCCGGGGGGTTGCTTTATGAATTGGCACCATAATTCGATCCACAGATTACCGACAAAGATGGCCCCGAAAGTGGCAGACTCCAGCCGCCGGGAAGGGCCAGAATTGATCAACAATTGCTGCAGCAGGCGGCTGTCAGCAACTGGCGCCAGATGCTTTGCAGCCGCAGGGATCTCCCCAGCAATTCAGCCGTGAAGATCTGTTACCGGCGACCGACCCCCAGAGGAGCGTTGCCGCAGAATGATTCGGTGGTCGACGTTGTCGGCCTCAACCCTTACCCACCGGATACCGGTCTCCTTCAACGGCGACCGCTTGTTTCGAGGCAGAACTGCATGAGCATCGTCTCCAACTCGATCATCAACGCGGACGCCGAAGCCCGCTACCTCAGCCCTGGCGAACTCGACCAGATCAAGTCGTTCGTGGCTGGTGGTCAGCGTCGCCTCCGCGTCGCCCAGGTCCTGGCGGAAAGCCGGGAGCGCATCGTCAAGCAGGCCGGAGGCCAGCTTTTTCAGAAGCGCCCCGATGTCATCTCACCCGGAGGCAATGCCTACGGTGAAGAGATGACGGCAAGCTGCCTGCGGGACATGGATTACTACCTGCGCCTGGTCACATACGGCGTTGTCGCTGGCGATGTGACGCCGATCGAAGAGATCGGCATCATTGGTGCCCGTGAGATGTATCGCGCCCTTGGCACTCCCCTGGAAGCGATGGCGGAAGCCGTGCGCGAAATGAAGTCGGTGGCCACCGGCATCCTCACCGGCGCCGATGCCGAGGAAGCTGGCTTCTACTTCGACTACGTCGTCGGCGCCCTCTCCTGAGGTCTCTTCCCTCCCCGTTCATCGCCACTCCTCTCAGGATCCATGCAAGACGCCATCACCAACGTCATCAACCAGTCCGACGTTCAAGGTCTTTACCTTGACGGCGGTTCCATCGGCAGGCTTGAGCAGTACTTCGCCAGCGGTGAGCTGCGCGTCCGTGCTGCCGCCACCATCAGCGCCAATGCTTCGGCCATCATCAAAGAGGCTGTCGCTAAAGCGCTGCTGTACTCGGACATCACCCGTCCGGGCGGCAACATGTACACCACCCGTCGCTATGCAGCCTGCATCCGCGACCTGGATTACTACCTGCGCTATGCCACCTACGCCATGCTGGCCGGTGACACCTCGATCCTCGACGAGCGCGTTCTGAACGGCCTCAAGGAGACCTACAACTCCCTGGGCGTGCCCATTGGCGCCACCGTTCAGTCGATTCAGGCCATGAAGGAGTCCACCGCCTCCCTGGTGGGTCCTGATGCCGGCCGTGAAATGGGTGTCTACTTCGACTACATCAGCTCGGGTCTCGCCTGATCTCTGCAGAGTCGTCCCGATAAGGAGCCCCCATGCGCCTGTTCAAGATTACAGCCTGCATTCCCTGCCCTGAAAAGGCGAGAACCCAGCGTGAATTGCAAAACACCTATTTCACCAAGTGGGTGCCTTATTCAAGCTGGTTCGCGGAACAGCAGCGCATCATGAAGCAGGGTGGCAAGATCCTGAAGGTTGAGTTGGCCGCCGGACGTCGTCAGCAAAGCTGCGGCAACTGACGCCCGAGGTTTTGCAGCTGCCCGCTTCGGTACAGCTGTCTGGCCATTCCTGGACCTGGTCTTCAGCCCTGATCTCGTCTTATGCCTTGCCCTGGACTTAGGTTCAGCATCCACCAAGGACTCTCCAACCTGGCTTGCTTTCAGGATTTCTTCTGATTAAAAGGCTAGTTTCCCAACCTAAGCCTGGATCATCTGAGCATCGTGTGATTGGCACGATGAGCGGAACCAGTGCTTGATACCCGCCTCCATCGGAGGAACGGGGTTACCCAGGTCTTCTCGCAGGAAGGCCTGGGTTTCGGTTTGTCGATCACAAGGCTGGTGAGCCTTCAGGCGCCAGCAGCTGACGAGGCAGCCCACGGGACCGGGCGACGGCCGTGATCGTCGCCCAATGTTGCTGGCAGGCCCCGGTGCAGGGACCGATGGCCGGGAAGGGGTGGAGCGCGTCAGGCTCACCCACAACCGCTGGGTTCGCCTGCGGCCGTGGCCTGTGCTGGCACTGCCCTGCCGCTGGCCGGTTGGTTCCGTCCTGGCCTGGGGCCGTTTGATTTGCTAACAGGACTCGACAAGTCCCGGTTGTTCACGGCTGAATGGCCATTGGCGATCCCAGTAGCCCCAAGCCTTGACCCGAACCCCCTCTCGATCAGCCGTCCACAGCGACACCAAGGAAGCCCGCCCAGGTGGCGAGAGCCTGATGCCCTTGCCCTGGAGCCTCTGGCCGGCCGAGGCCAGGCTGTTGCTCGGCCTGGTAGCCATCTGGAGCATCGTCGGGCTGCTCATCCTCACCTCCGCCAGTTGGTTCGTCGCGGACCGGGAGATGGGCGATGCGGCCTATTACCTCAAACGCCAGGCCCTGTGGCTGCTGGCCAGCTGGGGATTGTTGCTGCTGGCGATTCGTACCAGTCTGCGGCGCTGGCTGCACATCGCCGGCACGGCTCTGGTGATCGGTGGGGTTCTGATTGCCGCCACCCTGGTGATCGGCAGCACCGTGAACGGAGCCAGCCGCTGGCTGGTGCTGGGGCCGATTCAGATCCAGCCCACCGAACTGGTGAAGCCCTTCGTGGTGCTGCAGGGAGCGGTGCTCTTCTCCCACTGGCGACGCATCGGCAATGACCAGAAGCTGCTCTGGCTGGCGATGTTCGGCGGCGTGATCCTGCTGATCCTCAAGCAGCCCAACCTCAGCACCGCCGCCTTGTTGGGACTGCTCCTCTGGTTGATGGCTCTGGCTGGTGGCCTCTCCTTGCCTCTGTTGATCGGCGCGGCGGGTGCTGGGGGACTGCTCGGCAGCGCCAGCATCATGGTCAACGAATACCAGCGGCTGCGGGTCACCTCCTTCCTCGACCCCTGGAAGGATGCCCAGGGCGATGGCTACCAACTGGTGCAGAGCCTGCTGGCCATTGGCTCGGGTGGCGTTCTCGGGGAGGGCTTCGGGCTCTCCACCCAGAAGTTGCAGTATCTGCCGATCCAGACCACCGATTTCATCTTCGCGGTGTTCGCCGAGGAGTTCGGCTATGTCGGCTCGCTGATGCTGCTGCTGTTTCTGCTGATCTTCGGCTTTGTGGGCCTCAGGGTGGCCCTCAGCTGCCGCAGCAATCAACACCGTCTGGTGGCCATGGGCTGCACCACCCTGCTGGTTGGTCAGTCGATCCTCAACATCGCCGTGGCCAGCGGCGCCATGCCCACCACCGGCTTGCCGCTGCCGATGATCAGCTACGGCGGTAATTCCCTGCTCAGCAGCCTGTTCGTCTCCGGTCTGCTGATTCGCTGCTCCCTGGAAACCACAGGTATGGAAACCGCGCGGCCACGTCGTCGGCGTCAGCCACCTGCCCCGATAGGCTGACGTCATCGGCCCTTCTCCCCCCGGCCATGACCAGCCCCGGCCTGCTGCTCGCCGACTGGGCCCGCAGCAGCGAACACCTGCTGCAGAGTTCCCTCGCCCATCCAGGACCGATCACCTTGGCGGTGGTCTTTGCCGGTGGCGTGCTCACCAGCCTCGGCCCCTGTTCACTCTCCCTGTTGCCCGTCACCCTGGCCTACCTGGCCGGCTTCGGCGCCGATGGCACCAGGGCGCCGCTGTTGGCGGCGGGGCCCCGCTCCTTGCCCTGGCAGCGCAGCGTCAGTTTCGCCGCCGGCATCGTCTGCTCTCTGGTGCTGCTGGGTCTGGCCAGTGGGCTGATGGGGCGTCTCTACGGCAGCTTGCCCAGCCAGATCCCCCTACTGGTGGCGGTGGTGGCCGTGGTGATGGGTCTGAACCTGCTGGGCCTGCTGCGCTTCCCGTTGCCGGCCGGCCCTGATCCCGAGGCCTGGCGCCGCCGGGTACCGGCCCCGTTGGCCCCCCTGGCAGCCGGGCTGGCCTTCGGTCTGGCTGCTACACCCTGCACGACGCCGGTGCTGGCCGTGCTGCTCGCCTGGATGGCCCAGAACGGCCGGCCGCTGGAAGGCATGGTGCTGCTCACCTGCTTTGGTGCTGGCCAGGTGCTGCCGCTGCTACTGGCCGGCACCGCCGCCGCCAGCCTGCCCGATCTGCTGCGCCTGCGTCGAGTCGGCCAGTGGATCCCCCCGATCAGCGGCGTGGTGCTGCTGACCACGGGCGGCCTCACCCTGCTCTCCCAACTGCCATGACGGCGGCCCCCTCCTCAACCACCAGGCGACGCCTGCTGCGCTGGATCGGCTGGCTGGCTGATCTGCGCCTGGCGATCACCTTGCTGCTGGTGATCGCCCTCAGCAGCGGCATCGGCACTGCCATTCCGCAGAAAGAAAGCGAGCTTTTCTACCACCAGCGCTATGACCCGGCCCCCTGGCTCGGTCTCGTTGATGGCAATGGCGTGCTGCGCCTGCAGCTCGACCATGTTTATTCCAGTGGCTGGTTCCTGGCCCTGCTCGCCTGGTTGGGGTTGGCCCTGGTGCTGTGCAGCTGGCGGCGCCAGTGGCCCGCCCTGCAGGCCTCCCTGCGCTGGATCGACTACCGCTCCCCGCGCCAGCTGAGCAAGCTCAGCGTGGCCGAAACCCTGCTCAGCGCAGATCCGAGTCCCTGTCTTGACCGGCTCGAACAGGAATTACGGGCCGGCGGCTGGCAGGTGCAACGCCAACCCGATCGCCTGGCCGCCCGGCGGGGTGTGCTGGGCCGGGTCGGACCGCTATTGGTCCATGCCGGCATGGTGGTGTTGATGGTGGGGGCGGCCTGGGGCTCCCTGGGGGGCCAACGGCTGGAGCGCTTTCTCGCCCCTGGCCGGGAGCTGGAACTGCTGGACAGCCGCGGCCACACCCAGCTGATCGTGGCCCTCGACGACTTCCAGATCCAGCGCGATCCACTCGGCCGGCCGGAGCAGTTCAGCTCCAGCCTGCGCCTGATCTCACCCGCTTCCAGTGCCGAGGCCATCCCCGCCGGCAATCCCGCGGTTGCCATGCCATCTTCAGACCCCGGCGCCTTGACCCTCCTGGACGAGGCCCCAGCCGTCGCGGCGGCGAATGCTGCTGTCGGCGGTGAGGGCGACTCGGGGGCGGCCCCGCCCCTGCGGGCCGTGATCAGCGTCAACCATCCCTTGCGCCACCGGGGCATGACCCTTTATCAGGCCGACTGGGCCCTGGCGGCAGTCAACCTCCAGCTGGGTCGCAGCCCGGTATTGCAGCTGCCGCTGCAGACCTACCCCGAACTGGGCGAGCAGGTGTGGGGCCTGGTGCTGCCGACCCGCCCCGATGGCAGCGAACCGGTGTTTCTGAGCCTGCGCAGCGAACAGGGACCGGTGGAGGTGTTCGGGCCCGACGGCCAGCCGCTGGCCAGGCTGCAACCCGGTGGCGAGGCGGTTGAGGTGCGTGGCCTGCCGATTCGGGTGGCCTCGATCCTGCCGGCGAGCGGCATCCTGCTGAAACGGGATCCCGGGGTGCCCCTGGTGTACAGCGGCTTCGCCATCGCCCTGCTCGGGGGCGGACTCAGCCTGGTGGCCACCCGCCAGCTCTGGGCCATCAGCGAAGCCGAGGCCGGTCGTCTGCACGTGGCCGGCCTCTGCAATCGCAACCTCACGGCCTTCGCCGCCGAACTGCCGGCTTTGCTGGCTCGAGTCTCAACGGCTCCGGTCCAGCAGGCCTGAGTGCTCCTTGGGTCCATACCGCTGATGCTCCCTGGACAGGGAACCGGCCCGAAGCTCAGCAGGGCTGGCGCTGCCCGTGGCTGACCCGCACCACCGTGTGCACATTGCCGCGGGGGTTGAAGTCGGCCACCAACTCCATCCAGGCGGGCTCACAGGCCGCCACAAAGTCGTCGAGGATCCGGTTGGCCACCTCCTCATGCGAGATGCTGCGATCCCGGTAGCCATTCACATAGAGCTTCAGTGCCTTGAGTTCCAGCACCCGGGGCCCCGGCTGGTAAAGCAACCGCAACACCGCAAAATCGGGGTATCCGGAGAACGGGCAATTGCAGGTGAATTCTGGCAGCTCGATCGACACCTCATAGGGGCGACCGGGGCGAGGATTGTCAAAGCAGATGAGCTGAGCTTCGGCGATCGCCCGCTCGCCATAGCTCGGGGTACGGGTGCGATCGCCCGTGCTGGCGGCTTCGATGGCCATGGCCTGGCTGCAAGATTCAGAGGAGCTGACCGTACTGGATTCCGACGGGGTTGCGGCCGTCGTAGCCATCGTTACGACAGCTGCCGCTGGACTCGGGCCTAATGACGGAGTCGTCGGCTCTCGCTGATGTCTGCAACACTGATCCGGGAGGCTGGAACGGCAATCCCACCCAGCCCAACCAGCCCCAGCCGCGACCTCAGTCCAACTGGTTCCACACCGACTGATCTCAGTCAGCCTGATCTCAGTCAGCCTGATCCCCGCAAGACCGAGTCAGCGAACCTGAGCCGGCCTTTCGCCATCAGTCAGAATCAGTCGGCTGGATCGCCCAGGCTGAAGCGGTCAGACTGACGACACCGAGCCAGCTCCACTGGTTCGGTTCATCGGCTGTATCGCCCTTGAATCGGCTGCCAAAGGCCCACTAGCCGCCGCCAGCCGCCAGGATCCTTTTCAGAGTTCACCCCGACCCCCGCCGCATCCATGAAGAAAATCGAGGCCATCATCCGTCCGTTCAAGCTTGAGGACGTCAAGATCGCGCTCGTGAATGCAGGCATCGTCGGCATGACGGTGAGCGAAGTGCGTGGCTTCGGGCGCCAGAAGGGCCAGGTGGAGCGCTACCGGGGTTCGGAATTCACCGTCGAGTTCCTGCAAAAGCTCAAGCTGGAAATCGTCGTCGATGACGATCGCATCGACACCGTCGTGAACGCCATTCAGGACGCCGCTCGCACCGGTGAGATTGGCGACGGCAAGATCTTCATCAGCACGATCGATTCCGTGATCCGCATCCGCACCGGCGATCGCGACAGCAGCGCCATCTGACAGCGACCGCGGCGATTGCTCGAGGGTCCTGTCTGCCGATTCCCGTCGCTCAGGCGTGCGGGAGCTGGGGGAGGACGTTACTGATCGTCGCCTGGTTTTACTCTGCGCAGTCACGGGGGCGATCAGCCCAGCCAGGCCCCAGGCGCTGCTTTGTCCGCACTGGCGAGCCAGCGGTTTCAACGGCCGTTCAGGGTGCGCCGCACCAGATCGCGAATGCAGCCGCCATCCACCGGCCCCCTGATCAGGGCCGGCGCCTCCTGTTCGCTGCCGGATGGCGTCCCATCCCTGGGGCTGGCTGCGGCTGAAGGCGCTCCGGGACTGCGCAGCCAGAGTAGATATTCATGGTTGCCGGCCGGGCCGGTGAGCGGCGAGGCCAGCAGGCCGGCCGCCTGCCAGCCCTGGGCCAACGCTGCCGCCAGCACCGTTTCAATCGCATCCACGTGCGCGGCCGGATCGCGCACCACGCCCCCCTTGCCCACCCGGGCCCGGCCCACTTCGAACTGGGGTTTGACCAGCAGCAGCGCTTCGACGCCGCTGCCGGCAGGATCAGGACCGTCGAGCGCGGTGATCGCAGGCCGCAGCAACGCCCCCAGGGCCGGCAGTACCCGGGTGAGCGAAATGAAGGAGACGTCGGCCACGGCCAGATCCGGCCAGGGATCCCCGGGTTCGTAGAGATCGGCCGGCGTGAGATGGCGCAGGTTGGTGCGTTCCCGCAGCACCACGCGGGGATCGGTGCGCAGGCTCCAGGCGGTCTGGCCGTAGCCGACATCGATGCCGTAGACGCGGCGCGCCCCGTGCTGCAGCAGGCAATCGGTGAAGCCGCCAGTGGAAATCCCGCCGTCGAGGCAGACGCGCCCGGCCACCTGGATCGGCAACTGTTCCAGCGCCGCCACCAGCTTTTCACCGCCACGGGAGACAAAGCGGGGGGGCTGCTCCACCGCCAGCGCCAGCTCAGTGGCCACGTCGACACCGGGCTTGTCGAGCACCCGATCGCCGCTGCGCACCCGGCCACTGCGAATCAGCTGCTGGGCCTGCTGGCGACTGACGGCCAGCCCCCGGGCCACCAGTTCAAGATCGAGCCGCTGCCTGGGGGCCATGGGAAACGTCCCGTCCGGCCGGAGCGGCCTGGTGTTGATTCCGTTATCGAACCACACGGGAAACGGAAATAAAGCCAAAGCCCCACCTGTTCGGTTGGATACCAACAGAAGATGGCCCGAACCGCCGGTGAGAGCCTCCCATGGGCCCAGCCCGATCCAGCAGCCTGAGCGCACCGGAGCTGGTGACCATCAGCCCCAACCTCGGCCATCCCCATGGGCATCGGGGCAGCAATGTGCTGGAGCTGCTGCGGCCTGGCAGCTTCGTGCGGCTGCGCAACCAGCCCGACGACCTTCCTCCCTTCCAGCTGATCCAGTGTCGCGGCGGGCGCTGCTGGGTGCGGCAACAGAGCTGGGGCCGGCTGGTGCACTGGGAGGTGGGCCGGCGCCAGCTAACCACTGTGGTCTGAAGGTCGACCGATAGGTTGGGGGCGACGTTGCCACGCGCTGGCCCTTGATCGAGCGTTACACCCTGCCCGAGATGGGCGGCCTCTGGAGTGAAGAAGCGAAGTTCCAGAGCTGGCTGGATGTGGAGATCGCCGCCACCGCCGCCCAGTGCGAGCTGGGCCGGGTGCCGCCTGAGGCGCTCGCCACGATCCGCGAGCAGGCAGCCTTTGAGGTGGCGCGCATCCTCGAGATCGAGGCCGAAGTGCGCCATGACGTGATCGCCTTCCTCACCAATGTCAACGAACACGTGGGGGATGCCGGGCGCTACATCCACGTAGGCATGACCAGCTCCGATGTGCTCGACACCGGCCTGGCCCTGCAGCTGAAGCGCTCGGTGGCCGTGCTGCGCACCGAACTCGACCAGTTGGCCGCAGCCCTGCGGCAGCTGGCCCGGGCCCACAAGGACACGGTGATGATCGGCCGCTCCCATGCCATCCATGGCGAGCCGATCACCTTCGGCTTCAAGGTGGCTGGCTGGCTGGCCGAAACCGAACGTAACCGAGAGCGGCTGGAGCGCCTCGAGACTGTGGTCTCCGTCGGTCAGATCAGCGGCGCCATGGGCACCTATGCCAACACCGACCCCGAGGTGGAGGCGATCACCTGCCGCCTCCTCGGCCTGGTGCCCGATGCCGCCAGCACCCAGGTGATCTCCCGCGATCGCCATGCCGAGTACGTGCAGACCCTGGCCCTGGTCGGCGCCTCCCTGGAGCGCTTCGCCACCGAGATCCGCAATCTGCAACGCACCGACGTGCTGGAGGTGGAGGAGAACTTCGCCAAGGGTCAGAAGGGCAGTTCCGCCATGCCCCATAAACGCAATCCAATCCGCAGCGAGCGCATCTCCGGCCTGGCCCGGGTGCTGCGCAGCTACACCGTGGCGGCCCTGGAAAACGTCGCCCTCTGGCACGAACGGGACATCAGCCACAGCTCGGTGGAGCGCATGATGCTGCCGGATTGTTCGGTCACGCTGCACTTCATGCTGCGCGAAATGACCGCGGTGGTGCAGGGGCTGGGCGTCTACCCCGAGAACATGGCCCGCAACCTCAACGTCTACGGCGGTGTGGTGTTCAGCCAGCGGGTGCTGCTGGCCCTGGTGGCGGCCGGGATCAACCGTGAAGAGGCCTATGCCATCGTGCAGCGCCACGCCCACGCCGCCTGGAATCGCGAAGGGGGCGACTTCCGCGCCAATCTCGAAGGCGATGCCGAGGTCACCGGGCGACTCCCGGCCGCGCAACTGGCCGATTGTTTCGCCACCGATCTGCACCGCGCCAACTTGGACGTGATCTGGCAGCGGCTGGGCATCTGAGAAGCCGCCGGGGGCGCGGTAGGCAGCCCCCAAGGGCGCGTGGTATGGGGTCCCCGTGTCCACCTGGCACTGCTTAGGCGCGCAGAAGGCAAGAGCGGGGAACCCAGGCCAGGCGCTTGGGATCCCGCCGAAACACGGACGCGGCACTGGTGGTACTGGGCCGATGGTCGCGAGCTGGCCCGTGCCATCGGCAGCGATTCCCGCCTCGCGCTGAGCGAGCAGCCTGTGGCCACTTTGTATCAGTTGAGACGGAAATGCTTGGCTTGGTATCTGTTGCTACCGGGGCGGCCTCCGGTGGTCCAGCAGGGTGCCGATGATTTTTGAGGCCCGGATGCCGATCGTTCTGGTGGTCGAACCTGCCCTGCGCAGTGCCAATAACGGGTTTGTGTTAATCAGTGCCGCTCTGGTGTTGATGATGACGCCGGCTCTGGCCCTGTTTTATGCAGGCTTTGTGCGCAGTCGCAATGTGCTCAACACCATGGTGATGAGCTTTTCTGCCATGGCTCTGGTCAGCGTCCTGTGGGTGCTGTTCGGCTATAGCCTGGCCTTTTCCCCGGGTTACGGCTCCCTGGCTCCGTTCATCGGGGGGCTGCAGTGGGCTGGTCTGAGCAATTGGTCGGCTCCCTACGGCAATGGCAGCCTCAGCCACGGGGCCAATGCCCTGTTCCAGACGAGTTTCGCGATCATCACACCTGCCCTGATCTCCGGAGCGGTGGTGGAACGGATGCACTTCCGCGCCTGGATGCTGTTCCTGTTGCTTTGGAGCACTTTCATTTACATCCCCCTGGCGCACATGGTCTGGGGGCCCGGTGGTTTCCTCGGCGCTGATGGTCTGGGCGCCATGGACTTTGCCGGGGGCCTGGTGGTGGAGCTGGCCTCTGGGGTGGGGGCAGCGGTGGCGGCCCTTCTGGTGGGCCGGCGCCGCAGCCTGAAGACGGGCCAGGCCGCTCCTCCCCACAATGTGCCGTTCATTTTGTTGGGGGCCGGTCTGCTCTGGTTTGGCTGGTTTGGCTTTAATGGCGGTAGTGGTCTGGTGGCGGGCAATCTCGCCTCCCTGGCTTGCCTCACCACCAATACCGCTGGCGCGGCGGCGGCCCTCGGCTGGATGTTGTTGGAGACTTGGCAGCGGGGCAATCCCACGGCGGTGGGTGTGGCCACTGGTGCCGTGGCCGGACTCGTGGCGATCACTCCGGCTGCCGGCTATGTGAGCCCCCTGGCGGCTGTGCTGATCGGCTTTGCGGCCGCCATTGTGTGCAGCTCTGCCCTCCAGCTCAAGAACCGCTGGCGTCTGGATGACAGCCTTGATGTGCTGCCGGTCCACGGCGTGGCGGGGCTGCTGGGGACGCTGCTCACAGGCGTGTTTGCCCTGAAAAGTCTCAACCCTGCTGGTGCCGACGGCCTGCTGGCCGGTCAACCTGGCCAGCTCTGGATTCAGCTCAAAGCAGCTGGTTTCACGATTCTGTTTGTGGCCGTCGGCACAACAGTCATCCTTCAGTTGATCCGACTGGTGATGCCATTGCGCGTCAATGACATTCAGGAACAGCAGGGTCTGGACATCAATGCCCACGGCGAAGAGGCCTACAACACCGAATTCACGGGCTGAAGTTCACCTGCGCCCAATCAAGGCTCGGGGATAAAGGCCAGGGCCACGCCGTTGTTGCAGTAGCGCTTGCCGGTGGGTCGGGGCCCGTCGTCGAACACGGGTCCCTGGTGGCCGCCGCAGCGGCGGCAGTGGTATTCGGTGCGCGGCAGGATCAATTTGAAATCTTTCTGGCTCACCACGGCCTTAGCCAGGGGTTGCCAGAAGCTGGGCCAACCAGTGCCGCTGTCGAATTTGGCCTTGGAGCTGAACAGGGGCAGCCGGCAGCCTGCACAGACGAACGTGCCTGGGCGATGTTCCTGGTTGAGGGGACTGGAGAAGGGGCGTTCGGTGCCTTCACGGCGCAACACGGAGAAGGCGGCGGGGCTGAGACGCTTCTTCCATGCGGCTTCACTGAGATCCCAGGCCGGGTCTGAGGCCTTGGCGGCGGCCGCTGCCCGCTCGGCCGTGAGAAACGGAATCAGACTCAGCACGGGCGCGCTGAGACGTTGAAGCAACTGGCCGATCACGGCGCGTCTGGAATGGAGCGACATCGCGCTTTCAGTTCAGCCAGCCGGCGCTGAGCACCACGGCCAGACCCATGAAAATGGCCAGCAAGGTCCAGCTGACCCGGTTGAGCGTGTTCTCGGCGCTGCGGGCACTGGTGAACATGGAACCGCCGCTGGCGGCCAGGCCGCCCATGCCATCGCCTTTGGGGCTGTGCAGCAGCACACTGATGATCATCAGGATGCCGCTGAGCATCCAGAACCAGGT
>CAMBZX010000039.1 GCA_945872185.1 Synechococcus sp. UW140 | reverse complement strand
CTGGGTGGGGTGATCCCCCGGCCCAACAGAGGCATCACCAGTGAGCCATCGGGCTTCCGCATGCGCCGCCAGCGGCACCACGACGATGCTCACCCCCGCGGGCGTGAGCACCAGGGCATCGGGGCATGCCGCTATTTGTTGTACGACTTATACAAAGCCTGGGGAAGCATGGGAGAAATTGCCGTCAGTCAGGCCCGTAAAAACCTTGCGGAAGTGATTGAAACCACCCAGCTCAGCGGTGAGCCCATCGTCCTCACCCACCACGGCCGGTGGCGGTGGTGCTGGAGCATGGGGCAGCCGTGCTGTGCGCTCCCAGGCCGTCCTGCAACGGCGCGATCAGCAACGCATTTGCGCGGCGATTGATCTGCTGGTCGAGAATCCCCGTCCTCCCAACTGTGTTGCCCTCCAGGGAGAAGCAGGGGTCTACAGGGTGCGTGGGAGGGATTACCGCATCGTGTAGGCGCTGTTCGATCGGGTGCTGGTTGTGCAGGTGGTCCGCATTGGTCATCGGCGCGAGGTCTACCGCTGATTCAGCTCTGATCAGGACCCATCCGGCTGGATCGACGGTTCGCATGGCCAGGGTGCGCCGGTCTTGGATTTTGGCGGCGGCGCTGACTCCCGCCAGCTCAAGGTCAGCCTGCGCCTGATGCAACCAGTCGGCGGAACGGTTCATCAGACCATTGTGACCGCCCTGGCTCTGACGTCCTGGCTGCTGGTCCCCCGGCTCGGGCCCCGGGCTGATTGCCATGAATCCAGCCAATCACCGATTGTGGCCCAGCTTGAGTGGGCCATTCACCCTCAACCTTCTTCGCCACTGAGTTGGCGGATGTAGTCCTCATCGGACGTGCCGGTGCGGCGCGAACCACGTCGCAGGCTCAACCGGCGATAGCGCAATTCCTCCCAGCCCAGCTGCAGCTCGATCAGCAGCGATAGATCTCTGCCCGGTCGCCGGGCCAGGCCCGCAGAACCGATCGCCAGGGCAAGCTAGGCAATGCTGGTGCGGGCGATGTCACCCAGCAGGGTCCATGGACTGCTGGACGGGGTGGCATTGCGGGCGCGCTCCAACCGGGCGGAGGCCTGATCGAGACTTCTGAAACCTCGCCAGGCTGCGCCAGTTTCGCAGCGATGAATATCCAAAAGCCCCAATCTGCCGACCCCACAGAACCCGAGGTTGCTGCAATCGACGGGCAGCTTGTTGCGAGTTATCCATGGGAAAGCTCCCAAACGAAAGGCCGCCATGCGGCGGCCCTCATCCAACAAATCAAGACCACTGATTGAAGCCTGATCGCCTAATGCAAACCAGGCTCCGTTCCAGTCAGAATCACTTCCAGTTCTTCGCCACCACTTCGGCCAGATCAACAACGCGCTGGCTGTAGCCCCACTCGTTGTCATACCAGGAGATCACCTTCACCATGTTGCCGTCCAGAACCAAGGTGAGATCGGCATCCACGATCGTGGACTCATCGGTACCAGCGTGGTCGGTGGACACCAGGGGGAGATCGCAATACTTGATGATGCCCTTCATGCCGTTTTCGGAAGCGGCCTTGAAGATCGCATTCACCTCCTCACGGGTGGTGTCCCGAGCCACTTCCAGCACCATGTCCACCACGGACACGTTGGGGGTGGGCACCCGCAGGGCGATGCCGTTGAGCTTGCCCTTCATCGGCGGATACACCAGGGCCACTGCCGTGGCGGCACCGGTGGAGGTGGGCACGATGTTCACGGCGGCGGCGCGGGCGCGGCGCAGATCGCGGTGGGAGGCATCAAGAATGCGCTGGTCACCCGTGTAGCTGTGGGTGGTGGTCATCATGCCCTTCACGATGCCAAGGGATTGGTCCAGCACTTTCACCAGCGGCGCCATGCAATTGGTGGTGCAGCTGGCGTTGCTGATGATGTCGAAGTCGTCGTGGCGGTACTGGTCGGCGTTGACGCCAACCACGAAAGTGCCCACACCTTCTCCCTTACCAGGGGCCGTGATCAACACCTTTCTGGCACCGGCTTCGAGGTGCTTGCCGGCACCCTTCTGATCGATGAACACGCCGGTGGCCTCGATCACCAGATCCACACCCCACTCCTTCCAGGGGAGATTGAGCGGATTGCGATCGGAGAAGCACTTGATGTGCTTGCCATTGACAACGATGGTGTCATCAGTGTGACTCACCTCCGCATCGCGAATGTGGCCCAGCATCGTGTCGTACTGGAGCAGGTGGGCGTTGGTGCGGGGATCGGAGGTGTCGTTCAGACCCACCACCTCGAGGCCGGTGTTGGCGCCCCGGCTCAGCCAGCAACGCATGAAATTGCGACCGATCCGACCGAATCCATTAATCGCAACTTTCAAGGTCATGGCGAGAAGCGGCGAAATCCGCTAGCAAGGGTGATTCGGCCGCAAATCATACAGAAATCCCGGCCCAGGCCTGCCCCAGGGCCTGGGACAGCGGGCGCTGGCGACCAAAGCGACGCAACTCGTAAAGCACCGATGGACCGTCCAGCCCTATTTTCACCGGGTCAGGAGTCGCCCCCGAAAGTCCCGATGCTCGATCGCCTCCAACCGGTCCATTTCATTGGCGTGGGAGGCATCGGCATGTCCGCTCTGGCTGCGATCCTGGCGGCCAGGGGCTTCAGCGTCAGCGGCTCCGACCCCCGCTCCACGCCGGTGGTGGAAGCCCTGAAGCTCAAGGGCGTGCGCGTTTTTGACGAGCAAACCGCCGACACCATCCAGCAGGTGGTCCAGGCGGCCGGCGCCGACCCCCTGGTGGTGATCAGCTCCGCCGTGCCCGCCAGCAATGGCGAGCTGCTCGAAGCCCGGCGCCTCGGCCTGGCGGTGGTGCATCGCTCCGACGTACTCGCGGCCCTGATCAACGCCCAGCCTTCGATCGCCGTGGCCGGCAGCCACGGCAAGACCACCACCAGCACCCTGATCGCCACCCTGCTGGAAGCCACCGACCAGGACCCCACCGCCGTGATCGGCGGCATCGTGCCCGCTTTCGCCAGCAACGGCCGCCATGGCGACGGTCCGCTGCTGGTGGCCGAAGCCGATGAATCGGACGGCTCGCTGGTGAAGTTCAAGGCCCAGCTGGGTGTGCTCACCAACATCGAGCTCGATCACACCGACCACTACCCCGATCTCGACGCCCTGATCAGCACCCTGCAACGCTTCGCCAAGGGCTCCGGCCGCCTGCTGGCCAACCGCGACTGTCCGGTCCTGCGGGCCCACTTCGAAGCCGACAGCTGGTGGTCGACCCAGGCCGCCGAAGGGGTGAACTTCGCCGCCATCGCCCGGGAGGAGCGGGGCGATGGCACCCTGGCCGACTACTACGAAGACGGCATCCTGCTGGGCAGCCTCAGCCTGCCCCTGCCCGGTCGCCACAACCTCAGCAATGCCCTGGCCGCAATCGCCGCCTGCCGCCTCGAGGGGGTGCCGTTCGTCTCCCTGCAGCAGGCTCTCTCGCAACTGCGTCCCCCCGGCCGCCGCTTCGACTGCCGCGGCATCTGGCAGGGGCGAATCGTCGTCGATGACTATGCCCACCATCCCAGTGAAGTGGCCGCCACCTTGAGCATGGCGCGCTTGATGGTGAGCAGCGGTCGCAGTCCCTTGCCCAAGCCCCCCCAGCGCCTGGTGGCCGTGTTCCAGCCCCATCGCTACAGCCGCACCGCTCAGTTCCTGGACGGCTTCGCCGCGGCCCTCACCCAGGCCGACCTGGTGTTCGTCGCCCCCCTCTACAGCGCCGGCGAAGCCCCGATCGCCGGCATCTCCAGCGCCGCCCTGGCCCAGGCCGTACGCGCACTGGCCCCCCATCTGCAGGTGCTGGAGGCGCAGAACCTCGACCATCTGGCCCATCAGATCGCCAGCAGCAGCAGCCCGGGCGATCTGGTGCTGGCCATGGGGGCCGGCGACGTCAATGGCCTCTGGGAACGGCTGGAAGCCCTCGAAGATCGGCCCATGGCCCACGCGGCCTGAATGGCGCCCCCGCCCGCCACACTGCCCGCCGGGGTGCGGCAGGGGATCTGCCTCCAGGGGTTCACCACCTGGAAAGTGGGCGGCCCCGCCGAATGGTTCGCCGAACCCGGCAGCCAGGCGGATCTGATCAACCTGGCCGCCTGGGCCTCCCGCCTCGGCCTGCCCTTCCGCTGCATCGGTGCCGGCTCCAACCTGCTGATTGCCGATGGCGGCCTCGCCGGCCTCACCCTCTGCAACCGACGGCTGCAGGGCAGCCACAGCGACAGCCAGGACGGCTGGGTGGAAGCGGAAGCCGGCGAGCCGATTCCCACCCTGGCTCGCAAGGCGGCCAAGGCCGGCCTACACGGCCTGGAGTGGGCCGTGGGCATCCCCGGCACGGTGGGTGGAGCGGTGGTGATGAATGCCGGCGCCCAGGGGGGTTGCACGGCGGATTGGCTGCATTCGGTGCGGGTGCTGGATCCGGCCCGACCGGAGGCTCCCTTCACCCTGGCGGCCCGGGAGCTGGACTTCGCCTACCGGCACAGCCGCCTGCAAACAGAAGCGCTGCTGGTGCTCTCGGCCCGCTTCCGGCTGGCGGCCGGCCACGACCCGGCCGCGATCACGGCCCGCACCAGCGCCAACCTGCACAGCCGCACCAGCACCCAGCCCTATCAGCAACCCAGTTGCGGCTCTGTTTTCCGCAACCCCGAGCCCCGCAAAGCCGGCCAACTGATTGAGGCCCTGGGGCTCAAGGGGCTCAGTGTCGGCGGCGCCCAGGTGTCGTCGCTGCATGCCAACTTCATCGTCAACACCGGCAACGCCCAGGCCCGGGATATCGACGCCCTGATCCTGCTGGTGCAGGAGCGGGTGCGGCGCGAACACGGCATCGACCTGCACACGGAAGTGAAACGCCTCGGTTTCGAGGGGGTCGATGCCCTGCGTCCGGGGCCCTAGCCTGCGCCAGCACTCCACGACAGCGGCATGGCTGGCTTCGGTCTCCCCAACTTCGGTCAGCTCACCGAAGCCTTCCGCAAGGCCCAGCAGATTCAGCAGGACGCCCAGAAGCTGCAGGAAGAGCTCGATGCCATGGAGCTGGAGGGCAAAAGCAGCAACGGCCTGGTGAGCATCTGGCTCTCAGGCAATCAACAACCGCTGCGGGTGGAGGTGGCGGCCGAGCTGTTGAACGGCGACAGCGAAGCCGCCGAAACCGCCATCCTCGAAGCGCTGCGCAATGCCTACGAGCTCTCCACCGGCACCATGCGGGAACGGATGGAAGTGCTCACCGGCGGCCTCGATCTCAACCTGCCCGGCCTGGGCGGCTGAACCGCCGCAGCCGCAGCAGGCGCTGTCTCGGCCCTGAAGGGCGCCGTTTCAGCCATCCTCCTGGCTGAGCTCATCCGCTCCGGACTGACCGGCAGGCGGATCGGCACCGGGCTCCTGATCCGAACGGGCCTCGTCGAGATCGTGCTGGCGGGTGCTGCGACGGGAGCGCCGGCGCAACTGGGGATCAAGCAGCGGCTCGAGCCGATCACCTCGCTGCCTGACACCAGCCTCCTTGCCACGGCTGGATCGAGCCTGCCATTGGGCCTCGACCTCAGCCAGGCACTGGCGATAGAAGCCGTGGCGATCCCAGTCGACCCCCACCCGACAGCCGGATTCACCCAGGTGGCGGCAGTTGCTGTAACGACAGCCGCCCTGCTCCAACCGGGATCTCAGCTCCGGGAACAGGCCCGCCAACAGGGTCGGATCCGGCGGCAGATCGGGCCGGTTGAAGCCCGGAGAATCAGCCACCAGGGACGGTTCCACACCGGCCTGCGGAGACGTCAATGCGAACAACTCCACATGGCGGGTGGTGTGGCGACCCCGCCGCAGGCGGCCGGAAACGGAACCCACCCGCAGGCCCAGATCCGGGGCCAGGGCATTGAGCAGGCTGCTCTTGCCCACGCCGGACGGGCCGCACACGACCGCAATGCCCGGCAGGCTCAGGGTCTGCCGCAAGGCGCTGAGATCGCCGCAACCGAGCTGGTTGGAAACGGCCAGGGCCGGATAACCCCAGGCCGCCACCCGCTCGCACCAGCCCCGCACCTCAGCCTCGGCAACCAGATCGGCCTTGCTGAACACCAGGTGAACCGCACAGCCGGTGCGCTCGGCGGTGAGCAGGAACCGGGTGAGCTGGAGGGGGTCGATCGCCGGTTCGGCCAGGGCCACCACCACCACCACCCGCCGCACATTGGCCACGGCGGGCCGTTCCAGCAGGCCGTCGCGCGGCTCGAGCGTCGCCACGGCGCCGCGGCCGGCGGGCCAATCAATGCCATCCACGCCCACACGATCACCGACGCAGATGTGCTGGCCGCTCTTACCCAGCCGGGTACGCCGGGTGCAGAGCAACTGGCGCACCCCCCCGGGCCCTGATTGATCGAGCACCACCCGGCAGTAGTTGGCCTCCAGGGCCATCACCTGGCCGGGTCGCTGGAGGGCCGGCTGGGCGTCTGCCGCGCCAACAGCGCTCAAACGAGCGGCCCGCTCTCCTCGCAGACCCGTCCCCCATCGCGACAGACCTGCAGCTGGACAGCCACCGCAGCCAGGGGGCTCACCCGCACGGCATGGCCCTCACGGCGCAACCCCTCCACCACCATCTGCTCCGGTTCACCGCGATCCAGCAGGATCTCAAGCCGATCGCCCGGGGAGAGCTTTTCCAGGGCGAGGCGACTGCGGATGAAGTTGAGCGGACAGGGGGTGCCACGCAGATCGAGCGGCAGCGGCGAGGGGTTGCTCATCCCTTGCCGAACAGGCCGCCGAACAGGCCACTCTTGTGCTGGACCCGCTGACCCTTGCTGCTGTGATGGCCGGCCAGCTGCTCCAGCAACGCCCGTTCATCGCCACTGAGCCGTGTCGGCAGCTGCACTTTGATGGTGAACTGATGGATACCCCGAGCCACCGGATTACCCAGCCGCGGCACGCCCTTGTTCTTGAGCGTGAGCACGGTGCCGGGCTGGGTGCCGGCGGGAATCTCCAGCGGCTCGGCCCCATCGACGGTTTCCACCTCAATGGTGTCGCCGAGGATGGCCTGGAGATAACTGAGCGGAATCTCGGAATGGATCGTGGTGCCATCCCGCCGCAGGGTCGGGTGGGACTTGACGCTCAGGAAGACATAGAGATCACCGGCGGGGCCACCCCGCGGGCCGGCATTGCCTTCGGAAGCCACCCGCAGCCGGGAACCGGAATCCACCCCGGCCGGAATGTTGATGCGCAGGGTCTTGGGCACCTGCTGCAGGCCGGCACCGCTGCAGCTGCCACAGGGATCGGCGATCACCTGGCCGCTGCCCTCACAGGTGGGGCAGGGAGCAACCTGGGTGAAGCTGCCGAACGGCGTGCGGGTGGCGCGCCGCACCTGACCAGCGCCACTGCAGGTGCCGCAGGTGGTGGGTCCACTACCCTCCTTCGCCCCTGATCCCTTGCAGGTGCCACAGGTTTCCAGATGGCGCAATTGCACTTCTTTCTCCACCCCGAAAACCGCATCACGGAAATCGAGATTGAGATCGAGGCGCAGATCATCGCCCTGGCGGGGACCACTGCGGCGGCGGCCACCACCAGCAGCGGCACCACCACCGCCACCGCCGAAACCACTGAAGAAGGTTTCAAACAGGTCGGCGAATCCACCCATGTCGCCCATGTCCTGGGAGCCGCCGCCACCACCGAGGCCGGCTTCCCCGAACTGGTCATAGCGGGCCCGGGTCTGGGGATCGCTGAGCACCTCATAGGCACGGCCGATCTCCTTGAACTTGTCCTCCGCCCCGGCCTCCTTGTTGATGTCGGGGTGGTATTGACGCGCCAGGCGGCGATAAGCCCGTTTGAGGCTATCGGCGTCAACATCCCTGGCAACACCCAGCAGCTGGTAGTAGTCGGCCATCAGCCGCCCTGCTCCTCGCTGGAACCCTCAACCGGAGCGGCCGCCGAGCCGGATGGCCCGGGACCCATCGAAACCTTGACCAGGGCATGGCGCAGCACCCGACCGTTGAGGTGGTAGCCGCGCTGGAGCTCCTCGATCACCACATCTTCGCGATGCTCCTGGCTGGGCTCCCGCAGCACCGCCTCGTGAAGATTGGGGTCGAAGGGTTCTCCCTCCACCCGCATCGATGAAACCCCGAGCTGCTTGAACACATCCACCAGCTGGCGGTAGAGACCCTGATAGCTGCCGTGCAACGTCTGGGCCTCCTCGTGCTCAGGCTTGAGCTGCTGGCGCGCCCGTTCAAAGTTGTCTACCACTGGCAGGATCTCGCCGAGGGTGGAGCAGGTGATCTGCAGGCGCAGGTCGTCCTGGTCGCGGCTCTGGCGCTTGCGGAAGTTGTCGAAGTCGGCGGCAATACGCATGTACTGCCCCCGCAGCGACTCGTTCTCACTCTGCAAAGCGGCCAACTTGATTTCCAGCGACTGCAGCCGCTCGCCTTCACTGAGCGAGGCCCCATCCTGGTCACCGGGGCCGGCCGCCGGCGTGGCAGCTCCCTCGCCAGGGCCTGGGGCTGCGGCAGCGGCACCAGCCTCGGCACCAGCCGCGCCGGGATCGTCGCCTTCGAAGGGGGTGTCGCTGCCCTGGGGATTGTCGCCGCTCATGCCGGTCGCACCAAATTCGAATGGGGCCATGTTGAAGCGCCGGCCCCTCCTCCCACAAGCGGCGGAAGCCCGCACCTCTCGGACCAGAAGCTGCCGCAGATTCGTAGCGGCGCTCACCATAGCTGGCTTTTTCTGAGCAGGATTAAGGCAGCTGTCAGGTCTCCAACCCGATTGGTGAACCTCGTCAGTGGGATTTGGGGATGGGGCCCTGGCGCCCGCGGCTCGTCCAGCCCTTCAACCCCATGCCTGCCTGCACCGCTGAAAACCACCACTGAATCCCACACCGCTGAATCCCGCCCCTGAAAACCCAGGCCCGACCTGAAGCGCCCACAGGCCCAGACCCGTAAACCCGATTCCAGCTCCCGCCGCCGGCAGCGACCATGAATCCAGAAACCGCGACCCTGGGGGTCAACAATCAGGAGATCCGCCGTCCTTCCCTGTTCGGCGATCTGGAGCTGGGGCCAACGAACGCCCCCCAGGTCGAGCCCGAATCGGGATCGGAGGATCTCGAAGCCAGCAGCAGGTCCGCCGGCCTCTCGCCGGTGATGAGCCTGGTGGACCGAATCCTGATCGAAGCCCTCACCAGCTCCGCCAGTGACATCCATGTGGAACCCCAGGAGGACGGTCTGCTGATCCGCTTCCGCCAGGACGGCGTGCTGCGCAACGTCGACACCCTGCCGAAAACGCTCACCCCAGCGGTGACCTCCCGCCTCAAGATCATGGCCGACCTGGATATCGCCGAACGGCGCCTGCCCCAGGACGGCCGGATCCGCCGCAATTTCCGCGGGCGCACCATGGACTTCCGGGTCAGCACCCTGCCCAGCCGCCACGGCGAAAAGGTGGTGCTGCGTCTGCTCGACAGCGGCGCCACCCAGCTCGGGCTCGACAACCTGATCACCGACCCGATCGCGCGCGAAACCCTGCGGGAAATGGGCTCCAAACCCTTCGGCATGATCCTGGTGACGGGCCCCACCGGATCGGGCAAATCCACCACCCTCTACGCCCTGCTGTCAGAGCGCAACGATCCCAGCATCAACATCTCGACGGTGGAGGATCCGATCGAGTACAGCCTCAAAGGAATCACCCAGACCCAGGTGAACCGGGAGAAGGGCTACGACTTCAGCACCGCCCTGCGCGCCTTCATGCGGCAGGACCCGGATGTGTTGCTCGTGGGTGAGACCCGCGACCTGGAAACCGCCCGGACCGCCATCGAGGCAGCCCTCACCGGTCACCTGGTGCTCACGACCCTGCACTGCAACGACGCCGCCAGCGCCTTCGCCCGGCTGGATGAGATGGGGGTGGAACCCTTTCTGGTGAGCGCCTCCCTGCTCGGGGTGATCTCCCAGCGACTGCTGCGACGCCTCTGCAGTCATTGCCGGGTGGCTTATCACCCCGACAACGAGGAACTGGCGCGCTTCGGGCTGGTGGCCACCGACGAAAACAGCATCAGCTTTTTCAAAGCCACCAGCAGCCACAACAGCGATGAACCGGACTGTGTCCACTGCCAGGGCCGGGGCTACACAGGACGGGTTGGTGTCTACGAAATCCTGCGCATGAACGAATCGCTCTCCTCGGCCGTGGCCAAGCGGGGCAACACCGAAGACCTGCGCCGCCTCGCCCTCGAAGGCGGGATGAAGACCCTGCTGGGCTACGGCCTGGACCTGGTGCGCCAGGGCCTGACCACCCTCGACGAGGTCGAGCGGATGCTGCTCACCGACACCGGCCTGGAATCGGAGCGGCGGGCCCGGGCCCTGACCACCCTCACCTGCAAGGGATGCGGGGCCGGCCTCCAGGACGAATGGCTCGAATGTCCCTACTGCCTGCGGGTACGCCGCTGAACATGGGGATCCCAGACCTGGCCTGGCTAAAGTGAAAGCGGTGCCCGAACAGAGCTGAAGGGGAAGAATCCAGTGGAACTTCAGATTGAAGACCTGATGATTGAACTGGTCAATGGCGGCGGTAGCGACCTGCATCTCGCCTGCGGCCAACCACCCTATGGTCGCTTCAATGGCCAGCTGCGGCCGATGTTGCAGGACATGAAACTCAGCGAAGATCAGTGCAACCGTCTGATCTTCGCTCTCCTCAACAATTCTCAGCGCAAGATTCTGGAGCAGAACTGGGATCTGGACTGTTCCTATGGCCTCAAAGATGTCGCCCGCTTCCGGGTGAATGTCTACCGACAACGGGGCACCTATGCAGCGTGTCTGCGTGCCCTGGGCAACTCGATTCCGCCCATCGAGAAGCTGGGGATGCCACCGATCGTTGAGGAAATCAGTCGCAAACCCAAGGGGCTGGTGCTGGTCACGGGCCCTACGGGATCAGGCAAAACCACCACCTTGGCCGCCCTGCTGGATCACATCAATCACAGCCGCTCAGAGCATATCCTCACCATCGAAGATCCGATCGAATTCACCTACCGCAATGACAAAAGTCTGATCCATCAGCGTGAAGTCAGCGAGGACACCCGCAGTTTTGCCAATGCGCTGCGGGCTGCCCTGCGCGAAGATCCCGATGTCATTCTGGTGGGGGAAATGCGCGACCTGGAAACCATCCAGCTGGCGATCACAGCCGCCGAAACCGGTCACCTGGTGTTCGGCACTCTGCACACCAGTTCCGCCGCCCAGACCGTCGACCGCATGGTGGATGTCTTCCCGGGCGGCCAACAGACCCAGATCCGCGTGCAGCTCAGCTCCAGCCTGCTGGCCGTGTTCTCCCAGACACTCTGCAAAAGCAACCACCCCAGCAGTGGCGCCTTCGGCCGCGTGATGGCCCAGGAAATCCTGATCAACACCCCGGCGATCGCCAACCTGATCCGGGAGGGCAAGACAGCCCAGATCTATTCCCAGATCCAGACCGGAGCCAACCAGGGCATGCAGACCCTGGAGCGCTCGCTGGCCAACCTGATCAAAGCCGGCAAAGTCTCCCGCGGGGAAGCCATGGAAAAAACCACCAAACCCGACGAGTTGATCCGCCTGCTGGATCAGATCTGAGCCATGACAGCGTTTTTTGTCACCTACACCACCAACTCCGGCCGGAAACGCGAGCTCACCATCCAGGCCGACAATCCGGCCAGTGCCAGACGGGAATTGCGGCGACGCGGCATTCTCGCCAACACCTTGGTGCGCAAGGAAGTGCAAGCCCCCCCCACAAGTGCGGGTTTCGATTTCCGCAACCTGATGGAGGGTGGCATCAGCATCCGCGACAAAGCCCTGTTTGCCAGCAAACTCTCGGCCCTGGTGGATGCGGGGGTGCCCATCCTGCGCAGCCTGGATCTGATGCGCAGCCAGCAGCGCTCCACCCTGTTCCGCAAGGCGCTGACCAGCATGACCAAGGAGGTGAATCAGGGGGAAAGCCTGGGCAATTCGATGCGGCGCTGGCCCCAGGTGTTCGACAACCTCACCATCGCCCTGGTGGAAGCCGGCGAAGCCGGTGGTGTGCTCGATGAAACCCTGAAGCGACTGGCCATCCTGCTGGAAGACAACGCCAAGCTGCAGAACCAGATCAAGGGAGCTCTGGGGTATCCGATCACCGTGCTGGTGATCGCGATTGCAGTATTTCTGGGTATGACGATCTTTCTGATTCCCACCTTCGCCACCATCTTCGATCAGTTGGGAGCCAAGCTGCCCCTGTTCACCCAATTGATGCTCGATCTGAGCAAACTACTGCGCTCCTCCTTCTCCTTCTTCCTGGTGGGGGGTATCGGTATCGGCGCTTACATGATCTCCCGCTACTACGCCACCCCAACCGGCCGGCGCTCCATAGATGCGCTTTCGCTGAAGATCCCGCTGTTTGGAGATCTGATCCAGAAGACGGCCACAGCCCAATTCTGCCGCACGCTCAGCTGCCTCTCCAAAGCCGGTGTGCCGATTCTGATGTCCCTGGAGATCGTGCGCGATATCACCTCCAATTCAACCATTGGTGATGCCATCAGTTCTTCGCGCAACGAAGTGAGCGAGGGGGTGCCCCTCAGTGCTGCCCTGGAGGTGAAAAGAGTCTTTCCAGATATGGCGATCAGCATGATGGCGATCGGCGAAGAGACCGGCGAAATGGATGCCATGCTCTCAAAAGTGGCCGATTTCTATGAAGATGAAGTTGGCGCCGCCGTCAAAGCGATGACCTCGATGCTTGAGCCGGTGATGATCGTATTGGTGGGCATCATTGTCGGCTCAGTGCTCTTGGCCATGTACCTGCCGATGTTCTCCGTGTTTGAGCACATCCGCTGACGGCATCGCAGCAGCGTTCAAGGGCCAGCAGCGGCGATCGCCTGACCCGCCAACCAACCGGAGCTCCAGCAATGCTGGAAGTTGAACCCACCGGTGACCCCATCCACATCGAGAATCTCGCCGGCCAGATACAACCCGCTCTGGCGGCGGCTCTCCATCGTGGCCAGGTTCACCTCACCGAGGGCAATGCCGCCGGCGGTGACGAACTCCTCGCCGAAGGGACCCCGACCGGACACCGGGTAGCGGCTGGCCCGCAAGGCCTCGATCAGGGCCTCCTGGGGGCGACGGCCAAGATCAGCCCAGCGCAGCTCCCCATCCACACCGAGCCGATCGAGCAGATGCAGCCACAGCCGGCGGCTCAGCTCCGGCCAGGGCCTGGCATTGGCCAGTTGTTTGCGGGCCTGGTCGCGGCGCAGCTGGCCAAACAGCTCCTGCAACTGCAACTGGCTGCGGCCGCCGCTCCAGTCGACCCGCAGCTCGCCCCGGTAGCCGGCCTGCTTCAGATCCCGAGCGGCAAAGGCCGTCAACCGCAGCACGGTGGGTCCACTCAGGCCCCAATGGGTGATCAGCAGCGGCCCGCTCTGGCGCTGGCGCCGCGAGGCGCTGCCGGCCAGGGTCAGCTCCAGCCCGGCCGGATCCATCACCACCCCCGCCAGAGCAGCCAGAGGATGGTCCGCCAGGCGCAGGGTGAACAGGGAGGGAACCGGCGGCACCACCGTGTGGCCCAGGCCGACCGCCAGGCGATGGCCACTGGGATGGCTGCCGGTGGCCAGCAGCAACCGATCGGCCCGCAGCAAGGCCCCTGAGCGCAAACGCAACTCAAAACCACCGCCGGCAAGCGCCACCGCGGCCTGCAGCGCTTCACTGGTGTGCAGCGTGACTCCCAGCCGGGCTGCTTCCCGGCGCAGGGTGTCCACCACCGAAGCGGAGCGCTGGCTGCGCGGAAACAGGCGACCATCCGGTTCCTCCACCAGAGCCAGCCCGCGCCGCTCAAACCAGGCCACCGTCTCGGTTGTGGCAAATCGAGAGAAGGGGCCGCGCAGGGCCCGACCACCGCGGGGGTAATAGCCCACCAGGGCCAGGGGATCCCAGCAGGCATGGGTGACATTGCAACGGCCACCCCCGCTGATCAACACCTTATGCAAAGGCTCCGGGGTGGCCTCAAGCACCAGCACCGCCGGGGTGCCGCCTGCCGCGATCGTGACCTCCGCCGCCGTGATCGCCGCCATGAATCCCGCTGGCCCCCCGCCGGCTACCACCAGGGACACGTGGCTAGGCAGCATGGGCCGATGCAGCAGAACTATCGCTTCAGTGTGGCGCCCATGCTGGACTGCACCGATCGGCACTTCCGCGTGCTGATGCGCCAGATCAGCCGCCACTGCCTGCTGTACACGGAGATGGTGGTGGCCAGGGCCCTGCATCACATCACCCAGGACAGTGGCAGCAGCCGTCTGGGCGAGCGCCAACAGCGGCTGGAGCGCCTGCTGGGCTTCGAGCCGATCGAGCGGCCCCTGGCCCTGCAACTGGGGGGCGACGATCCGGCCCTGCTGGCCCAGGCCACCCGGCTCGCCGCCGACTGGGGCTACGACGAGGTGAACCTCAACGTGGGTTGCCCCAGCGAAAAAGTGCAGCAGGGTCGCTTCGGCGCCTGTCTGATGGCGGCACCCCAACAGGTGGCCCGCTGCGTGGAGGCGATGGCGGCGGCCTCCCCGCTGCCGGTGACGGTGAAGCACCGCATCGGCATCGACAACCTCGACTCCTACGAGGAGCTGCTGGCCTTCGTGGACACGGTGGCCGGCTCCGGAGCGCAGCGCTTCGCCGTCCATGCCCGCAAGGCCTGGCTGGAAGGCCTGGATCCCAAACAGAACCGCACCATCCCGCCGCTGCGCTGGGACCTGGTGCACCAGCTCAAACGGGACCGCCCCGACCTGACGATTGAACTGAATGGCGGCCTGGAGGAGCTTCAGCAGTGCCAGCAGCACCTGGAACAGCTGGATGGGGTGATGGTGGGTCGGGCCGCCTACAACCACCCGCTGCGCTGGGCAGCGGTGGATGGCGAGATCTTCGCGGCACCTGCGGCCGCTCCGGTGCGGGCCTCCAGCGTGGTGCGGGGCCTGGTGCCCCATGCCGAGCGCTGGTGCGACTCAGGCGGCCGGCTCTGGCCCATCGCCCGCCATCTGGTGCATGTGGTGGAAGGGGTCAACGGGGCCCGCCATTGGCGCGCGGCCCTCACCCGGGCAGCAGCAGCCCCCGACGCCGGTGCGGCGGTACTGGAAACGGCAGCCCGCCAACTGGAGGAACGGGGGCACTGACCGCCTCCGGGCCCCGATCAGGGGCCGATGGCGGGGCAGAACCCCTGGTGGTTCAGTGCTGGGAGCAGGCCCCGGCCTTGAAGCCGGGGCTTCAGCCCTCGGCGCCCGGATAGTCACCGCCACCACCGAAATCGCCGCCCCCACCGCCACTGCTGCGGCGGCGGCGGGCACGGCCCGCATCGAAGCTGTCGCCACCGCGATCACCACCGCCATAGCTGCGATCTTCCCAACCCCGGACGCCGGAACCACGCTCGCCGCCACCGGCTCCGGCGTAGCCACCGCCGCCGCCGGCCCCGCCGCCATAGCCGCCGCCACCAGCGGCGCCAGCGCCATAACCGCCTCCGGCGCCATAGCCACCGCCGCCGTAGCCGCCAGCGCGGCGACCGCCGCCACCAGCACCACCACCGGCACTGCGGGGTTCGGCCTTGTTGATGCGCAGCGGACGCCCCATCAACTCAACCCCCTGCAGGGCATCGATGGCCTTGGTTTCCAGCTCTGGATCCGCCATCTCCACGAAGGCGAAGCCGCGCTTGCGACCGCTGTCCCGCTCCAGGGGAAGGGAGCAATTCGCCACCTCTCCAAAGGGGGCGAAGAGCTCGCGGATGTCTTCCTGCTCGGCGCGGAAGGGCAGATTGCCGACAAAAATGCTCACTGAACTGACCTGATGACCGGGAATGGGCTTGAACCGTGAGGGGCCCGCATGACGCCTGAACGTCACACACCGCGCAAGGTTAAACCGCCCAGCCGCATTAGTCCGCTGTTGCCGCTGATCCTTCGCCAAGCCGGCGGCGGGCGAGCAGCAGCTGCTGCCCCACCTGCTCGAAACCGGTGCCGCCTTCACTGCGTCGGGCTCGGACCACCTGGCGAGGGGCAATGGCGGCATGGATGTCGGCCTCAAAGGCGGGATGGAGCTGCTGCCAGCGCTGCAGCGGCAGATCCTTGAGCAGGATCCCCTCCCGCAGACAACCCTTCACCAGGCCACCCACCAGTTGATAGGCCTCCCGGAACGGCACCCCACGGGCCACCAGGTAGTCGGCCACATCGGTGGCATTGGAGAAATCAGACTCCACCGCCCGCTCCAGGCGCTCGGGCCGGAACACCAGGCCCTCCTCGAACAGGATCGCCATCGCCTCCAGGCAATCGAGCGTGGTGCGCACCCCGTCGAACAACGCCTCCTTGTCCTCCTGGAAATCCTTGTTGTAAGCCAGGGGCAATCCCTTGATCATCGTCAGCAGACCCATCAGATGGCCGAACACCCGGCCGCTCTTGCCCCGCACCAGCTCCGGCACATCGGGGTTCTTCTTCTGGGGCATCAGGCTGCTGCCGGTGGCGCAGCGGTCGGTGAGGCCAACGAAGCCAAACTCCTCGCTGGCCCAGAGAATCACCTCCTCACTGAGCCGGCTGAGGTGCACCAGCACCAGGCTGGCCGCGGCCATGAACTCCACCGCGAAATCCCGATCACTGACGGCATCGAGGGAGTTGGCATACAGGCTGGCAAAACCAAGGGCTGCAGCCGTCTGGCGGCGATCGATCGGCACGGGCGTGCCGGCCAGGGCCGCGGCCCCCAATGGGCAGATGTCCACCCGACGGCGCACATCGGCCAGACGGGAGCGGTCCCGTTCAGCCATTTCGATGTAAGCCAGCAGGTGATGGGCCAGGCAGATCGGCTGGGCCCGCTGCAGATGGGTGTAACCGGGGATCAAGGTGTCGGCGTGGGCCTCCGCCTGGGCCAGCAGGGCCCGCTCGAACCGCAGCAGGGCCCGCTCGATTTCATCGATGCGGCGCCGCAGCCACAGGCGCAGATCGGTGCCCACCTGGTCATTGCGACTGCGGCCGGTGTGCAGCTTCTTGCCGACGGGCCCGAGCAGCTCGATCAACCGCCGCTCCACGGCGAAATGGACGTCCTCCGCCTCGATCGTGGGCTGAAACGCCCCGGCGGCGGCCTCCTGGCGGATCGTTTCGAGCCCCTCGATCAGCTGATCCGCTTCCGGCTCCGTGATCACCCCGCAGCAGCCGAGCATGCGGGCATGGGCGACCGAACCATCGAGATCTTCCTGCAGCAGGGTGATGTCGAAGCCGATTGAGGCATTGAAGCGCTCGATCGCCGGATGCAGGCCCTGCTCAAAGCGGTCGCTCCAACCCCCGGCCGCACCGCCCGTCACACCGGAGCTCGAGGGGGATGGGGGCGTGGATTCGGCGGCCATCGGGGGCTGGGCTCAACGACCCAGCTTGGCAGCCCGGCTTCAGAACCCGGGAAGGGACGGCAGCATCACGTCCTCCCGCACCTTGAGCACCACCATCGAGGCATCGTCCTCAAGCTGGTGATCGGCGCCCACGAAGCGATCCAGACGCACGAACAACTGATCCAGCAACCCCTGGGCCGCAAGACCGGAGCGGCAAGCCGCCTGAAACGCGCGCACCAGCCGCTCCTCATCGAAACGTTCGCCACTGAAACCGGAGGCCTCGGTGACGCCATCGGTGTAATAGAGCAGCACGTCGCCGGGCTCCAGCACCAACTCAGCCCAGCCATACTCCGCTTCGCTCTGCAGACCGATCAACAATCCCGGGGCATCGAGGCGGTCCACCCGGGCCTGCTGGCGCCGCCAGATCAAGGGCGGATTGTGGGCCGCATTGGCATAGCGCAGCCGGCGACTGATGGGGTCGTAGTCGGAATAGAACAGCGTGACAAAACGGTGGGAATGGGCCAGATCTTCCTGGGCCAGGCGGTTGAGATCCTGCAGGATGCGATCCGGCGGCAGACCGCTCAACACCTCCGCCCGCAACATGCCGCGCAGCAGGGTCATCAGCAGGCCGGCCGGTACCCCCTTGCCCATCACATCCCCCATCACCACAGCCCACTGGCCCTGCTCGCGCCGCCGACCGATCAGATCAGGCCGCACCGGAATGAAGTCGTAGTAGTCGCCACCCACCTGATAAGCGGGCCGGCAACGGGCCGCCAGCTCCACCCCTGCAATCACCGGACAGCGATCAGGCAGCAGCTGGGCCTGGATCTCGGCGCCGATGCTGAGCTGGCGATCGAGCCGTTCATGGCGCCGCATGTCCTGTTGCAGCACCTCGTTTTCCAGCGCCACACCGGTGAGATCAGCCACCAGCTGCAGATGGCGCCGATGCACCTCACTCCAGCTGTAGCCGCGCCGACCGCTGAACACATAAAGGCGACCGCGCTGGCCACTGCGGGCCACCACGGAGGTGGCGAACACCTCGGCCGGGCCGAGCAGCCTGCGGATCAGCGGATCGAGCAAGGCGGCCACCGCCTCATCACCGGACTGGGCCTGCAGCTGGTGGTCGGTGAGGGCGAGCAGCCGTCGCACCAGCTCAGCCGAGCGTTCGCCGGGAGTGGCCTGCAGATGATCCCGCCAGAGGCGGCCATCCGGGTGAAACACCACCAGCACACTGCCCTCGGCCTCCAGCAAACGGGAGGTCACCAGGGGCACCAGCTCCAGGAAGCGACTGAGATTGGTGAAACTGCGCAGAGCAAAGGCCAACGAGGCCAAAAGCTCCTGGTTGCGGCGCTGCTCGTGATTGAGGCTGTCGAGCAGCTGCCGCACCGAAGCCGCCAGCGCCTGGGGCGAAAGGGGGGAGACGGGGGGGGACGCCCCACTGGGGGGAGGCGTCGAATCGGGAGCCCCAGCCGTAGCGGCGCTGGCCGCAGCGGCCATGGGATCCGGGGGGCGGCGGGGCGGCTGGCTGCCCAAGGAGCGGCCGCGAGGGACTCGAAAGGTAGCAGTGATCCTCAGATTCGTCGGACTGAGCGACGCTGAAAGCCTGCCGAACCTCGGATCTCAGCAGCGGAACCACCAGCAGAGCGAAGCCATCAAGCCCCCAGAGCAAAAGTCAAGATCGCTGGCCAACGAGAGACTGACCATCGAGAAACTGATCATCGAGAAACTGACCATCGAGAAACTGTGCTCGCGGCAAGCAGGCGGGATCCGTCAGGGGATCAGGGATTCAGCGTCCAGATGGGAGAGCAGGTGCAGATCACGGCAGCGTCGCAACAGCTGCGACGGACGTTCGCCATAGCGGGCCAGAAAATCGCGGCTGAAGGAGGCCTTGGAGAGATAGCCACAGGCCTGGGACACGTCCAGGAGGCTGCGATGGCTGACCGGGTGCTCCAGCAGGGCCTTGGCCTTGCTCAACCGCTCTGCCGCAGACACGCTGCCGCAGCCACTGCATCGGGCCACAGCCGAAACGCTGCTTGAAGGCGTACTGCAGCGAGCGACGGCTGTAACTGCTGCGCCGCTCCATGTCCGAAAGACTGATCGGTTCGTGCAGATGGGCCAGCAGCCATTCCACCAGGGCCTGATGGATGAAGGGCTCGCACACCGGGGAAGCTGATTCCGCAGCCGCTTCCAGCAGATCGGGCACCAGCAACATCACGATCAAGCGACGGACCAGATCGTCGAGGCTGAGCATGGGATTGATGGCACCGCCAATCGCCAGGGTGCGCTCCAGGTAGGCCATGGTCTCCATCAACAGCTGTTGCACCCGATCCCGGCGGACATCCGCCTTACGGCTCAGAACAGCTGGTTGCTCCAGGGCAAGCCGCAGGGGCAGGCCATCGAAACCAGGACCCGCCATGGCCTGGGCTACGGGCAGCAGCGAAGCGGGCGGAAAGCTGATGATGATGCCCGAACACATGCTGCAATTGATCTGGATGCGGTTGCCTGCAGCAGGAATGAAGAAACAGGAGGAACGAAAAGTATAACTTTGGCGATCTATCTTGAAGCAGTTGATACCGGCAATATAAGGAAGCACCAGCTGGGCCTCACACCTCTGCTCCACCTCCCCATGAATGGCCGAGCCTAGGGTGACAAGCAGGGTGAGATCACCCAGGCGAATGCAGCCGGAATGGTTGATGAAAGGCTGATCACGATCGGGATGATCCCAGCGGTGAACATGGAGAGGCAAAAAGGTACCCACCACTCCACCAAAATCAACGGTGTTGGAAGAAGCCAGCGAAGCGCCAGGCAGCTTAATGAATGGAAGCGGAGCAGCGCCAGCGGATCGCCAGGCAACCATGGTCAAACAAAGAGTGGGCAAACAAAGAGTGGACAAACAAAGAGCGATCAGCCAGATAAAGGTTAGGGATCAGGATGCAAAATGCCAAGATCAAGGTGCAAAAAACGCAAGGCCATACAAAAAACGACGAACTTTAGTCTCGCGCACGCCAAGCACGCGCGCATCACCGAAACAACGAGCGATATAACAAATCTATAGATCAACGTCCCAAAATGAAGCAACAGCTTCTCTGGCCCGCAAAGAACCACAGCCTTGGATCCTGCCATCGCCCGAATAGGTTTCAGGGCAGCAACTTACCAAATAGGCCTATCCTTATTAAGCAGAGTGGGGCGCATAGTCCATTCCAGGAGGACGATCAACACTTCACCCAGTTCAACACCAAAACGATCTCATGCTTTAACCACGAGATTGATGCAAAGGATCAAATAAACTACATAGGCCTGCATCAACTCAGACATATCCCATTAGCATTCATGCCGCTTCCACTTCGCCAGAATGAATGGAGTGGAAGAAACCCGAACCGGCCAACAATAGCCGATTCAAAGAGATGGCAACCTCACATGACAATGAATCGATATTTAAATTCGAGAAGATCTAGTAAATTTTGTCAGGATTTGGCATGCAGCAAACTCTCACCTAGCCAGCAAGGCCTCCACGAACTCAAAGCTGTTGAAGGGGCGCAGATCGCGGATGCCTTCGCCGGCACCGATGAAGCGGATCGGCAGCTTGGCCTCCGAAGCCACTGCCAGTGCCACACCACCGCGGGCACTGCCATCGAGCTTGGTGATCACCACACCGGTGAGGCCGGCGGCACTGGCGAAGGCCATCGCCTGGCGCAGGCCGTTCTGGCCCTGGCTGGCATCCAGCACCAACAGCGACTCCACCACCGCCTCGGGAGCCAGTTTGTCGATGATGCGGCGCACCTTGGTGAGCTCTTCCATCAGGTTGTGTTTGGTCTGCAGACGACCGGCCGTATCCACCAGCACCAGCTCCGTGCCCTTGGCCCTGGCCGCACCGATGGCGTCGTAAACGACAGCCGCCGGATCAGCATTGGCACTCGGGTTGGAAATCACCGGCACACCACTGCGCTGCCCCCAGATGCTCACCTGCTCCACGGCCGCGGCGCGGAAGGTGTCAGCGGCGGCGATCAAGCAGCTGTAACCACTGCGCACGGCCAGATTGGCCAATTTACCGAGGGTGGTGGTTTTACCGACGCCGTTGACCCCCACCAGCAACCAGACATTGAGCCGCTCCTTCTGGGGTGCCAACAGCGGCGCGGCGCTGGCCGCTATCGGTGCTTCCAGCAGACCGCGCAGCTGCTCCTTGAGAAAACGCAAGCCCTCAGCCGGATCCACCACCTCCTCATTGAGCCGGCGCCGCAGCGCATCCAGCACCTGATCGGTGGCCTGCACCCCCACATCAGCCCGCAACAGGGTGGTCTCGAGGTCGTCGAGCACCTGGGGCGTGAGGGGATCGTCGCCGAGGTTCTCGAGCAGCTGGGTGACGAAGCCCCGGCGCGTCTTCTCCAGGCCGCGGCGCAACCGGCCGAGCCAGTCGATCTCCTCGAGCGACATGTCCTCGACCTTTCGGCCCTGGGCCGCCAGCACTTCCGCCGACCAGGTGAAGGTGTCGTCGAAGTCGCCCAGTTGGGGCTCGCTCTCCGCCAGCCCTGGAACGGCTGGTCCAGGAGCTGCAGCGGCCACCGGCCCAGGCTCGCTTTCCAGGCTGAGAGCCTCCGCCGTGAGCTGCTGCAACCGTTGCTGGCGCTGGGCGGCCGCCTGCTCAAGCAACGACAGGCCCCGGGCTGCGGGACCAGCTGACGGTGGGGCAAGCTGCTGCCTCTGCGCTTCTGGCGAGGCCACCTCCGCAACGGGCGGCGCTGCCAGTTCGGCCCCATCTGGAGCAATCGGGGCTGCCACAGCCACTGCCGGCCCAACTGCTGGAACCTCAGCAGTGGTTGGGTGCAAAACAACAGCCGTTTGCTCAGCAACAGCCGTTGGCTCGGCAACAGCCGTTGACCCAGCAACAGCCGTTGGCCCAGCAACAGCCGTTGGCCCAGCAACAGCCGTGGCCTCAGCCGCAAGATTGGGCCCAGAAACGGCCTCAGCCTTGGCAGGGATCAGGGACTCAACCGCGGCAGGACCGGGCGGGGTGCTCTGGATCGCCTGGGGCGAGGAAGCAGCGCGGGCTGCTTCCTGCTGCGCCTTGAGGCGGGCATAGGCCTGGCGAGCCCAGTCGAG
>CAMBZX010000038.1 GCA_945872185.1 Synechococcus sp. UW140 | reverse complement strand
AGCTGCGCAACCTGATCGTCAGCCGCCTCGCCGACGCCCTGGGCCAGGCGAACCATTCGATTCTCGATCTGGCCGGCCGCTACGACGAGCTGGCCCGGGAGCTGCGCCTGAGCCTGCTGGCGGAGGTGCAGGAGCTGGGGCTGGAGATTCCGAGCCTATTGATCGAGAACCTCACCCTGCCGGCGGAGGTGGAGGCGGCGATCGATCGCCGCAGCAGCCGGGTGATCGGTGGCGGCGGGCAGCGCAGCGCGGTGGACCGACACCGTTGCCCGCCGCCGGCCTCGGGCGCCTGTCGCCACCGCTGCCGGCCGCGCCAGCGACCCCATGAACTGTCCCTGCTGCTCGGCGCCGCTGCAGGATGGCGGCCCCCGCTGCGCCTACTGCGGCAGCTACATGGATGTCGATCTGGAGGGCTGGGCCAGGGCCGAAGTGAGCGGGCCCCGGGCCGATCTGCACTGCCCCGACGGCCACGGCCCGTTGGAGGCCATCCAGCTCAGCCATCCCTCACCGATCAGCCTGGATCGCTGTCCCACCTGCCTGGGTCTGTTTCTCGAACACGGCAGCCTGCAGCAGCTGCTACGCGAAGCGGTGGGCCCGGTCTGGGAGGTGGATACCCCTCTGCTCAACAGCCTGGTGGAGTCGCCGCACAGCCAGCAGGGAGCTCTGCGCTACCGGCCTTGCCCGGCCTGCGGCGACATGATGAACCGCAGCCTGTTCGGCAAACGCAGCGGTGTGATCATCGATCGCTGCCGCAGCCACGGCACTTGGCTCGATCCGGGCGAACTGCGGCAGCTACTGGAGTGGACCCGGGCCGGCGGGGCCTTGCGCCATCGGGAGCAGAGCGAGCAGGAACGCCGGCAGCAAGAGCTGCGGGAGACGCGCACAGCGGAGGACCAGCGCCGCAGATGCGAGGGGCTGGTGGCCCTGGAAGCCAGCTCGCCGCAGCGCTCCCTGCTGGAGACGGATCTGCTGGTGCTGCTCAGCCGCAGCCTGCGCCAGCTATGGCGAGTCAGGGAGTAGCGATGAAACAGTGGCAGACAAGCCGTGGCAATGAAGACATGGCGATCAGAACGTGGCAATGAAACAACGCCGCATCGGCCTCACCGGCGGCATCGCCAGCGGCAAGAGCACGGTGGGGCAACTACTCGCTGTCCACTTCGGCCTGCCCGTGCTGGATGCAGACCGCTTTGCCCGGGAGGCTCTGGCCCCGGGTACGGCCGCCTCGGCAGCGGTGCTGGCCCGCTACGGCGAAGCGATGAGGGCAGCGGGGAACGACCCGAAAGGGAAAGACAGGGTTGGGCACCAGCCAGACGGCCAGAAGCCGGCTCCAAGGGAAGTCGCAAACAAGGACCAACCCCACAGGCCGAGCCTGGAGGAAGCTCACGGTGAAGTCGCATGCCCGTCCCAGAAGACCCTCCGACTGAGGGCTAGCCCTGCTCAAAGCGACGTTGCAAGCCCATCCCGATCCCACTCGCCGAGCGCGGGGCTGGGGGAGCCGGCGGCCCCGGTGATCGACCGGGCGGCCCTGGGCCGCATCGTCTTTGCCGATCCCGCAGAACGGCACTGGCTGGAGCAACTGATCCATCCAGAGGTGCGCCGACGTTTCGCCCTGGAGCTGGAACGGCTGGACATGGCGCCGGTGGTGGTGCTGATGATCCCGTTGCTGTTCGAGACCGGACTGCAAAATCTCTGCAGCGAGGCGTGGCTGGTGGACTGCGACCCGGAGCAGCAGCTGCAGCGGCTGATGGTCCGCAATTCCCTCTCCGAAGTGGAAGCCAGAGCCCGAATCGCCGCCCAGTGGCCCCTGGAGCGCAAGCGCGCCATGGCCGATCGGCTGATCGACAACCGTGGCGCCGCCGAGGCGTTGATGACACAGGTGGCGCAGCAACTCAGGGATTGCGGCCGCCCTGGATCCGGAGTCGGTTGCTGATCCTCTACGGACTCCCTGCCAGCAGGCGCAACGACTGCCAAGCCGCCAGAAGCGAGTGACGACAACAGCCGGCAACTAGCAGGACAGAGCGATTCGCCCGATCTAATCAGGTCAGGTCAGACGGGCCAGCTGGCAGCGATGGCGGAACATTCTGCAAGCCCCAGATCCATCCGGCCCGGGAATCTGGGGCAATCCGCGGCACTCTATTGTAACCAGAAGCGATCTTCCCCTGCACTCATCAGCAAAGAAGCAACGACAACGCCTGGTTCAGCAAGTCGGCCCCAGCGGCTTCAGATTGAGAATCAGATCGTGGCACTTCAGCTCAGAGTTGCCGCCGGATGCCTGCATCGTTTGGCCCACGACGCAGCCGCGCAGCCAGTTCTTCCTGCCGCGGATGGATCAAGCTTCTCGCCATGGGGCAGACAGCCAACAGTGCTGGCATCCCAGCCAAATCAGGCGGCTTTGATCCAATTGATCAGCGCCGGATAGTCGAGGACGAATCGGACTGCCAGCGAAACCAACATGATCGCCAAACTGGCAAATACGAGCCTCAACTTTTTACTGGAAAGGTTCAGAAGAGCAAGATCATCGCCTTGGGTGCTGACAATTTTACGGAAGCCCTTGGCGGCCTGGCCAAGCTGATAGGCCGCGAAGAATGCAGCCAATGTCACAAAAGCATCATCAAGGGTTCGCACCATAAGGGCGACCTTACCACTCGCAATCACATTGAAAAGGAATGATGCGTTGGCAATCCCATAAACAACGAGGGCCAAAGCCGAAACAACACAGTATTTAGCAAGCGAACTGAAATGCTTGTTTTCAGCGCTGCCAAACTCAAATCGGGCCTCAGTCACCAGAAATTGCCATTTAGTGCGCTGAAATCTTAGCCCTCCTGCGTCGCTATCTGGAAATAGTAGCTTTATTTCACACTCGAAAATAAGCGCGCACCTGCCCGCCTCTGATGAAGCCTCTGGCCAGTCTGCGCTGCAGCTGTTCACCCGCTACACAGGTCGGCCCTGGTGTTCGAGTCGCCGAATCAGGCGACGCCCCAAAAGCAAACGGGCGAAACACCAGCCTCCGTCGTTCCGGAGTGGAGGCAGCCCCTCACCCGTTGAGCTGCTGAATCAGAATCTGATTTGCCAGCTTGGGATCGGCGCGGCCGCCGGTGCGCTTCATCAGCTGCCCGACAAAAAAGCCCTGCAGTTTCGTCTTGCCGCCACGGAAAGCCGCCACCTCATCGGGATGGGCCGCAAGCAGCTCTTCAACGATCGCCGTGATTGCCGCCGGATCACTGATCATGCCCAGGCCTTTGGCCGCCACGATCGCCTGGGCCGAGCCGCCCTGCTCCAGCAGTTCGGGCAAGATCTCTTTGGCGATCTTGCCGCTGATGGTGCCGTTTTCGATCAGACCCACCAGCTCGGCCAGCTGGGCTGGCCGCAACGGCAGCACGCCGTAATCCAGGCGGTTGGCATTCACATAGGCGGCGATGTCGCCGGTGATCCAGTTGGCTATCGCCTTGGCCTCACCACCAGCGGCCACAGCCGCCTCGAAGTACTCCGCCATTGGCCGCTCGTCGGTGAGCACGCGCGCGTCATAGATGGAAAGCCCCAAGGTTTCGGCATAGCGATGACGTTTGGCGGCTGGCAGCTCCGGCAATTCCACCCGCCAGGCTTCCCGCTGTGGAACGCTCACCTCAATCGGCCCAAGATCAGGATCGGGGAAGTAGCGATAGTCGCTGGCGCCCTCCTTGCTGCGCATGCTCTTGGTGAGCTGCTTGCTCTCATCCCAGAGGCGGGTTTCCTGCACCACCGGCTCACCGGCCTCATAGGCCTTGATCTGGCGAGCGATTTCATAGTCGATCGCCTTCTGAATCGCCGAGAAGGAGTTCATGTTCTTGATCTCCACCTTGGTGCCAAATGGAGCGTCGGGCCCACGCCGCACCGAGATGTTCACATCGCAGCGCAGAGATCCTTCCTGCATGTTGCCATCGCTCACACCCAGATAGCGCATGATCCGGCGAATCTCCGAGGCATATTCCGCTGCTTCGCGGCCGGTGCGCAGATCCGGCTTGGAGACAATCTCGGCCAGGGCCACTCCGGCGCGGTTGTAATCCACCAGCGAATGGCTGGAGCCGGCCAGGCGATCGCTGCCGGCGTGCACCAGCTTGCCGGCGTCTTCCTCCATGTGCAGACGCTCGATACCAATCGTCTTGAGGTAGGTGTCCTTGCCCTTCTCGGCCACCTCCACCTCAATCCAGCCGTTCTCGGCGATCGGTTCGTCGTACTGGGAGATCTGATAGTTCTTGGGCAGATCAGGATAAAAGTACTGCTTGCGATCGAACTTGCTGTGTTCAGCCACCTGCAGGTTCAGCGCCATGGCGGCCTTCACCGCATACTCGAGCACCTTCTGATTCAGCACCGGCAGGGTGCCCGGCAATCCGCAGACCACCGGATCAATGTGGGAGTTGGGATCGTCGCCGAAAGCCGTGGAGGCGCAGCTGAAGATTTTGCTGTCGGTGCCCAGCTGCACGTGGGTTTCCAGGCCGATCACCGGCTCCCAGGCGGCCTGCGCTGCCGTACCTGCCACCATTCTTGTCTCGCCAGTCAGGATGATCGGTGATCCTAGACGCTGAGATTCAGAGGCCGGAATGGCCCCGTCGGCAGATGGATCCGCTGTTGCAACGTCTTGAACCCTTCTGGTATCCCGTGCTGCCGCTGGAGCAGCTGGGGGCCGAACCGGCGGCCGTGACCCTGCTGGGGCGGGCGCTGGTGGTGTGGCGCGGCGCGGACGGCCAGCTGGGCGCCCTGGACGATCGCTGCCGCCATCGCTCCGCCGCCCTTTCCGGCGGACACATCGGCAGCGAGGGGCATCTGCACTGCCCGTACCACGGCTGGGCGTTCGCCATCGATGGCCGCTGCCGCCTGCTGCCCCAGCAACCCGACCAGCCCATCCCCGAGCGCTGCCACTCCAAGGCCTACCGCATCCAGGCACGCCATGGGCTGGTGTGGGTCTGCCTGGCGGAGGAACCCCGGCTGCCGATCCCGGCACTGCCACTGGCGGAAGACGGCCTGCACCGACGTATCCAGGGCTTCCACGAAACCTGGCAGTGCTCCCCCTTCCGGGTGATCGAGAACGGTCTGGACAACATCCATCACTACTTTGTGCACCGAGGGGTGCTGGATGTCCTCTCCCCTGTGCCGGACCCGATGGAGGGCGGCATCAGCGTCACGGCGGACGGGCTGAAATTCAGCATCCCCCTGAGGGTGAACACGACAGCGGCGCTGGAGGCCACCGTGGCGGACGGCAGCGCCAGCCTGCGGGTGGAGCGGCACGTGCGCTGGCTGGCTCCCCTGGGACTCACCCTTGAGCTCACCTGGCCCAACGACCGGCGGCAGTACATCGTGCTGTTCGCCGTACCGCGCGATCACCAGTCCTGCACGATCCTGCGCTTTTATCTGCGCAATGACCGGGAGCAGGAGGTGAGCGCCGCCAGTGTGATCGCCTTCGAGCGCGCTCTGATTGATCAGGATCGGCGCATCCTTGAGGCGATGCCGGCCGGGCTGGATCCCTGGCCCCCAGGGGAGCATCTGATTGAGGCCGACCAACCGATCGCCCGCATGCGTCAGCTGCTCCAGAAGTTTCTGGCCACCAGCTCCTGAACGGAGGCCTTGGCAAAACCGAAATCGATCGGCGTACCGGTCATCTGCTCGAGGTAGCGGAAGAAGTGGTACACCGGTGCATCGTTCAGGGAAGCAAAGCCAATCGGCAACTCCCCTTGATCCAGATAGCGAGCCTGACTTTCGATGAAGGGCCGATCTTCCTCGCTGTTCTGAATTGAAAGATCGCGCAGGCGATTGAGAAAGGGTTGAAACTCCAGAGCCCCCCAGGTGTGACTGTCAATGTAGATGCAGCCGCGGGTCATGGTCGCCTTGGAGTCCTCCGGCACAAACAACACGGCGATGTATAAGCCCTCATCGAGCTTGTTGAGCCAGAGGTTCGGGGCTCCCCCCACCTTCCAGTAGGCCCGCAGGGAATCACGGAATTGCTCGTAGGTGACCAGCACCGAACGCTCCTCATCGCTGCGGACGAGGTGCATGCCGCTGAGGGTTTCAGCGCCGAACCAGCGACGCAGTCGATGCACCACCCGGGCGATGCCATGGACCTGAAACCCATGGGTGTGGTCGATGCCGCTGGTGATCGTCAGCCCCCAGGGGCCGCAGGGATAGCGGTAATCAAAAAGCGGATGGCAGCGGAAACGGATCGGATCGTTGAGCTGCTCGAACTCCTTCGGCAGGCGGATTCCTGCCCGTGCCGCCTCCACCTGCTCCGGCGCCATGGCCAGATGGCCGCGGTCACTGAAGAGACTGCTGCTCAAGGGCAGCCACAGGAAGCCGCCCTCCTCGAGCAGCGGCAGGCTGAGCAGAGCCTCAAGCTCGCCGCTCTCGCCATGCAGGGTGCGCACGCAGCGGCCCTGCTGGTTGAACGTTTGGAAGTGGAACGGACAACGCACCGTGTCGCCCTCCACCAGGGGCGGCTGGGGCCCGGCGAAGAAGGACACCTGCCGATGGGGGCAGCGATCAATGTGGGCCGAGGCGACCCCATCGGCGCCCCGCAGCAACAACAGGGGCAACCCGAAGGCCTGCAGCGCCATCGCCTTCTCCCGCCCCAGTTCCACCGAGGCCAGCAGCGGCCAGGCCAGCGGCAGCCGCGACAGCCAGGGGCGACTGAGATCGAGGCTGGCCGGGTCCCGCCGGCGCACCGTTGGCTCGGGGGCTCCCACTACTGCCTGGTTGGTGAAGGCTGCCTGGTTGGTCAAGGGCGACTCAAGCTGCTCTCATCCCATCTTCCCTCCACCCTGAATACTGAAAGAGCCCCTTTGCCCGAAGATGTCCTGGCGATGACGGCTGCCGCCCCCCCGCTTTCGGAACCCGTGCTGATTCTCGGCGGCGGCCTGATGGGCCTGGCTGTGGCCCATCAGCTGGCCCGCCGCGGCGTGGCGGTGTTGGTGCTGAGCCGCCGCCGCAGCGAGGCCGCCGGCTTCGTGGCCGCCGGCATGCTCGCCCCCCACGCCGAGGGCATCGGGGGTGCCCTGCTCGCCCTGGGGCAGGCTTCCCTGGCGCGCATCCCAGCCTGGGTGGCCGAGATCGAAGCCGACAGCGACCTGAGCTGCGGCTTGCGGCCTTGCGGCATCGTCGTGCCCTTCACCACGGCCACCGAGCGAGACGCCTACCCCACAGCGGCCTGGGGCACGGCCCTGGATCGGGCCGCCCTGGAACGGGAGATTCCGGGCATCGGGCCGCGGTGGCGGGCGGGCCTGCTGTTCGAACAGGACGGCCAGATCGACAATCGCCGCCGGCTGATGCGCGCCCTGGAGCGAGCCTGTGTGCAGCGAGGCGTGCGCTTTGAGGAGGGCAGCGAGGT
Organism: Synechococcus sp. UW140; assembly: GCA_945872185.1. Lineage (GTDB taxonomy): Bacteria > Cyanobacteriota > Cyanobacteriia > PCC-6307 > Cyanobiaceae > Cyanobium. Next base: position 15,136 of record CAMBZX010000038.1, on the reverse strand, counting down.
GCTGGAGCTGATCACGGCCCCGGGGGTTGCTGCCGTGGCGCCTGATCAGGACCTGGCCCACCAGCCGTTTGCGGGCAGCGCCTACACCCAGGGCAAAGACAGCCCTTCCGGCCTTGCACCGGAGTCCGTTGGCGCAGCGGGCCCATCCCCCACCGTGCGACCCGCCGCCACTGGTGCAGCCGCTCCAATGGCCGTGGCTGGGCCTGCCACCGGCTCAAGCCCTGGGTCCAATCAGGGCCCTGACCCAGGCACCGCCCCGCCAGCCCGCCTTCCCCAACTGGAGGCGGTGCGCCTGCGCCGCGCCGATGGCCGCGAGCTGGTTCTGCCCTGCCAGACGGCGGTGCTGGCCGGCGGCGCCTGGAGCGCCCAGCTGTTGCCCCAGCTGCCGGTAGTGCCGGTGAAGGGCCAGATGCTGTCGTTGCAGGGGCCGATCGGCGCCCTGCCGCGGGTGGTGTTCGGCCCCGGCACCTATCTCGTGCCCCGCGAAGACGGCCTGCTGGTGGTGGGAGCCACCAGCGAAGCGGAGGCCGGTTTCGCCGAGGGTCTCACCCCCTGCGGCCAACGCCAGCTGGAGCAGGGCATCGCCGCCCTGCTGCCAGCGGCGAGCGGTTGGCCACCGATGGAGCGCTGGTGGGGCTTCCGCCCCTGCACCCCCGACGAAGGGCCCCTACTGGGGCCCGGACTGATCAGCGGGCTCTGGCTGGCCACCGGCCACCATCGCAACGGCGTGCTGCTGGCAGCGCTCAGCGCCGAGCTGGTGGCCCGGGGGATCAGCGGCGAGGCGAGCCCAGGGGATGCGGAGCACCTGGAAGCCTTCCGCTGGGATCGCTTCTAAGAACCTGCTGAAAACCGGTCTCGACCAGGATTGGACGCGCGCACGCCAGCCGGAAAGCCAGGGCGCCTGGCACCAGGGCGCCAGGAGGCCCCAGGAGATGGCGACCGGCCTGGCCGCGGTATCCGCCAGCCCAGCGCAGCTGGCTTGCGGATACCGCTGAAGCGGGGCTTCAGCCCTCGACGCGCCAGCTCTGATCGGCGGGGGTCCAGTCGCTCAGTTCGGCGGCGGTGAACCAGAGGCCGATCTCGAACGCGGCGGTTTCAGGGGCATCGGAGCCGTGGATCACATTGCGGCCGATGTTGACGGCCAGATCGCCGCGAATCGTGCCGGGCTCGGCTTCAAGCGGCTTGGTGGCGCCGATCAACTTGCGGGCGCTGGCGATCACGCCGTCGCCTTCCCACACCATCGCCACCACCGGACCGCTGGTGATGAACTCCACCAGGCCGGCGAAGAAAGGGCGCTCGCGGTGCACGCCGTAGTGGCTTTCAGCCAGCTCGCGGCTGGGAGTGAGCTGCTTGAGACCCACCAGCTTGAAGCCCTTGCGCTCGAAGCGGCCGAGGATTTCACCCACCAGGCCCCGCTGCACGCCGTCGGGCTTGATGGCGATGAAGGAGCGTTCGACAGCCATGGATTCGGGGCAGGAGGTTGGAGGGCCATCGTCCGCGCTGGGGTGGCCGCTTGGCAAGCGAGGAGCGCACTGGATCGTTCAGACCTCGATGCACTGAGCCTCTTCGGTACCAGAGCCCGTAGCGCCGGCCAGGGCGCTCAGGCCGAGAGCGACCGGGCGGGAAAGCAGAGCACCGCTGGCTGGCCATGCATCGCCAGGTAGCCCATACCCGCCTTACCCAGCGCCGCGATCGCCTGATCCAGGGCAGAGGCGGGGGCTGTCATGGCCATGGAGCCGGGCTGGGGCGGCAGCAGACCCACCAGGCCGCCGGGCAGCTGCTGCGGGCGAAAGCCCTCAAGCAGCAGCACAAAAATCTGCTCCATCAACAGCAACTCTTCACGGAACGAACGTTCGCCACTCAGGTGACGGATTTCGGCGCCGAGGCTAAGCAACACCGCCTCGGGGCTGTCATCGGGGCTGTCATCGAGGCTGCGGCAGTGATCCAAAGACCGGCGCTGCAGGGGAGGGGTGGCAATGGGCCGCTGGATGGCTGTCATCGCTGAATGGCTGTCATCGATGGATTGACTCCGGACCAGGCCTGGCATGACGTTCTGTGAGCTGAAGCCCCCAGCGACGAGGACCATCCGCCCCCTGACCAGGACGGCATAGATTCATTTCAGCTCAAAAATTGCATCGCCAAGCCAACCCTGGAGGGGATACCCCCCAATTGGGGAGGGTGCAGGATCCGGCGCAGCCCCCGGGCATGGCACCAGCCAGGACATCGGCGCTCTCCAGGCGCTGCTGAATCCGGCTGCCGCCAACAAGCCCAAGTCCGTTAATCAGTTAACCGTCCACAGCCTGAACCAGGAGACGGGCAACAGACCGCAACACCGACCAAATCTCTGCAGCCAATACGCCGCGCACCGATGCGGCGACATCACCCCGCCGCGAATGTTCACCCGTCTGAGCAACCAACAACGGCATGGGCAGAGTTGAGAGACTGGAAAATGCGACTCCAGATGCAGGGCACCACAACCATGCCTGGCAGCGGAGTGGGCGCCAGGGGCCAGTTGGCTCCAGTGCGTCTGGGCGGCAGGGAGGCGACTGTCACTCTCAGCCACTTGGGCCGGGGCCCCGATACAACCAGGATCCGCCCCACCCATCCAACCGCTGACACAACGACGCGCGATCGAGTCCCCGGCACCCAGGGCGCTGCCACCCCCACCCAGCCCCGCCGGGTGGCCCAGTCTCAGTTCAAGACCCAGTCTCAGTACAAGGCCCAGGCCCTGGGGCTGATCCGTCCGAGCGAAGCCAGCGTCATGCCCCTGGTGCACACCGATCACGGCAAACCCAGCCAGAACAGTGCACACACCTGGCGCCCGCAGCTTTTTTCGGCCCCAAAAGACCGATTGGGCCACAATTCATGTCCCGATTCGTTGGCCAAGTCCTTGGCGGCGGCCGATTGGGTGTCGCAGAACACGCTTTGGCCGCAAGCGGAGTTAGCGGGGGTGGGGCCACATTCATGCCTGTGGCCCCACCCGATGGCCATCAGTTCAAGGCTGTTGGAGTGGTCCCAGCAGGACGTCATCGCTCAGTTCAGTGCCGGTCTGGCAAGCGGTCTGGCGCTGATGGCAACACCTCCAGCTGCAGGAGTTGGGCGGCCTGATTGAGACGACGGTCGTAGCTGGCGAAGGTGAGCGGCAATGCCGTTGTGACGTGCAGTTGATGGGCGGCGGCCAATTGGACGCTGTCGTAGCCGCGCAGGGCGAAGGCATCCGCAAAACAGCCCGCTACCTCCACCAGCGGCTGGCTGACCTCGACGATGCTGAAGGACGGCCAGGAGGTCATCAGGTGTTGCCGGGCCAGCTCCAGATCGTCGCTGCTGATGGGATCTTCCCGCTGGCGGCGGGCCAGGCCGGCCATCGCTTCGGCCCAGGTAATCCGGCAGACCGCGATCGCTTCGGCGCGGCCACTGACCTGTTGCATCAGATCGGACTGGGGCTCACGGATGAGCAACTTGATCAGAGCACTGGTGTCGCAGAACAGGATCACCAGCTCAACCGCGATCTTCGATCACGATGTCGCTGATGCGTTTTCCTTCACCGCGCAAGGTCACGGCAGGCGGAAACACGGGCTTCTGGCCGTTCCAGCTGACAAGGCCGGCATCGATCGCCTTCTGAAGCGGATTGGTGGCGGCGGAATCCGGTTGCTTCACCGCCGTGATGCGGGCGATCGGCCTGCGATGGGAGGTGACCTCCACCACCTCTCCGGCCTGGGCGCGGGCCAGCCACTGGGAGAGATGGGCCTTGAGATCCCGCACGGACACCTGGCTTGCGACCACATCAGCCATGGCTCTCCCTGGTTTTGTGGTCACACTAGCCGCCGCCGGCATGGCTGCACGATCGGTTCCCTGAAGTTGCCCCCTTGCGCAGCGTTGGCCTGCTGGAGAATCTGCCGATCAGCGTGGACCAGCCGAGCACCGCCAGCGCCTGGCACGACACGCTGACTTTGGCCCGCAGCCACCGCCTCACCAATACCGCCGCCGCATGCAGAAGAGGGCGGCGATCAGGGCCCTGGCGATCGACCTGAGCAAGCAGGGTCAACGCCCCCTACAGTTGGTCATCCAGATGGTCAACGGCCATGATGCAGGTGACGGTGGCAGAGGCCAAGACCCAGCTCTCCAGCCTGCTGGATGCGGTGGAGGCCGGCCAAGCCGTGGTGATCACCCGCCGCGGTAAGCCCATCGCCGAGCTGGTGCCGCGCTGCACCGTCCGCGATCTTCTCCCCCAGCTCGAAACCCTGCGCGCTTCTCTCCCCGAGCAGCTGTGCAGCAGCGTGGACACCATCCGGGCGTTGCGGGATGAATCCGGCGCTTGATGCTCTACATCGACACCTGCGTGCTTCTGGCGGTGCTGACACCGGAAGTGCACTCCCCCACCGCCGCGGCTTTTCTGGCCCAGGCCAGTACACCACTGGCGATCAGCTCCTGGAGTGTCACCGAGCTCCATTCCGCCCTCGGCCTCAAGGTGCGCACCAAGGCCCTGAGCCCCTCGCAGGCCGAGGCGGTGCTGCAGGGCTTTGAGCGCGGCCTGGCGCCAGGACTGCTGCTCCTGGAACTAGAACCCCAGGACTTCCGCAATGCCAACGCCTGCCTGCGTGGCTGGACCACAAGCCTGCGGGCCGCTGATGCCCTGCACCTGGCCATCGCCAGCGGGCGTGGAGCCAGCCTCTGCAGCCTGGATGCCCCGTTCGTGGCGGCGGCCAAACAGCTGGGTCTGGACGCTCAGTTGCTTGGAGCAGGGATCCCTCAACGCCGAAGTTCGCCCTGACATCACGAGCTGGGCAGAACAACAACTCCAGCTGAAAGGCATCCGCAAAACGGCCTGCGTTTTCCACCGGCGGCTGGCTGACCTCGACGATGGCGAAGCAGCATCCAGCTCAACAGATGCGCACCAATATGCGCACATCGATGGCCCTGGAGCATGCGCACCACCCTGGAGCTGCCGGATCCGCTGTTCGCACGGCTGAAAGCCCGGGCGGCCAGCGAACGTCTGACCCTCAAGCAGCTGCTGCGCAGCTATGTGGAGCAAGGGCTCAGCGCCGCACCCGAGCGCGCCGGGCTGAGCCGATCCGCGGCCACGCTGCCGCGATTGGACGGGTCGCTGGCCATCGAGCAGCACCAGCTCAGCAACGCCGCGCTGTTCGAGCTGCTGGACCCATGAGCAGCACCACAGCCGACCTGCCGGATCTGAATGTCTGGTTGGCGCTGACCTGGCCCGACCACAGCCATCACCAGGACGCCGTTCACTACTGGGAACAGCAGGCCGCTGACCACGTGCTGTTCTGCACCGTGACCGCTCTGGGACTGGTGCGCCCGGTGTGCCAGCCGAAGCTGATGGGCACGGCTGTCAGGAACGCTGCAGAAGCGGCCGACCTGCTCAACGCCCTCTGCCAGCAGCCTGGCGTCCAGCTGGCCGAGCCGGACCATGACGGCTGGGAGGTGTTTCACCAACTGCTGCGTGGCGGTGAAATCCCGTCCCGACTCTGCACCGATGCCCATCTGGCGGCCCTGGCGATCGCCAATGGCTGGCGCCTGGTGAGTTGCGATCGCGATTTCGAACGGTTTGCGGCCCTGGAGAGGCTGCCGCTGCCGTGACCATCACCGAGGGGTCCCCTCGGATCCCGCCCGGCGGAGGTGGCCTGCCCGCTTCGGCCGCACCGGCACGGGATGCAGCCCTGCCCAGGCACCAGCGCGCGGACCTGCTCCACCAAGCCAGTCCGCAGCCCTGCTCCAGCTAGCCGGAGACCCCAGCAATCCTGGTCTGGCGCGGGCCAGGCCCTCCAGCGCCTCCTGCCCCGCGGTGACCATGCAGGCCAGGCGCTGCTGGTTCGGATGGCCCGGCGCTCACTACTGGGCCACGGCCCAGCCGCCAGCCCCACTCAGGGGGTGGCGGCTGGCGGAGCCGCCGCCGGCACCACCACCGCGGGCCCACCGGCCGGGATCCCGCCAAAGCGATAACGCCAGCCCAGGCGCAGGCCCCAGCTGGAGAGGGCACTGCGCTCCAGCGAACCGCTGCTGCGCCCCGGCGCCCCCTGATACACCACCTCACTGAACAGGTCACTGCGGGGGGAAGCCCGGTAGGCGAGGCCGGCTTTGGCCTGGTAGCCCAACATGCCGTTACTGCCCCCGCCGAAGGTCTGGCTCAGACCCCGCACGCTGATCGTGGTGGCCGTGGAATTGACAGCCGTATAGCCGATGCCGCCACCCACGTAAGGCACCAGGCGCCCGTTCACGGGCAGATCGGCGTAAAGGCTGGCAAAGACGCTGTTGCTGCTCACCTGCGGATCAGCGACAGTCGCCGCCAGCGGGAACGGGCCCGCCGACCACTTCGACGCCGTGACCGTGGCCTGCCGATGCACATAGGAGAGTTCTGTGCGCCAGCGGCCGAAGTCGTAGCCCAGGCCCAGATCGGCGGCGAAGCCGGGATCAGCCAGCAGCGTGCCTTTGATCGGCAGCAGCGCTCCGAGCTGGTTGTCGTCGTAGTGGATCGGCTGCGGCCAGCTGGCACCGGCGCCGAGGCTGGCGTAAAAACCATGGGGATCGGCCGGCCCAGGCAGAGGCGGCAGCGGCTCCGCACCTGCAGCCTGGAGCCCAAGCGGCAGCCCCAACAGCAAGCCGACCAGCACCAGAGCCCCAGCGGCGGGGCTGAGCCCGGCGGTGGCTGCCGGCGACCGGACGAGGGCAGGAGGCAGCCCGGAGCCAGCAGCAACGAAGAAGGGCAACACGAGCCTGCACAAGCCGTCCAATCTGCATCACTATGCAGCACTATGTGGTGCTCAAGGAATCGCCCATGGCGCTCACCTTTGGCCCACACCTGTGAGTTTTGGCCTAGGGGTCTCGCACAGTTCAACTCAGGAAGATTCAGGATTTTTGGAGGTGCCCTTCAGGAATCTGCCAACCCACACCACCATGGCTCCAGTGCCTGCAGCGCCTTACCGAAAGTCCGCATCTCAATGCATTATTTAAGCGACTGTTGGGGCGACTTCTGAAAAAATCATGAGCAAACCCGGCGAGCGTTCGGCCGGCCCTTACAGAAAGCCAAGGAACACTGGCTGCCCGCTGGCGATGGGGCGCTTCATGAACCATGGCCGCAACCGGCTGTTCTGCAACCTCTGAGAAGTTTGCTACCCCACACACCACCTCGAATCAGATCTAGCTAGCGCCGGGATGGTCAGAACCGAGTTTGCGGCGCAACCACCGGGCGGCGCAGAACCGCCGACCTTGCCCTTGAGGTGGCCAAGTATGCGCAGGGCTCCTGCCAGGACGTGGCGATCGCCTCTCTGAGCCTGAAGCTGCCTTGCCCCTGAAGTTCTGGGGCCTGCGCTGCCAGATTTTCAGGGTCGTCCTGTCGCGCCGAAGCGCGCCCAGCCCCAGGGTTGGTTTCGGTGCTGGCGCTGCGCAGCCGGCTCCTAGATTCGCCTCCATCCCTACCGCCACATCCCCAGGCCAAATGGTGCTCGCCAACCCCTCCGGCACCGCGGCCGCCCCCATCGCCAGCCGCAGCACCTGGAGCGCCAGTGACGGCGCCGCTCTCTATGGTCTGGATCGCTGGGGCGATCCCTATTTTTCGGTGAGCCCGCGCGGCCATGTGATGGTGCAGCCCCGCGGTGACCGCGGCGGCGCCCTCGATCTGGTCGAGCTGGTGCAGGAGCTGCAGGGCCGCGATCTGTCGTTGCCGTTGCTGATCCGCTTCGACGACATCCTCGAAGACCGGCTCGAGCGCCTGCACACCGCCTTTGAGCGCGCCATCGCCCAATACGGCTACGCCGGCCGCTACCAGGGCGTGTTCCCGGTGAAATGCAACCAGCAGCGCCATGTAGTGGAACAACTGGTGGAAACCGGCAAGCGCTGGCACTTCGGCCTCGAGGCCGGCAGCAAGGCCGAGCTGCTGATCGCCCTCTCCCTACTCGAAGATCCCGAGGCCCTGCTGATCTGCAACGGCTATAAAGATTGCCGCTACATCGAAACGGCGATCCTGGCCCGTCGCCTCGGCCGCAAGCCCGTGGTGGTGATCGAACAGGCCGACGAGGTGCCGCGGATCATCGCCGCCAGCCGCGACCTCGGTGGAGCGCCGCTGATCGGCATCCGCGCCAAGCTCTCCAGCCGCAGCACCGGCCGCTGGGGCAGCTCGGTGGGCGACCGGGCCAAATTCGGCCTCTCGATTCCCGATGTACTCGCCACGGTGGAAGCCCTGCGCCAGGCCGATCTGCTCGACGATCTGCGCCTGCTCCACTTCCACATCGGCAGCCAGATCAACGACATCGCCGTGCTCAAGGACGCCCTGCAGGAGGCCGGCCAGATCTATGGCGAGCTCACCCGACTGGGGGCGCCGATGGGCTACCTCGATGTCGGTGGTGGCCTCGGCATCGACTACGACGGCAGCCGCACCGCCAGCGCCGCCTCCACCAACTACTCCCTACAGAACTACGCCAACGACGTGGTGGCCACCGTGCGCGAATGCTGCGAACCCCATGGCATCGCGGTGCCCACGCTGGTGAGCGAAAGCGGTCGGGCGATCGCCAGCCACTTCTCGGTACTGGTGTTCGATGTACTGGGCGCCGGCGCCCTGCCCGGCGGCGTGCCGGCAGCGGGAATCGATGAGCCGCTGATCCTGCGCAACCTGCGCGACACCCAGGCGGCGATCGTGGCCAACGGCGATGCCGCCGCCGCCGCACCCTCGGTCGAGCGGCTGCAGGAGGCCTGGAACGATGCGCTCAAATTCAAGGACGACGCCCTCGCCGCCTTCCGCCTCGGCTACCTGAGCCTGCCGGAGCGGGCCCGGGCCGAGCAGCTCACCTGGGCCTGCTGCCAGGCGATCGCCTCCCAACTGGAGACGATGCCAGCAGGTACGGCGATACCAGAGGAGCTGAAGGCCCTGGCCGCGGCGCTGGCCGGCACCTATTACGCCAACCTTTCGGTGTTCCGCTCCGCCCCGGACACCTGGGCGATCGATCAACTGTTTCCGGTGCTGCCGATTCACCGCCTCGACGAACGACCCAGCCGGCTGGGTAGCTTCGCCGATCTCACCTGCGATTCCGATGGCAAGCTGGCCCGCTTCATCGACCGCGGCCAGGCCAAACCCCTGCTCGAACTGCATCCATTGCGCGACGGCGAGCCCTACTGGATCGGCCTGTTTCTGGCCGGGGCCTACCAGGAGGTGATGGGCAATCTGCACAACCTGTTCGGCAGCACCAACGCCGTGCACATCCGCCTGGCCGATGGCGGCCGCTATCGGGTCGAGCATGTGGTGCGCGGCGACACCAACGCCGACGTCCTGGAGGCGATGGAGCACGATCCGGCCCAGCTGCTCGAACGGCTGCGGCTGGCCAGCGAAACCGCCATCGCCCGCGGCAGCCTGGCCATCAGCGATGCGCGCCGCCTGATGGCCCACCTCAAGGCCAGCCTGGAGCAGACCACCTACCTGGAGGGCTGAGGCGCAGGATTCCTCAGCGCTCCGATCCGGCGCGGGGCGAGCTGGGTCAGGTCTGCGGAGCGGCGGGAGAGAACACCTCGATCTCCCCCATGCCCTTCACCGGCTGAGGCCCCAGCGACAGAGGGGGGGCGAGAGCCGGATCGAGGCGCTCGGCCGTGGTCCGGTCCAACAGCACCGGCGTCTGCAGGCTGCGGGTGAGGCCCTCAAGTCGGCTGGCCAGGTTCACCGTGTCGCCGATCACTGTGAACTCCATGCGGCGCGGACTGCCGATCTGGCCCACCACCACCTGGCCACTGGCCAGGCCGACCCCGCTTTCGAGCCGACAGAGTCCCTGGGCCTCCCAGACGCGATTGAGGTCCGCCAGCGCCTGGCGCATGGCCAGGGCACAGGCCAGGGCGGCGCGGGCCTCCACCAGCACGCCGCGGCCCACCGGCGAACCGAACACCGCCATCACCGCATCACCGATGAACTTGTCGACGGTGCCGCCATGGGCCGTGATCACCTCCACCATGGCGCCCAGATAGGTGTTGAGCTGGCTGACATGCAGCTCGCTCTGGCCGGCGAGGCTGCGCTGGCGGGTGAGCTCGGTGAAGCCCTTGAGATCGGCGAACAGCACCGTCACATCGAGCAGCCGGCCGCGCAGGATCCCCTGGGCCGCCTCCGGATCCGCCAGGATTTCGGCCACCACCCCCGGCGCCACATAGCGCTCGAAGGTGCGGCGCAGGCGACGCCGTTCCCGTTCCTCCAGCAGGTAGGCGTCGCCGCCATGCACCAGGGCCAGCAGTCCCAGCCCCGCCGCCGGCGCCAGCAGCGGCCACCAGAGCTGCCGCTGCTGCAAGGCCAAGCCGGCAATTGCCACCTGCAGGACCAGGATCGCGGCGATCCCGCCGAGGCGCCACACCAAAGCCCGGCGGGCCAGAGCCAGGGCCAGCCCGGCCGCCAGCAGCAGCGGCACAGCAGCGAGCAGGGCCCGATCCCGGTTGCTCGGCGGCCAGGAGCGCAGCCCGTCCCCCTGCAGGGAGTTGGCGGTGGCTGTGGCCAGCAACTCCAGGCCCGAGAGCGAACCGAAGGGGGTGGGGTAACCATCATCTCCCTGGGCCACCACAGGGCCCACCACCACCAGGGCCCCGGCCAACGCCCGCCGCTGGGGATGGGGGCGCCAACGGCTGGGATCGAGCACCTCCCAGGCCGGCAGCCGGCGGAAGCTGCCCTCCGGTCCATAGACATGGAGCGCTGTCAGCGGATCGTTCTGACGGCTGTGGCGGCCGGCCCGCTGCAACAGAATTCCGGACAGTGCCGGGAAGGGTTTCACGCCCTGGGCCGGCAGCAGCCCCCGCCCATAGGCCTCTGGATGCAGCGACCTCCCTCCTGGTTCGCGCAGCGGCGTGTTGGTGAGGCCAAGGACGTCCTGACCGCCGAGGGCCGCGATGAACGCCTCCGGCCGCACCAGGGTGAGGGCGCCGGAGCCCTGTTGATCGGACGATTCGAGCATCTCCGCCGCCAGGGCGATGCGGCCGGGATGGGCCCGCAGGATCGCCACCATCGCCGCGTCATCGGCGGGGCCATGGCGGCTCGGGCCCGCAAACACCACATTGATCGCCACCGCCGCCGCACCCGCCTCCAGCAGCCGGGCCGCCACCTGGCCGTAGGCGGCCCGGGGCCAGGGCAAGGTGCCGATCCCCCTGGCCCAGGCCGGGATCTGGCGGTTCTGCTCGAACCAGCTCCCCTGCTGCAGGGTGGCGTCATCCACCGGCACCACCACCACCTCGCCGGGCGGCTGACGCGGCCCCCGCAGCACCAGCAGCTGATCCTCAAAGGCCCGTTCCCACACCCGCCAACGGGGTCCGGGCCACCCGGCCGTGGCCCCCGTCCAGCCCACCACCAGGGCACTGAGCAGCACCAGGGTGACGGGCTGCCGGCCAGCCTTGAAGGCCTTCATGAGCGGTCCGCCTCAGGCAGGACGCCGCCGGTTGCAGGCGCGCGACTCGCCAGCATCAGAAGAAGCGCGGCAGGCTCAACGGCAGCGAGGGCACCGTCACCGGTAACGACGGCACCGTCACCCCCGGCACATGGACGCGGAGGTAGCTGTCCAGAGCCTGGGCGGCGGGCAGGGGCAACCGGAATCCCTCAAACAGGGGACCGTTGAGGATGCTGCTGTAATCACCGGCGCTCAGGGCCAGCAGGGTCAGCACCACCCCCTCGGGCGAAAGGCGCAGCCGCTGGCCGGCATTGACGGTGGCCGGAGCGGCGCCCGTGGGCTGACCATCACGCAGCGGTTCCACCTCCACCGAACCCTCCAGCACTGAGAGCTCGGAATCGCCGTTGTCCTTCACCTCCAGCAGATAGTTGGTGCCGCGCACACTCAGACGAGCCGAGCGGGTGCAGCCGTTCTGGGGGCCCGACACCAGAATCTGGCCGCGATCGACCAGGAAGCAGCCCTGGCCGAGCCGCATCAACGAAAAGCGGTTGAGCCGGCCCACGGCACCGGCTTCAAAGCGGATCTGGCCGCGGCTGTTCTGAGTGCTGATCTGCTGGGGCGCCTGGGCTTTCTCCTTGACCCGGGCCTGCTTCTGATCGATGTAGAACTCCTTGCCATCGAGGATCTCCTGCACCACCGCGGTTTCCGCCGCCTGGGCGGCCGGAGCCAGCAGCAGCAGCATCAGGGCCAGGCCCCCCCGCAGCTGGCCAGCACGCAGCTGGTGGCAAGGGGTCCGGAGGGCCCGTGGCATGGCGAATGACCGGGAGCTTTCCATTCTGGGCATCTGAACACAGATCTCAATCAGCACAGATCTCAATCAGCACAGAAACGCACCAACATCGTCATGCGCTCCAGAGGCGAAGACAGCTCGGCCGGATCGAAGGGGGGCGGAGCGGCATCGGCGGCGGTCGCCCGCATCAACATCGGCCGCATTTCGTTGCCATCCACCACCACCTCCAGGGGGCGCAGCCGGCGCGCCCCGATCACAGTCGCCAGCTCCCGGGCCTGGGCCTGGGCCTCGTCGTAGGCCCGGCGCAGCAACCCGCGGCGCACGGCGGCGTCCTGGGCTGGATCGGCCTCGGTGTTCACCGGCGCCAGGCGCACCCCGGCCAGAGCCCCCACCTCCCGAATCAGCGGCTGCAGGCGCTGGGGCTGCAACCGACCTGTGACCTGCAGGCTGGCCTGGCTCAACGCCGGACGGCCCGCCTCGGCCGAGCGCTGCCAGGTGCTGGGGGAACTGGCCCGGAACTCCTGCACCCCAAGCTGCTGCAGGGCCGTCCGCACGGCCGCCAGACGCTGCTGCAGTTCCGCCAGGGCCGCATCGGTGGTGGCGGCCTCGGCCTCGAGGGTGAGCGAAAGCTGCAACCGGCGGGTCTGACGCGACTGCTCGGCGCTGCCGCGCGCCTCCAGCTGGGTGCCATCACAACGCAACTGCACCTCCGCCCGGGCGGCCAGACCCGGCCATGACGCCGCCGCCAGGGCCAGACCAATCGCCAGCGGCGCCCTGGGCCACGGCAGCCTGAAACGCCTGAATGGGCCGAGCTGGGCTGGCACCGTTTGGGGCGCTTGCGGCTGGGGAGTGGCCTGGCGGATGTCAGACATGGGCGGCCGAGGGTCAGGATTGGCTCCAGCCTGCCGAAGGCGGCAGCCGGTTGCCACGGGGCGGCTGCAGAAGGGCCGCAACAGCGGTCATCACCGGCAGGATGGGGCGAACCGAGCGCCAGCACGGGAGCCATGCCCTTGCTCGAGATCTGGATCCAGGCGATCGCCGTCAGTGCCGCCCTGCTGCTGATCCGGCGGCTGTGCCTGTTGCGGCGCCTGCCCCTGCCGCCGGTGGGTCTGCCGCTGGTGGCGTTGCTGGTCTGGGCGGGGATGGGGAGCCTGCCGCTGCCGCCTCTGGGTACGAGCTATCGGCTCTGGTATGCGATCAGCGACGACCTGCTACTGGCCTGGGGGACGGTGAGACTGCTGATCTGGGCAGCGGTGGAGCTGCCGGGCGGCCTGGGCTGGTGGAGCACCCCGCCGAAACTGTTGGTGCAACTGCTCACCCTGGGGAGCTGGAGCTTCGCCACGGTGCTGGTGGTGCGCCACTCGACCCACTTCGATCTGGTGGGCCTGGTGACCACCTCCGCCGTGTTGACAGCCGTCATCGGCCTGGCGGCCCAGGAGGCGCTCAAGGACCTGTTTTCCGGCCTGGAGCTGCAGCTCGATGACGATTTCGGGATCGGCGACTGGCTGGAGGTGCCCGGCGGCATGCGGGGCATCGTCACCTCGATCACCTGGCGTGACACCACCCTGCGCACCGTCGATGACTATCTGCTGGTGGTGCCCAACAGCAAGATCACCGCCGAAATCCACACCAACCGCTCCCGCTACGGCTGTTCCTGTGATCGTTTCACGATCGGCCTCGACTACGACTATCCACCGGCCCGGGCCCTCGCCCTGCTGGAACAAGTGGTGAAACAACATCCGAAGGTGCTCGCCGATCCCGTCCCGAGGGTGCGGATCAAGGCTTTCGACGAGAGCGCCATCACCTACGAGTTACAGGCCTGGCAACGGCAACCGGGGGACCGGGCGATGCTGGATCTGCGCAGTGATCTGCTGGAACAGATCTGGTATGCGCTCAAACGGGAAGGGCAGACCATCCCCTACCCCGTGCGCGAACTCAGCCGGCGACAATCGGCCGTTCCGGCCGACCTGGCCCAGCTGCCCAACAGCGAAGCCTGCTGCCAGGCCCTGGCCGGTAACGGCGTGTTCGCCGCACTCGATCACGACCAGATCAGCCAACTGGTGGCGGGCAGCCAGCTGCTCCGTTACGGCCCTGGCGAAGCCGTGGTGGTGGAAGGCAGCGAAGGCGAATCGCTCTATCACCTGCTGCGCGGACGCGTGGAGGTGATCAAACAGGTGGAGGCGGGTCGCACCATCTCGGTGCGGGAGCTGCAAGCCGGCGACGTCTTCGGTGAGATGACCCTGTTTCTCGATGCCCCCCGCAGCGCCACGGTGAGAACCCTGGCGGAGTGCCTGCTGCTGCGGGTCGGGCGACCGGTCGTGCGCGACCTGTTGCAGGAGAGTCCGGCCCTGCTGGAGCGCATCGCCAGTCTCGTCGGCGCACGACAGGCCGAACTGGACAACCTCAGCCAGGAAGGCAGCGAGGAGCAAGCCAACGTCTTGATCGAAACGATGAAAAATCTGTTCCTGGCCGTGCGCGGCGGCTGAGACGCTCTCCAGCCGAGCCAGCGCCCAGACAGCTGCCACCGGCCGGCCGCGAGCAGGCGGGCGCGGCTGGAGCCCACGGGAGCCACCTTCGCCGCTCGGAACAAACCATCAGCCCCCGCCAGCGCATTCAGCTCCCTGAACAACCTTGATCCGGGCGGCACTCAAGGCATCCAGCTGGCTTCAGAGGCCAGGGTGATGGCGAGGCCAGCCCAGAGAACCTTGCAGGCAAGGTGCAGGCCCTGGTCGATCTGCAGGTTGAGAACACGGCGACATTTGGCGATGTCAATGGCGATGTGGACGATCCACTCAGCCAGTCCAAGCAGGGGGATGCCCGTGATCACCGCCACTAGGAACGCGTGGACCCCCGCATGGGCCACCAGCCACCACTGCCAGCTGAGGGTTTGGCCACAACCGGGGCATTTCTCGCGGGCCATCCTGTCGCCCTGGAGGCCGAAATCGCCGACGAAGTGACCCATCGCCAGCAACAGGAAGAGGTTGAAGGCAGC
>CAMBZX010000037.1 GCA_945872185.1 Synechococcus sp. UW140 | reverse complement strand
TCAGGGGAGCGGCTGCCGCCGTCCCCGCAGCTTCAGCGGTGCCATCCCCGGCCGCGGCGTCAGCACCGGCTTCGATCCGGCCGGCCAGCCAGGTGGCGATGGCGGCGTCATAGCTGGCGGTGTGGCGGAAGGCGGCCAGGGCCAGCTGGCGGCGCAGATCCGCGTCCAGCCGGCCGCCGTCCAGGGCAGCCAGGAAGGCCTCGTACTGGCCGGGGTCGGTGAGTACGGCCACATCGGCATGGTTCTTGGCGGCGGCGCGCACCATGGCCGGCCCCCCGATGTCGATGGTTTCGACGGCGGTGTCCCAGCTCACCGCCGGATCGGCGACGGCCTGGCGGAAGGGATAGAGATTGACCACCACCACATCGATCAGATCAATGCCCTGGGCCTGCAGATCGGCGCTGTGGGACGGATCGGCACGGCGAGCCAGGATGCCGCCATGGATGCGGGGATGGAGAGTCTTGACCCGGCCGCCAAGAATTTCCGGAGCGCCGGTGTGGTCAGCCACCTTGGTGACGGGTAGGCCCGCGGCCGCCAGGGCGGCGGCGGTGCCCCCACTGGAGAGCAGCCGATAGCCGTGGCGCAACAGGCCCTCGGCCAAGGGCAGCAGCTGATGCTTGTCGGAAACGCTCAGGAGAGCCGTGGGGGCCATGACGGCAGCGGAGACGGTTCAGGGGCCAACCTACGCAGCAGCACCAGCAGCAACGGCATGAGCACCCTGTTCAGCGATCACACCCCCCGGGACGACGGCACGGCCATCGAGCTCGGACCGGAGCGGGCCAGCCGCCGGCTGGTGCTGCTGCACGGCTGGGGCGCCGACGCCGATGACCTGCTCGATCTGGGGCTGGAGCTGCTGCCCAGGAGTGGCCTCTCCACGGCCGAGCAGCAGGGAGTGAGCCTGGTGGCCCTGCGGGCGCCGGGGATCCATCCCGCCGGCATGGGCCGCCAGTGGTACGGACTGGCACCGGCACCGGACTGGCAGGCGCTGCCCGATGCCCGGGAAGCGCTGCGGCAGCGACTGGAGGCCTTGGCGCAGACGGTGCCGCTGCAACAGACGGTCCTGCTGGGCTTCTCCCAGGGCGGCGCCATGGCGGTGGATGTGGCCACCGGCGGCGGCGAGGCAGGGGCAGAAGCGGCCGCGGCGGGACTGCCGCTGGCGGCGCTGATCTCCTGCAGCGGCTATCCCCATCCGGACTGGAGCCCCAGGGCCGAGGGACTGAAGGTGCTGCTCACCCATGGGCTGCAGGATTCGGTGGTGCCCGCCGAGGCCAGCGAGGCCCTGGAGCAGGAGCTGCAGGCCGCCGGAGCCAATGTCAAACGCCAGCTATTCACCGGCGGCCATGGCATCGACCCGGATCTGCTGCCGCTGATGCGGGAGTTCCTGGGCAGGGCCTGGGAGGCGGCGGGGGTGGGCTAGCAAGCTCTGGACAACCCTCGCACCCGGTCTGGCGTGATCGCGAGACTGAACGTCCGGGAGTGCAGCAGATCTGGTGTTCAGAATGACGAAAATTCCTAAATCCAGTTTCTGCGACGAGCCTCAAGTCCATGAGGGTCGCGAGCAACAATCGACCAGAAATCGCCCGGTTGATCGAGCAGCCGAGTCCGAAGGACTGACGAGCCCTCCCGATCAAGCAAGGACTTGATGACCCAGCCAGCTCCGTTAGTCCCCAGCCCTTGCGGGCCATTAATGGGGAGCCTTCTGGGGCGCACGGCTTGGTGAGTGGATCTTCACGGCTCCCTCCCCGATTGATTGGGGTCAGCAGAACAAGGGTTGGCGCCAACCCCCAGGCAACCACCGCCAACGCAGCAGCTGGTGGCACTTCTCGATGGGGCCTCACCGCCGGAGCCCCGCGCCCCACCCTTGTCCTCCGATCCTGTGGCCCCTCCCAGCCGCTAAGCAGGCCTCGATCGCCTCGGCGTCACCCAGGCCATCGGCGGCCTGGCCCTCGGCCTGATCGCCCTGTTCTCCTCCTATGACCACATCACCGTCGCCAGCTACAACCTCCAGCCCCAGCAGCAATGGGGCATCGTTTTCATCGCTGCCTCGGTGGCGACAGTTTTTATCGATGCTGAATTGGCGTCGCGATCCCGACTACGAGACGCGCATGCACGCCTTGAGGATCGACAGAATGCAAATCGAAAACGATATTTTGCAAGTCGAGAACGAAATCTTGCGGGTGCAGAGCGACAGCGAGCAAATCGAGAGAGAAACCGAGCAGCTGAGAGCCGAGAACGCCAGGCTGAGAGCCTTGAACGCCAAAGAGAGAGCCTTGAGCGCCTCGATCAGGCGGATCTGCTTTGCGCCCGAGTCCAGCTCGATCTCAGTGCAGGCAACCGAGCCCGACTGAGCGCCTTCCTGAACCTGATGGCTCAACGCCAACTAGACGAGCGGAATTCATGAAACAAGCCCTAGGTCGTGGTGACCTGGGGCTGTTGCGGTTCGCGGCTGGAAACTGGTGCAGCCGTGGCTGGATCAGGACAAGGGCCGACCAGCCAGGGGGCTTTGTCTCAGCTCAGACGAAGGCGTACTCGTACTCCTCCATTTCCTCCCAGTCGTCGGCGGCCATCGATTCCAGCCCCTCGAACAGCACCTCTTCACCGATGCGATCGACAATCAGCCGCAGGGAGGGGAACAGGAAGTGGTTCTCCTCGGCGTACTGGGCGCTGAACAGACCTTTCTCGCCCCAGAAGAAGCGGTCGGTGGTGTGCTCGTTACGGCGCACATTCAGGATGGCCGGGGCCATCAGCTCCGACTCGGCGATGTAGCGCCGGGCGGCGGTGACGGGCTTATGGGCGCCGGTTTCAAGATTGAAAGTGGGCACGTGGGCGAGAACCCGTTGGCCGGCCAGACGACGGCGGCTGATCCGCTTGCGCTTCTTGGACATGGAACAACTCCCTAAGGAGGAGAGGAGAAGGGTGAGGTGAGAGGAAAGCGAGGGCTCGCGATCGCCAACCAGGGACAGAGACCCCTGAAAGCGACGAAAGCCAGGCCGAATCGAGGGGCTGAAGCCCGCTCGATTCACGCCCATACGTTCTGTTGTCCTGCCATGGGTAAGCAGAAGAACACCAACGTCGACATCGGACGCTGCTCGCGCAGCACCGACGCAGAAGAGGGGCGCATCTCCCTCTGCTGTAGCCTCGGCCAAGGGTTTGTGCAACCTTTGTGCGGCCTTGAGCACGCCGACAGCGACTTGCCAGCCCGGGTGGACTGCGAAGTAGTGGTCGTTACAAGCATCCTAAAGCTTTTTTTAGGATTTTCGACACATCCTCGGGATTCTTTTTCCAGCCCCCGCCCCGCAGCCCCCAACATCCGACCCGCCCGCCGCCCGTGATGCCAGTCTCCGAGCGGTTTCTCAGCCTGTTGGGCTTCCAGCTCAGTCAATTTGTCGATTGCACTGAGGTGCGCTCACTGGTGGTCTACGTGACGCATCAGGGGCCCGCAGGCCAGCCCACCCTGATGCCGGTGGGCCAGTGGCCCGCCGATGGACGTGCCCTGGCGGCGGTGGATGGCGACAGCCAGCTGCGGGTGCCGGCGGAAGAACGGCGCTGGCTGCCGCTGCGCGATCAGCAGCTGCTGCTCGGGGCCCTGCAGGTGGAAACCAGCCATGGCAGCTGGCCGGAGCCGCTGCGCCAACGCCTCCAGGCCGTGGCGCTCTGCCTCACCGAAGCGCTCAGCCTCGACCGGGAGCAGCAGCGGCTGCAGCGGCGCCTGGAGCACCAGGATGAACAGCTGCGCCTGCTGGTGCATCAGCTGCGCAATCCGCTGACAGCCCTGCGCACCTTCGGCCATCTGCTGCGCAAGCGACTCGACCAGGACAGCGACAACCGCTCCCTGGTGGAGGGTCTGCTGGCGGAGGAACGCCAGCTCAACCGCTATGTGGATGCGATCAGCGATCTGGCCGGTGGCGAGGTGCTGATCGCGCCCAGCACCAGTCCCCAGCCCCTGTTGCTGCCGCCGATGCTCAGCGGGCCCGATGGCCAGCCCCTGGCCGAACCGCTCGAACCGCTGTTGCAGCGGGCCGCCGCCACGGCATCCCTGCAGGGACGCCAGTGGCAGCGGCCCGAAACGCTGCCGGACTGGCGTGGCGACAGCGGCGCCGTGGCCGAGATCCTGGCGAACCTGCTGGAAAATGCCTTTCGCTACAGCCCCGCCGGCAGCGCCGTGGGCCTGCACGTGAGCCAGAACGCCGGCGGCGGGCCGACGCTCACGGTGTGGGACGGCGGAGCGGCGATTCCCGCCGAGGAACGGGAGTTGATCTTTGAACGGGGCCGCCGCGGCAGCACCGGCCTGGAGCGGCCCGGCACCGGCCTGGGCCTGTCGCTGGCCCGCGATCTGGCCAGAAGCCTGGGCGGGGAGCTGGTGCTGCTGGTGCCTCCCTGCCGCAGCGATCCGAGCCTGCCCCCGCAGGGCAATGCCTTCCGGCTCACCCTGCCGCCGGGGTTGGCGAGCGCAGCAGCACCAGCAGCAGGGCGCTGAGCAGCAGCGCCAGGGCCTCGACCCACTCCACGCAGGCGCCATAGCTGTCGCCGCTGTGGCCGCCCAGGCGCCGGCCCAGGCCCAGGGGCACCAGCACGGCCGGCAGCAGACCGGCCAGCAGCAGTCCGACCTGCAGCGGCGGCGGCCCGTGCCACAGCCAGGAGAGTGACAGCAGCAGGGCCAGCAGCACCCCGGTGGGGAGCAGCTCAAGCCCCAGCCCGGCCCAGTGGCGGCGGTGGAAGCCGGCACTGCCCTGGGCCCTGAGATAGGGAAAGTGGGCCATCGCCAGCAAGGGCGCCAGCCGCCCCCACACCGCCGCCCAGACCAGCCCCGCCGGCGCGAGGGGGCCCAGGATCGCCAGGCCGGCGGCCCGCAGCAGCAGCAGCAGGGCCAGGGCCTGGGCACCGCTGGCGCCGACGCGGCTGTCCGCCATCGCCTCCAGCAGCCGATCGCCCGCCGCCAGACCATCGGCGGTGTCCATCGCCCCGTCCATGTGCAGGCCCCCCGTGAGCAGCAGCCCGGCCGCCAGCACCAGGGCCACCTGGGCCAGCAGCGGCACCCGGTCCTGCAGCAGGGCCCACAGCAGGGCCTGCAGGCCACCCAGCACCAGGCCCACCCAGGGCGCGAAGCGGGCGATGCGCTCAAAGCGCGGCTCCATCCCCGGCCAGGCCGGCAGCACCGAATAGAAGATCCAGGCCCCGGCCAGATCCCGCAGCCAGGCGGGGGCAGGGGCAGGTGGGCGCTTCATGGCGGGGGGAGGGGCGAGGCGGAGAGCGGCGCAGGCCAGCGGAGAGAGCTGCACCGACCCCATTCAGGCGCAGGACGGCACCGGGCCGGCCGGCGTGCCGCCGAGGCAGGGGCCCGGCACGGCGGCCGGAAGCGGCCGCGGCAGGCGAGGCGCCATCCCGCCAGGGCCCGCAGCGAACACCCCGGCCGCACAGCACGTACCGTCATCGGCAACGGGAGCCCGGTGTCCACCGGTGTCCCCCCCCAACCCTTGCCGCCGGAGGGCCCAGCGTGCCGACGAGTCCCTCTCTCCAGCCCCCGGGGGATCGCGCGGCCCCGGGGGCGGCGGACCCCGGCGCCGCCCCCTTCAGCTTCCAGATCACGGCGCGCTGCCCCCACAGCCGCGCCCGCTGCGGCTGTTTTCACACCCCGCACGGTGCTGTGCACACGCCGCGCTTCATGCCGGTGGGCACGGCCGCCACGGTGAAGGGGGTGGCGATCCCCCAATTGTTGGAAACCGGTGCCGAAATGGTTCTGGCCAACACTTATCACCTGCATCTACAACCGGGCGAAGCGGTGGTGGCCGAGGCCGGTGGGCTGCATCGGTTCATGGGCTGGAACGGGCCGCTGCTCACCGATTCGGGCGGCTTCCAGGTGTTCAGCCTCGGGGCGATCAACCGCATCGATGACGACGGCGTCGTGTTTCGCTCCCCCCGCGACGGCGCCCGGATCACGCTCACTCCGGAGCGCTCGATGGCGATCCAGATGGCCCTGGGTGCCGATGTGGCCATGGCCTTTGATCAATGTCCGCCCTATCCGGCCACTGAAGCCGAGGTGGCGATCGCCAGCCGCCGCACCCACGCCTGGCTGGAGCGCTGCCTGGCGGTGCACAACCGGCCGGACCAGGCCCTGTTCGGCATCGTGCAGGGGGGTTGCTTCCCCCAGCTGCGCCGCGAATCGGCCCGGATGGTGGCGGCGCTGGACCTGCCCGGGATTGCGGTGGGCGGCGTGAGTGTGGGCGAACCGGTGGAGGAAATGCACCGCATCGTGCGGGAGGTGGGACCGCTGCTGCCGGAGAGCAAACCCCACTATTTGATGGGAGTGGGCAGCCTGCGGGAAATGGCGATCGCCGTGGCCGAGGGCTTTGACCTCTTTGATTGCGTGCTGCCCACCCGCCTGGGCCGCCACGGCACGGCCCTGGTGGGGGGAGAGCGCTGGAACCTGCGCAACGCCCGCTTCCGCCACGACCACACCCCCCTCGACGCCGGCTGCCCCTGCCTGGCCTGCCGCCTGCACAGCCGCGCCTACCTGCACCATCTGATCCGCAGCCAGGAGCTGCTGGGCCGCACCTTGCTGAGCCTGCACAACCTCACCACCCTGCTGCGCTTCACCACCGCCATGGGCCAGGCGATCGGCGAGGGTTGTTTTTCAGAGCATTTCGCTCCCTGGGAGCCCGACTCCCCGGCGGCCCACACCTGGGCAACCCCCATCTGAGCGTGGCATCGTCAGCGCAGGCAGCCAGCCCCGGCTGCACTCCAGAAGCAACCCAGCGCGGTGGTCGCCAGCGACAAGCTTTTTTCTTGGCTGTTCCAGCAGCACGCCGAACGGCTACAGCCCCTGGTGGCGGGGTTGCTGCCGCGGATGGAGGGCTATGGATTCAGCGCGCCGGTGCTGAAGGAAAGGGAATACCGGCTCGATGGTCTGTTTCTGCCACCAGCCGATCAACCGGAGCTGCCGGCCTTGATTCTTGAAGCCCAGATGGCGGCTGATCCAGGCTTCCTGCTGCGCCTGAATGCCGAAACGGCGCGATTGCTGCAGCAGCAGGATCGCCAGGGCCGCGCGATCCGCCACTGGCAGGTGGTGGTGATCTGCCCGTCGCGGGATCTGAATTTCGGCGATCCCACGTCGGTGCGGGAGTTTGTGGAAAGGCGGGTGATATGGATTGAGCTGGCAGCCGAGCGCTTACCGCCAGAGGCGCCACCCCTGCAGAGGGCGCTTGGGATGCTGCTGCTGCCGGAAGAGCAGCTGCGCGACTGTTCGGCCTCGATCCGAGCCGCGGCCGCCGGCACCAGTCTGGGAGCCGAGCTCGATGATGTGATCGCCGCTATATTGCTGTCACGCTTCAGCGGCCGCACCGTTCCCGAGATCTGCGCCATGGGTGGGATCACCGTCGACGACTTCACCAGTAGCGTCGCCTACCGCGAGATTTTCGGGCTAGGCCTTGACGAGGGGCGCCAAGTGGGTCTGCTGCAAGGCCAGCAAGCCGAAGCCGCTGCCCTCATCCTGCGCCTGCTCCAGCGCCGCTGCGGCAGCCTCAGCTCTGCCCAGCAATCCCGCCTCCAGGCGCTGCCCCTCAGCGATCTCGAAGCCCTGGCCGATGCCCTGCTTGATTTTCAGGGGCCAGAAGACTTCCATGCCTGGCTGAGCCGCCACGCCAGCTGAGCTCTGCAGGGGACCTGTGCAAGCCCAAGCCTGCCGGCGCCACGGCCAGGGACCGGCTCAGTGCCGCCGGGTGTTTTGCAGAGGATGTCGCTCCCGGGGGATCGGCTTCTCCGGCGGCCCGCAAGTGGTAGCTTCCATCCACCGCACCGGGCCGCTCCAAGAGCCCAGAATCTCCCCATGGCGCACCTCCTGCTGGCCGGTCTCGCTTCCCACAGCACCGCCCTCGCCCAGCTGCCCGAGGCGTATCAGGCCTTCGGTCCCCTGGTGGACATCCTGCCGATCATCCCCCTGTTCTTCCTGCTGCTGGCGTTTGTGTGGCAGGCCTCGGTGGGTTTCCGCTGATACGGGTAGTTTCCGCTGAGCGGGATGGGTTTGTGCGCTGGGCGCTGCTTTGAACGGCAAAGCAATAGGTGCTTGGTGCCTGCTGCAAAATCGCCCCGGCACCCTGGGCCGCAGGAGGGGGACAAGGAGGCCAAGCATCACCAAGGACCCGCCTGGCGCCAGTCAAGACCCTAAAAACAATCTTAAGTTTCAACACAAAGCCCTCCCAGGGGCCTTTTATGGTAATGTGATGAGGACACTCATCATTTTTATGAATAAGCCCTTTACGGCAGCAGCCCTGACCGGAGCCTTCGCCGCCTTGGCGGCTGGAACACTGGTTTTTTATGCTCCCGAGGCTCGGGCAGCTTGCAGTGGCGGCAACAATATTTGCGCTACATTTGATCCGGGTTCGGCGTCAACTGTTTCAGGAATTGGAGGATTCACGGGAACATTTACGCCACCCTTCGGATCCCCCCCCTCCTCTTATGATTTGTCCAAAGTCAGAGCACAATTCGCTGTCTCTAACTACACAGGCGCTGGATTTACTTTAACAGGCATAAGCCTGACCGGACAAGGAATATCAACGACCTTGCCCTTGGCCAATTTAGCCATCCCAGGCAATAGTGCACCTGGTACCCCATTTCTTACATCATTTTCCAATCTTGATTCATCAATATCAAACCCAACACTCTTTAATTTCAGCGGCAGCACCATATCGTTCACGATACCCACGGGCCTAAACTTAGGTACCACAATAACTGCGAGCATTCAGTACCAATCAGCTGACGGCTCCGGGCAGAGCACTACTTCTGGAAATCCATTCATCACCACCGCTTCAGTCCCCGGTCCTCTGCCCCTGCTCGGAGCCGGAGTTGCCTTCAGTTTCTCGCGCTCTATGCGCAAGCGCATCAAGTCCTCTACCAAAGCCTGATCGGTTAGCTTGATTCTTATTGTTTCAGGTCTATTCATTTTTGATTTTATTTAAGATCTCACATTGACCAACTCGATCCCAGTGATTGAGTTGGTCATTTTTATGGCGCGGCCTAGGGCCAAGTATCTTAAATAAAAGTCTGTTGTCCGCCCTAGTCTCGGCATTCTTCTTTCAGCCCTTTCTTCCCGTACCCCATGGCGCCTAGTTACCGAACCCAGGCCCAGGATTCCTCCTTGGTGCTCTTCTGGGTCGCCACGGCTCTCCTCGGCATTTATGCCGTCACGGTGCTTGCTGCAGCAATACCTCTTGAGTTGTTGCAGCCCGCCTGGATCGAGCGGGTCTGCGGCAGTGTGCGCGGCGGCGTCAGTTTTCCGCTGCTGGCGGTGGCGCTGTTGCTGCTTGCTGCCATCGTCAATGACAGTCCGGAAGAGCCCCGCTATCTCACGGTGATCCGCCGGCTGGCCTGCTTAATCGCCTTCGGCTTCTGCCTGATGATCCCTCTGCAAACCTGGGCTGGCGTGGCGCTACTCCAGCAGATCAACGCCAACGAACAGGCCCAGCTGCGTCCCTACACGCGGGCCCTCACCGCCATTCGCAACGCCGACTCGCAAGATGCCCTGCTGCAGGCCCTGGCCTCGATCCCCGGCAGCCCCTCCAATCTGAGCGGTTCGCTGAAAGATTCGTTGCCCCAGGTGCGTGAGCAGTTGATTCGCCAGATTGAGCCCCAGGTGAGCGCCAGGCAGACCCAACTGGGAGCACTCCAGAGCAGCCGCTTGCAGGAGGGCTTCCTGCGCTGGTTCAAAGATGCCGTGGTGGCCTTCTTCAGCGCCATCGGCTTCGCCGCCATCGGCCGCTTCGCTGAAGATCGCCCCACCCTTCTGAGCACCATCATCGATCGCAGGCCGCCCATTCAGCCGCTGCAACCCTCCGTTTCGCTCACAGATCGTCTGGCCGCCATCCTTCCTCGTCGGCAGCCCCAACGACCACGCCAGCCCACGGTGCCGCTCACAGCTCGGCTGAGCGATCAGCTGATAGGCCTCTTCCGTCGCTCTCAGTCCCAACGACCACGCCGGCCCGAGGTTTCAGTGGCCGATCGCTTGAAAGCGCTGCTCACACGCCGGCAGCCCCAAAAACGGCAGCTTCAAAACAGGCTCGAAGATCTGATGCCGCCCGATCCAAACGACGATTGATTCCAGCCGGCCAGCCGACAACCAGTGCCTGTGGATGGGCCCATCCCCAGCCGACCCATAGCCGAGCTCGCTCAGCTTTTCTGCCGCAGCACCGCCCAGGCGAAATCCGGCAGGGCCCGCATCCGCCGCCAGCGGCTCGGTTCCTGCACCAGCCGGTACAACCATTCGATCTGCAGGGCTCCCATCCAGCCGGGGGCTCTTTTTTTGGTGCCGGCCCAGACGTCGAAGCTGCCGCCGACCCCCATCCACAGTCCCTGGCGGGGCCGGGGCAGGGCGTGGATCCAGGTTTCCTGGCGGGGCACCCCTAGGGCCACCAACACCAGCTCCGGCCGCGCTGCCAGCAACTGGCGCTCCAGCTCCGGCCAGGCTTCAGCCTTCTGAAAGCCATGGGCGTTGAACACCAGCTGCAGGGCGGGAAGGGCCTGGGCCAGCCGTTGGCGCAAGGCCGCCATCACCGCAGGGCTGGCGCCCACCAGGGCCACCCGCCAGCCCTGGGCGGCGGCTTGCTCCAGCAGGTTCCAGGCCAGCTCGATGCCGGGGCTGCGCCGCACCCGGAAACCCTGGCGAGCCAAGGCCCACACCACGCCAGCGCCATCGGCGATCACCAACTGGGCGGCAGCGATGGCAGCACCCAGGGCCGGGTCGGCCCGGGCGGCCATCGTCATCTCGGCATTGAGGGTGACGATCTGGCCGCCGCCCCGCTGTTGCAGGGCCAGGGCCGCCTGCCGCACATCAGCGCAGACATCCACCGGTACGCCTAAGACCTGGGTGCGCACCGGATCGGTCACGATTGCTGCCATGGCACAGGAGGTCTACGGGGGAGAATCTATGGTCCCGATCCCGCCCCGCCTGGGTTCGCCTGCCGCCGAGCTCCCCTGATCCAGGGCCCGGGGTTGCGAGATCCGTTCACATCTGGAGCACGATGATGGCCAGTGGATCCGGCAGCAACACCAGCCACCCGATCGCCCCGCCACCCCTGCACGCCAACCCGATTTCCGCATTCCCCCTGAACCCAGCAGCCATTCCCCAAGCAGCTGTTCCACCAGCTGCCATTCCGCCAGCAGCCGCCCATCCCGGCTCCGCCCTCCCCGGCCAGGATGCAGCGAGCGCAGCGGAGTCCGGGGAGCTGCTGCTGCAGCTCGATCGCCAGATTCAGGCGGTGGTGCTCAATCGCCAGCATCCGATCACCGGCCTGCTGCCCGCCAGCACCGCCCACACCGTGCACGGCAACTACGGCGATGCCTGGGTGCGCGACTGCGTCTACTCGATTCAATGCGTCTGGGGGCTGGCGATCGCCCATCGCCGCCAGCGTGGCCCCTGCCGGCGGTCCTTCGAGCTCGAGCAGCGGGTGCTGCAACTGATGCGGGGGCTGCTGACCGCCATGTTGCGCCAGGCCGCCAAGGTGGAGCGCTTCAAGAGCAGCCTCGATCGTTTCGATGCCATCCACGCCAAGTTCGACACCAACAGCGGTGAGCCGGTGGTGGCCGACGACGGCTGGGGCCATTTGCAGCTCGACGCCACCGCCCTCTTTCTGTTGCAGCTGGCCCAGCTGACCCGCTCGGGCCTGGTGATCGTGCAGACCAGCCACGAGTGCGACTTCATCCAGAACCTGGCCTATTACATAGCCCGCGCCTACCGGGTGGCCGATTACGGCATCTGGGAGCGCGGCGACAAGGGCAACCACGGCCTGCCGGAACGCAATGCCAGCTCCATCGGCCTGGTGAAAGCGGCCCTGGAAGCCCTTGAGGGTCTCGATCTCTACGGCCCCCACGGCGACGGCAGCTGCTGCCTCACCATTCCCCACGACGCGATCGTGCGCCTGCGGCGGGCGCTGCGCAGCCTGCTGCCGCGGGAATCGGCCAGCAAGGAGGTGGACAGCGCCTGCCTCTCGGTGATCGGCTACCCGGCCTGGGCCGTGGAGGATCCCCAGCTGGTGGAGCGCACCCGCGCCAAAATCCGCCACGAGCTCGCCGGCACCTACGGCTACAAGCGCTTCCGCCGTGATGGCCACCAGACCGTGGTCGAAGACTGCAGCCGCCTGCACTACGAGCGCGAGGAGCTGGCCCAGTTCGAGCACATCGAATGCGAATGGCCCCTGTTCCTGGCCTACGAGCTGATCACCGCCTGCTGCGAGGAGCGCTGGCCGGAGGCGCGCCACTGGCGGCAGCGGCTGACGGCGCTGAGCGTCGAGGTGGAGGGCAACGCCCTGCTGCCGGAGCTCTACCTGGTGCCGGCCGACCACATCGCCGCCGAACGGCGCCAGCCCGGCAGCCAGCCCCGGCTCGCCAACGACAACGTGCCCCTGCTCTGGACCCAGAGCCTCACCTGGCTGGCCGATCTGCTGCTGGCCGGCCTGATCACCCCGGCGGATCTCGATCCCTGCCAGCGGCGCCACAGCCCAGCCCTGGGGGCTGAGCAGGTGCTGGTGGCCCTGGCTCCGGCCGATGCGGACATCGCCTCGGCGCTGCAGCAGGCCGGCCTGCCGATCAGCGAACGCCACGGCAGCCCGCGCGTAGCCAGCTCCCGGGAACTGAGCCAGCGCATGGCCACCGTGGGAGCCAACGCCAGGCTGGGGCTGAGCGGCCATCCGCGCGTGCGGATGGAAACCATGGCCACCGCCCGTCTCTACCGCCACAACGACGAGCTGATCGCCTACCTGCCGGCGGTGCTCGAAGACGACACCTATTACCTCGCCGATGATCCCCAGCTGCTCGTCGATGCGGTGGCCGGCGAACTGCGGCTGCTGCAGCGCAACTGGCGGGGCCCCGGCGCGCCGCTGCTGTTGATTCCGATTGCCGCCGCCCCCTTCCAGCAGGATCCGCAGGCCTTTCTGGCGCTGGGACGGCAGCTGCAGAGCGGCGAACTGGAAGGGGTGCCGATCCGGCTGGCGCCGCTGGCGGAGCTGGTCCAGCAGGCCAGCCTGGTGGAGCTGCCCCAGGGGGCCGTGGCCGCCTGCCAGCTGGAGCTACCCAGCCAAACCCTGCTGCCCGCCAGCACCAGCCAGCACCAGCTCACCGCCCGCGAGGAACAGGAACTCGAAGAAACCACGGTGGCCGATCTCACCGAGCGGCTCTGGCACAGCTCCTCCCTGCCGGAACAGGCCGAGGTGCTCGAACTGCTGGGCCGCCGGCTCGGGCCCACGGCCCGGTTGCAGGGCCCCAGCGAGGCCCCGGGGGTAACCCTGATGCTGCTGCTGGAGGAGGTGTATCGCCGCGGCCTGGCCGAAGCGGACTGGAGTGTGGTGCGCCGCGCCGCCGGCGCCATGGGGCTGGTGCATCCCCAGCTGGAGGATGCCCTGATCGACCTGCTGGTGCGCCAGAAGCAGGTGGTGGTGGGTCGCAACTACACCAACGACTCCCTGATCAGCGAGCCCAAGGGCAGCCGCACCATCGCCGCCATGATCCGCCGCTTCGGGGGCGAAGACGGCCGCGAATGGATGCTGCAGCAGGAGCTGCTGCTGGCGCTCGATGGCCTGGTACGCCTGGAACCGGACCTGCTCAGCGGCAGCCTCACCCTGCAGCTCGGCCAGCTGCTGCTGCTGCTCACCGGTGAGCTGGCCGCCGAGGCCGATCTCAGCCCCAGCGACGCCTTCGAAGCCCTCTGCAGCCAGCCGCCGCACACAATCCGCCGGCGCCTGCGGGCCGTGCTCGCCGACGTGGAACACGCCCGGGCGGCCCTGCAGCGCAAGGAACAGCTGCATGTGCGCGGCCGCGTGCGCTGGGAGGCGCCCGATCCGCTCGAAGATCTACCCAAAGGCGGCTGCTGGCTGCAGCACCGCCTACGGCTCGGGGCCCTGCAGCGGGTACCGCGCAACTTCCATGCCGGCATCTGGGATCTGTTGCACCACTGCCGCGGCATCGTGATCGGCGACAAGTTGGAGCGGCGCAATCGCCTGGCCAGCGGACCGCTGCTGAGTGAAAAGACCCCGGGCGAGCGCAACTTCGCCTCCCTGGTGGAGCAGCTGCTGGGCAAGATCGAAGCGGCCGAATACCGCCAGCTCTGCACCGAAGCCCTGCTCACCCTGATCGCCTTCGTGGCCGCCAATCCCCAGGTGCAGTTCGACGACGACCTGGCCCTCGATGTGGTGATCGGCCACGCCGTACGGGTGGGCTGGCAACTCGGCCACCCAGACGTGCCTGCCGCTGATTACGGCCTGCATAAAGGCGATGCCTGGGATCTGTTCTACCGCGCGTCGCCGGCCCAGTGCCGCCGCTGGCAACTGCTGGCCCTGCAGCAGCTCACCGAAAGCGCCGCCGCCAGGCTCGCCTGAATCCAGGCCTGCCGGAGACCAGGTCCGCCGGAGACCAAACCTGCCGGAGTCAGATCGGCACGTCGAGGGCCATGCAGAGATTGGGCTGCTCGACGCACTGCTCAATCAGATCGGCGAGCTGCAGGGCCCTGGAGGCCTGCAGACCATCGACAGCGGGGGTTTCCACGCCACGCACACACTGCAGAAAGTGCTCCAGCTCGGCATAGAGGGGCTCAATGGAAGTAGTGCTCACCTCCTCGATGAAGCCATCGTTGCGATACACCAACTCGCCATGATCGGCACTCACCGAACCGGTGGAACGGCGGTGAATGCGCAGGTTGTGCTTGAGGAAATCGGTTTCCATCAGGCTGTTGCGGCAATGGGTGTAGAGCCGCCGCACCTTGCGATGGGCCATCTTGCTGGCCGTAAGGCTCGCCACCACCCCATTGGCGAAGCCGAGGGTGGCGTTGACGTAATCGATCGGCCCGTCGGAACTGCGGCCACCGGCAGCCGCCAGGCGCACCACCGGCGAGGCGGCCAGTTCCAGCACCAGGTCGATGTCGTGAATCATCAGATCCAGCACCACCGACACGTCGTTGGCCCGATCGGGGTTGGGACTGTGGCGGCGGGCTTCCAGCACCACGATCTCCTCGCCGGCCACCACCTTGAGCAGCTCGCGGAAGGCGGGGTTGAAGCGCTCGATATGACCCACCTGCAGCAGTTTGCTGGCCCGCTCGGCCGCCTGGATCAACTCGGCGGCCTCCTCCTGATTGGCGGCGATCGGCTTCTCGATCAGCACATGCAAGCCGGCCTGCAGACAGGCCATGCCGACCCGATGGTGCAGCAGGGTGGGCACGGCGATGCAGACCGCCTCCACCTCGCTGAGCAGGGCGGTGTAGTCCGGAAACCAGGCGCAGTTGAACTGCTCGACGGCCAGCCGACCGCGGGTTTCGTCCGGATCGGCCACCCCCACCAGTTCCGCATCCCGCAGCAGGCTCAGCACTCGAGCGTGGTGCCAGCCCATGTTGCCGATGCCGATGACCCCCACACGCACAGGGTTCATGGCTGAGGCGGCACAGATCATTTGATTATCGACGATCGCCCTCCCCATTCGAGGCCGGACTGGCTCCTTCGGGACCGTTCGCCACGATTCGCACCCGTTCGATGCGCGGTCCATCCATGGTGAGCACCCCATAGCGATAGCCCTTCCAGCGCAGGCCCTCGCCTGGAGCCGGAATGTGCTGGAGGCGTTCGAGCAGGAAGCCGGCCAAAGTGTGATGACCTTCGGCCTCCGGCAGCCGCAGGCCCAGCTGGCGATTGAGCTCCACAATCTCGAGATCACCGGCGGCCGACCAGCCCCCCTCCAGCAGCGGATGCAGATCTTCTGCCGCCTCAAGCGGATTGTCGTCCTCACCGACGATCTCGCCGGTGAGATCGGCCACGGTCACCAGGCCCTCGGTGCCGCCGTGCTCATCCACCACCACCAGCAGCGGCTGGCCGCTGCGGATCAGGGGCAGCAGATCGGCCAGCGAAGCACTCTCCTGCACCTGGGTCACCGGCAGCAGAAACGGCGCCAGCGGCGTCTCCGGATGGAGCAGACCGCGGGCGATCGGCTCGGCCAGGCGCCGCAGGTCGAGCATGCCGCGCACGTCGTCGAGGGAGCTGCCGATCACGGGGAAGCGGGCGTGCTGACTGGCATGCACCGCATCCATCAGTTCACCGAAGCTCACATCCAGCGGCAGGGTGACCATGCCGGAACGGGGCACCATCACCTCGCGCACCAGGGTGTCGCGCAGCGAAAAGACCCCTTCGAGAATGCTGCGTTCATCGGGCATCAGGCCGGTGACTCCGCCGCTCTCGATCAGGGTTTCGAGTTCACCGGCCGACAGCACCGGCACCAGTTCGTCCCAATTGCGCGGCAGGCCCAGCAAGCGCAACAGCACCCCCGTGAGCCGCTCGATCAACAGCAGCAGGGGGGCGAGGGTGGCGGTGAGCGATTCCAGCAGCGGGGCCAACTGCAGCGCCGAGGCTTCAGGCCGATGCAACACCCAGGCCTTGGGCAGCAGGCCGCCAATCAAGGTGGCGAGCAGCACCAGCACCAGGAACACCAGGGCATCCAGCCAGCTCTGGGGCAAGGCCGCCGTCCAGGGAGAGGCCAGATGGCCCGCCAGACCGCGACCGGTCCAGCCGATCGCCAGCAGGGCCAGCACGGCGCCGAGCTGGGTGGCCACCAGCACCCGGCGCAGCCGCTGCTGCAGCCGTGCCACCGAACGAGCCCCGAGCTCTTCGTTGTCGAGCAGCTGCTGCACCCGACTGGGCCGCAGCCGGATCACGGCGAACTCAGCAGCGACGAAAAATGCCATCAGGGCCAACAGGATGGCCAAGGCCAGGAAGCGCATGCAGGGCGGACGGTCGGCCTGAACTGAGTTTAGGGAGGGTCTGGATCCCCGCCCACCTGAACCCAACAAGCTCAGGCCAGCGGTCGTGGTACGGGACATGGACCTGTTCGACCCTTCCTATTCAACGGTTCTGGTCGTGCCGATGACCGGCGACCGCGAGCTGGCGATCGCTGATCTGACGGTGGGTGGGGGGGCTCTCGATTCACCAGTCAGGCAGCGACGGCGATCGACCTATGCCTCATCACAACGTGCCAGCCGCTGCCGATCCATCACCAAACCCTCAGCGCCCTTCCCGCCCCCACCCCCAGTGGCTCAAGGCAGACCAGCAGCAGCAGGCTCACCTCGGTGACTTCCTCGCCCAAGCCGATGCAGCGGCAGACAGCAAAACCACCGTGACAGGGCTGCCAGTACCGCCAGCCAGCAGCCTGCTGACAAACCCAGAGCTGGAGTCCAAACTCTTCTCCTGCTCTGAAGTGGCCCGGGAACTCAATTACCAGGAATCGACGATCCGCCGCTGCGCCAAAAAGTCCTGGCTATGCGGGCCAGGGCCCTACCCCATACGCGGCATCCCCGGCTTTTATGTGGTGACCAGACCCAATCCAGAGTGCGGACGAGGGCACGGCTGGAAATTCCAGCGCATCAAGGCAACCTGCAACGCCAGCAGCCACTCGTCAACGACCCAAATAAGGGGGAGAGCAAGACACAACAAGGCAACACAAAGCTGCCATAGACACAACATTCGCGGCCCAATGTGATCACAGAACAATAATCCTGATCTCATCCCCAAACGACCTCCATGGCGATGCAACATCGGCCCGGAGCGGATCCCACCAAGCCACCTGACTGGAGTGAGTCTGCCGACGATTTAATTGAAGTGCTGCGCTCCCAAGCAAGCCAAGAAGATGCCGATGGGCGACCGCTGTGGAACGCCGCCCAAGAGTCGCCCGACCAACCAAAACGCGGCGGCAGCAGCCGGCGGCATCAACAGCCACCCCGGCCCAACAAAGCAAAACCTTTCTCCCCGCGGCCCAGCCGCCAGGAGGTTGAGCAGCGTGTCGCAGAGGCTCAGCTGTGGATTGCCCAGCGCCTGCCCCTGGTGGAGATTCGGGCCAATGCCCGACAAAACTGGGGGATCACCAACGTGCGCACCGTCAGCCGCTATCTCTCACTGGCACGGCAGCGCATGGTGGAAGAACTGATTCAAAACCGCCTCCAACACCAGGCCGAGCAGATCTACGGGTTAAACGAACTGATCCACCAGGCTGCGTGCGCCACTCAAAGCACCCGAGAGCAGGCTCTGAGACATCCGCATGGCGGATGAAAGATGCCGGCAGCGGCGTCCCACTAAGCAACACCGATAGCATTGCTATCAACGAGTGGGGGGTCATGCCTAACTTGTTGGTGCGCGGCGTCGATGACGCCCTGGTCCAGGCGCTCAAGAAGCGGGCCGGCGCCCATGACCGCAGCCAGGAAGCGGAATTACTGGCTGCCATGCCGGAAGTCGGTGTGGACGCTGATTTCCGGCGTCTTGACGATCAAGCCGGGGCCCGTGATGTTTTTTTTTTTTGATTGACACCAACGTGATCAGCGAGGCCCGTAAGGGCCGCCGCGCTGATGCCGGTGTGCAGGACTTCTGGGCTGCTGCAGCCCGAGACAACACCCCCTGTTTCTAGCTGCAGTCACAATGGGTGAGCTGCGCCGCGGAGTGGAGTTGATTCGCCACCGGGGGGGGTACCCGCAAGCTCAACTGCTTGAGCAGTGGCTAGCTGAGGTTTTGCAGACCTACGGCGATCGGGTGCTGGACCTCGATGGCGATGCAGCCCAGATTTGGGGGCGGCTGCGGGCGCCCAACCCCCACAACGTCATCGACAAGCAGATCGCCGCCATCGCCCTGCTGCACAATCTCAACGTGGTGACGCGCAACATCGATGACTTCGCCTGTTCTGGCGTGCGGCTGCTAAATCCGTTTCAGGGTCGTTGATGGGCTTCCAACGGCTGATCAGCACCCTCCATAGCCCTCCGCCCTGGAGATGGTTTGCAGGAGGACAACTCTGGCAACGACTGGGGTCAGCACCGCTGAGGCGGCTGCCGCTGGAACTGCTCCAGCAGCTGCACTGGTGGTTGATTCGTCCCTGGCGTTGGCCAAGGCGCCCGCCCAAAGGCCGGCCAGCACTCCCTTGGCAAATGACCCTGCCGGCCTGCTGGCTGAACAGCTATCGGCCAGCGGAGGTGTCTTGGTGGTGGGCCCTGGGCGTTCGCTCCTGGAGCAAGCTGGCGCCGTACACCCCAGACAGCCTGGCCGGTGCAGTGCACGCCAAGCGCCGGCACATCTGGCCGGATCAATGCCGCCCTGCCTTGCAGTTGCTGGCCGACAAAGCGGCCCTGCTTGCCTGCACGCCCGAGCGCTGGCGAGCGCCTTTCACGCTGCTTCACCCGCAGCAAAGCACTCATGAACCCAACGGCATCGTTGAAGGTCACTCAGAGATCCCCAATTGGTGGTGGGAGTCCTTGAGGGCAGAAGGAGTGGTGCTCAAACCCCAACGCGGCCATGCCGGCCGGGGGGTGATCCGTTTCCGCTGGTCTGGCTCAGCCCTGGAGCAGCAGGCCCTATTCCGCCGGCTTCCTGCCGATGCACCGCATGCAGCCGAAGCCGAACCTCCCACCCCCGCCCAGCTACTGGCCCATTGGCATCGCCTCTGCCGCAGCGACGAACCAGCCCTGGCAGCTCCCTACCTTTGCCACAGCACAGACCTGCCGGCCACAGACCCTGCTGTGGTGGTGCGGGTGATCACCACCCGGCCATCGCCTGAGGGGCCGGTTGCCGTGCGGCAGGCATGGCTGGAGGTGCCCTTGTGCGAAGGCATAGTTGCCTTCATCAGTGCGGATGGCGTCAGCCTGCCGAAGCCAGGGGAGCCGTTGACGGCGGCCCAACAGGACGCTCTGGATCGATGGACACGACAACTCCAAAGCGGTGCTCCGGTGTGTGTTCGTGCCTGTTTGGAAGCGGCGGCCGCCATGCACCAGCTGTTGCCAGCCATTGACCAGGTGGCCTGGGACTGGATTCCCGCTTCTCCCGAGCCCTTGCTGCTGGAGGGCAATGGCGGCTTTGGTCTGCTGGTGCCCCAACTGTTTGCCCGGCTAAATGCAGCAGCCCTGCAGCCTTGAGCCCAGGCTCAATCCCTGAGAGGATCTCCATGTATGAAAGGTGACCCGTGCCCCTCAGGCGCAACCCCGAGATCTGTGCCGCTGAACTGGACGGCGAGGTGTGCCTGTTCAACCCCGAGAACGCCGAGTATCTCAATCTCAACGGAACCGGTTCCAGCATCTGGAACCTGCTCGATGCGCCTGCCGAATTGGAAGAGCTGATCTGCAACCTGCAAGCGAGGTACGCCGTGGACCCGGAGACCTGTCGCCATGAGACAGAAGCCTTTGTGGCGGAAGCACTCAAGCGGGGCATGCTCGCGGAAGCCCAACCGGCATGAGGCCGCTGCTGCGCTGGCCCACCCGGCTGGTTGCCTATGGTTTGTTTTGCCTGCTGGATCACAGCATCTGGCTATTGATCCAACTGCTACCAGGCCCAAGGCTGATCGGGTTGGCCCGCCGGCGCCCCTGGACACGCTGGCAACTGCAGCTCGCCCCAGCCCGGCAGCAGCTCTGGCGCGGCCGCCTGGCTTGGCTGATGCGCACCCGCTGCCGGCGCGCAGGCTGGGCCAGCACCTGCCTGAGCCGTTCGCTTAGTGGCAGGCTGCTGCTGGATCTGATTGGCGTGGCCAATGAGCTCCACCTCGGCATGAGCAAACTTAGTGATGGCCGCAAGGTGCCCCATGCCTGGCTCAGAGATCCGCAGTCCGGCCGGCTCTACACCCCTGGGCTCAGCCCTGGCGCTGGTGCGCCCCTCACCCAGTTCTGATCCCCAGCCGCAGCCATGGCCCTGCACCTGCCCAGCACAGATCCCCAGCCCTTGGCGGCGGGGCTTTACCGAACCGATGCCTTCCATCGCCAACCCCTTTTTGCGGTGGGCTCCGAGGTGGTGCGCAGCTGGACGGAAGCCCACGCCCTGCATGGCGATGCCCTGCCAGACGATGTGAACCCCGCCTATGTGGCTGCCCTGATCAGCGGCAACCACAACGCAGAAGCGGCGCCCTACACCCGCATCCGCCGCTTGCCGCGGGCTCAGCACGTGCTGGTTGGCAGCGACGGCGCGGTGCACGCCAGCGCCTATGACCCGCTAGCTGGTGGGGCAACGGCCATGGAGCCAGAGACGCTGCATCAGTTCCTGCGGCAGGGATTGGTGGATCATGTGCAGCAGGCGGTGGACGGACACCACGGCGAGATCGGCTGCGAGCACAGCAGCGGCCTCGATTCCAATGCGGTGCTCGGGGCCCTGGTGCATGGCGTAGGAGTTGCTCCTGAGCGGCTGCACACCTGGAGCCAGGAAGGGG
The DNA here is from genome assembly GCA_945872185.1 of Synechococcus sp. UW140. Taxonomy (GTDB): domain Bacteria; phylum Cyanobacteriota; class Cyanobacteriia; order PCC-6307; family Cyanobiaceae; genus Cyanobium. Next base: position 1,720 of record CAMBZX010000037.1, on the reverse strand, counting down.
GCGGGGAAGGAGCGCCCCTGCAGCAGTTCAGGCCGTTTCACCGCTTGAAGCCCGAGCAGTGCCATCGCTTTGAACCAGGGAATGGTGAAGGGGAGCCGGGAATTGATCTGCTCCAGCAGCAGCTGAATGTGTTTGGGGCCCCAGCCCAAATCGGCGGCAATCCCTTGGCGGTGGCGCTGCTGCGCCAGCAGGGCTGCACCGTGCTGTTCAGCGGTTTTGGTGGCGATCAGGCCATCAGCCACAACGCCGCCAATGTGCCCAGTGACCTGGTAGCGCTGGGGCGCTGGCGGGCCTTAGTTCACTGGATGGGCGGGCGGCGGGCGGCATTAAAAACCGCAGGGGGCCGCGCCCTGGCGCTGAGATATCGCCCCTGGGCCGTGAACAAGGTGCTGCGCCGAACCCGCGACTTCTGCTCCAGTGATGTGTTGAGCCGCACGCTCACCCCTGAAGGCCGCATGTGGGTAGGGCCTCATCTCAAGGCGCAATACCCCTGGGAGATTGATGGCTACCTGAGGCAGCACCACTCGATTCGCCGGCGGGTGCTAGCCGATTGGGTGGCTGTGCGCGCGGAAGATGAAACCCGTCTGGCGGCTTCTCTTGGGATGGCCAAAGCGTTCCCCCTGCTTGATGAACGCTTGATTGCGGCCCTGCTGCAGCAGGATCCGGCGCTGTTTGGTGAGGGCGCTGGCCGCGGCCGGCTGTTGCACCGCAGGGCCTTTGCACCGTTTCTGCCGCCGTTTCTACGCGACAACCCGACTAAAGACCGTGAGCCAGAAGGCGGCCTGGAGCAATGGCGTTCTGAGCTGATCAGCAAGCAACAGCAGGCGCTGGAACGCAGCTTGAATGCAACGAGTGATTGGCATCCAGCACTGGCGAGGTATTGGGATTTGGAGGCGATTCGCCGCGAAACAGAAGACGTGTTGGCCAGCGCTGAGCCGACGATGAAAGGAGTGATGGGCACTAGCCGTGCTCTCGCCACCATGAAGGCCCTCAGCGGCTGGTGGCAAGCGCTCGATGGCTAAGCGCCCAGCACCGCTTGGATGATTAACGCCTGGCGATGGGCTGCCGCTGCAAGCGTTGCAGAGCCTGGATGCAGTGAGGATTGAGCTGCAGCTGCCAGCTGATCCAGCAGGCGCAGGTTTGCTGCTCCGATGGCGTTCAAGCCCTTCTGAGCGAATTGCCGGGCGTCGATCTCGCCATGGCCGCCGCGTTTAAGGCTTCCTTGCAGCGCCAGCTTGAGCATCGTTTGCACTCGCTCAGGGTGTTCTTGGTGGCAACACAGGTGACTGAGCCTCAGGCCGTCGGGCTCGAGCGTTACACGTGGTGGATCAAAGGGATGCACGGGTGCTCGTTGGCCCTGATGCTCCACTCGAATGGTTCCCACCCCTTCAACCCTGATCTCAAGTGGCGCACTGTGGGCGAAGGGGGTGGAGTGATCGCAGTGGCCGTAGTGGAGGGCTAGATCGAGCACGTCGCGGCGATTGCCGTAGTGGGCAAAACACTCGCGGCTGCCTGCTTGCGCGGCCTTGATCCTCATCGCGCCATTGGTGATCGCATAAGGGGCTCCCTGGTGATGGTGGTTGAGGAGGTCAATCAAGGGCATCAGCACCGGCTGGCGCTGCTCTTGTTCAAGAGTGGATCGCCAACCAAAGCTGCGGGTGGCCAGGAATCCCTCGGCCGCCGAGCGCTCCAACTTGTGCCCATGGCCAGGCTTGAGCGG